>JAHDFD010000033.1:0-5703 GCA_020628375.1 Chitinophagales bacterium | reverse complement strand
TGTAAAGTTATGGCACAACTACAAGGACATGTCATTCTGGTGTTTACCAGAATCTAAAGCCCTAACATTTAGCCTTATACCTATGTTTGCACTTTTATGGGTACATAGCATTAAAGGTAAACGTTCGCGTTCAAAGTTTAAGACAAACCTAAAAGTTTTGAGATTTCGGTATATGCCAAAATGACTTTCACCTGATATTGTGTTGCTGCTTTTTAAATGTTTTTATAACTTAAATTCTGCCTTGGAAAAGGTAATTTTAAGTGCTTTAAAAAAACTCGTTGAGTTACCTCACAGATAAAGAAAAGAACAATTCAAAAAACTGAATGATCAGCTTTTAGAATTAAAGCAGAATAAAGCAGAAAACCGACCTTTCAATAATTTTGATTATTTGGCTTGGGTAGGGGAGAAGCTATAAAAAAACCGAAAAACTCCTAAGAACTTTTCGGTTTCTAAATCAAAATAAAATACTTTTAATTAAGCAGTAACGGTTACTGCTGGCTCTTCGATCATTTTACGCATATTTATCAGGGCATAACGCATACGTCCTAAAGCAGTATTGATACTTACATTGGTCATTTGAGCAATGTCTTTAAAGCTCATATCTGCATAGTGGCGTAAAATCACCACTTCGCGCTGTTCAGCAGGAAGTTGGTCTATAAGTTTACGTACTTTAGCTCGACCTTCTTCTTTGATCATAGAAGTTTCCCCGTTTTCATCTGAGAATTGTAGTACATTGAAGATATCGAAGCCTTCGGTATTGGTAATGGTAGGCGTACGTTTTCCTTTACGATAATGATCTATACAAAGGTTGTAAGCGATACGCATTGCCCAAGGTAGAAATTTCCCTTCTTCAGAGTAACGTCCCCTACGTAAGGATTCGATAATTTTCACGAAAGTATCCTGAAAAATATCTTCAGCAATAACATCACTCTTAACGAACAAGATAATAGATGTATAAATTTTTTGCTTGTGTCGGAAAATTAGTTCTGCAAGTGCGTTTTCTTTTCCTGATACATAAGCACGAACCAATTGCTGGTCGTCCATTTTCTTTAATGCGATAGACATACTTAAACGATTTAAGTTTTAAAAATTAAGTTTTAAGTAATTGTCTATGCTCTATAAAAGAATTTTTAGTTAATCAGGATTCTACACTTTAGATGTAGGTAAGATGCTAAAAGTTGAATCCGAATCATAAATATATACAAATATTGGCAATTTTTATTCCATCTGCCAAAAAAAACATCTTTTTTTTTCAATTTTTATCAGATATTGCTAAAAATGGGTGATTTAACACTAAAATTTCAATTTTTTCACAGTCTGTTTATAGAAATAGGTTTGTAGATTTCTTATGAACTGTATATATTTTGTTACAAAGTTTAGAATTTCTATACATGAAATATCATTCTTCTTTAACGATAACCAAAAATAAAGCCCACAAACTTTATTAGTTCGTGGGCTTTAATATATAATTAAGAGCTTAACCTTAATAACTGATTAAGCATCTTTTTTATCGTCATTTTCCTCTTTGCTTTCGCCCTCGTTTTTATCTTCTGATTCCTCTGCCTTTTTGGCTACATAGTCGTGAGCAGAATCAAAAGCTTCTTCAGCTTTATCTTTCATTGTACTGAAGAAGCCGCCAACTTTATCCATTACATTTTCGACAAACTCTTCTCCTTTCTCCTCCATGCTTTCAAAAGACACCCCTGTTTTTTCTTCGATACTATCTTTCAGGTTCTCAGCAACTTCACTCACTTTTTCTTTTGCCTCTTCAAACTTTTCTTCTGCTTTTTCACTTAAAGAATCAAGTTTGTCCTCTGCTTTCTCTTTTGCTTCGTTAATATCTTCAGCTGAATCAGAAACAACATCTTCTACAGTTACTTCAACATCATCTAATTTATCTTCTATATCCTCAATAGCAGGTTCTTTAACAGCATCATTCCCTTCAAGTGTTTCGTCGATCTTTTCTTCACCTTTAGCGATCATTTCCTCGATCTTACTTGTTTTTTCATTTACAGCTGCTTCAACTTTATTACTAGTTGCCTCCGCTTTGTCAAGTACTTTATCTGTTTTATCGCTTGCTGTACCACTTGTTAAAATTTCACTTTCTTCCTTAGTGGCCTCTTTTACAGCTTCGGTATTTTCAGCAACTAAACCTTTGGCTTTCTCCTCAGCTGCTTCAGCAATTTCATTAACTGGTTTTTCCTGCTTTTCTTCCTTCTCTTTGTTTTTCGCGAGTTGTTCCTGAGATTTGCTCAACTTGCTCTGAAGATCAGCAAAAGTTTTATGCATATCATCCAGCTTCTCTTTTTTAGATTCAAGTGTAGTCTCTAAAAGCTGCATTTTAGCTTCTCTTAATTGAACTTCCATACGAGAACCGGCATTTTCGACAGCATTTTTATGATAGGCGAGATCTTTTTCATCTCTGTTAACAGAACGTTCCATTCTGTCAATTGCTTTTTTCAATCCGGCAACTCTGCCTTCCAATCTTCCTGCATTCTGAGTACCTCTTTTAGACTTAACCAAGTTGAATACTTCATTTAACTTACCCCAAATGTCTTTTCTCTGAGCCATTTTGAGTTTTACCTCTTTCAGGTCTTGTTGATATACTTTCAACTGATCGAAAATTTCTTTGAAATTTTCGTTATTCTCGATTCTGTCTCTGAATTCTCCTAATTTGCCAACAACTGCTTCATAGTTTTCACTTGCTTGTTTATCAAAGTCTTTTCTGTCGGCAGACATTAACTTCTTCAAATGATCGAAACAAGTATCCAATGTTTTACGAAGTTCAGTAATCTGTGGGCGCATCAAGGTACGCGCCATTGCATGGTCTTTTATTTTATTACTGAATGAAACTGCTTCATCCCAGAAATCCTGACTATGTGTAGTTAAAGATTTTACCTGCTCTGAAAAAGCTGCAATTTCAACTTTTAACTGTTCGAATACCTGATACGCCAATACCTGGAAGTACCATTCTTTTTCAGCACGAATAACTAAATCGGTTTGAGTGGTTTTAATGTTTTCCGGAAGTAATTCTGAGTTGGTTACTTCGCGTTCAACATGTTCAAAGGGTTGAGGAAAGTCGGCAGGATCGATACTTGCCCAGTCTTCAAACATTTTTTCGACGAAAGTTTCGTCTAAATCGCTTTTTTTAAATGTCCATAAATCTACTTTACGATCTTCTACGCGTAAACGCAGCGTTACCAAAATGTCTGCATCTTGGTCGTCTTTTCCCCAAAGGACAATCTGATTTTTCATTTGTAATAATTTAATTCGATACGGTTCTCAATAATGGAACACTAGTTCAATAATTAATAATAATGCTAAGAGTGTTTTATCATATATATTTCGATCTTGCCTGGGCAAAATAGAAAAGTCAATTTGTAGCTGTTTTTTAATTATACAATTTAAAACAGGTTATATCATAATATTCTGAATTACTAAAAGTATGCCTAATGATAATTATATTGTAAATTAAGAAATTTAGTTTATAATGCATTCGATATACATTTATAATAATTCATTTCAAGCTTTATAATAAAAAAGCCCCTGAATTAGTTCCAACTCAGAGGCTTTTATTTAGCTTTTATTATTCAGTTTATAAAGATTACTTTTCATCTTTATCTCCTTCCTGCATTTTACGCTTCAATTCAGCTAATACATCTAAGTCTCCTAATGTAGACTTGTCATTGTTACCGCCAGATACATATTCTGAACGTTTTTTTCCACCTGACTTTTTCTTGTTGCCTCTGTTATCATCAACTGCACCACCTTCAGCTCTACGCTGAATTTCAGAGTGAGAAACGATAATTCTCTTATCATCACGGCTGAATTCTGTAACGATGAACTCGATAGTCTCATCTAAAGAAATAGCATTTCCATCTACCTTCTTAAGGTGTCTGTTAAAGCAATAAGCCTCTACACCATAAGGTAATTGAACTACAGCTCCTTTATCATCTTTCTTCACAACAGTTCCTTCGTGTTTAGCACCAATTGGGAAAATCGATTCGAAAGTATCCCATGGATCTTCCTCGATTTGTTTGTGTCCTAAAGTAAGTTTACGGTTCTCTGCATCAATTTCTAAAACTACCACTTCAATATCTTCTCCCGGACGTGTGTACTCAGAAGGGTGAGCATAACGCTTCGTCCATGATAAGTCTGAAATGTGTACCATTCCACCAATACCATCTTGTAATTCTACGAATACACCGTAAGGAGTTACGTTACGTACTTTTCCGGTATGACGGCTTTCAACTGGGAATGTTTCAGCAATATTAGACCAAGGATCGGTTGTTAATTGCTTAACTGAAAGCGACATTTTGCGCTCTTCACGATCGATAGTAACAACTTTCGCATCGTATTCCTGACCTAATTTGAAATATTCACGAGAGTTAATTGGCTGATTTGACCAAGATACCTCTGAAATGTGTACTAAACCTTCAACACCAGGCTTGATTTCGATGAATGCTCCATAGTCTTCGATATTAACGATCTTACCTTTAACAGTAGAACCTTCTTTAATATCTTCTTCTAATACATCCCATGGGTGTGGTTGTAATTGTTTAAGACCTAATGAAATACGTTTTTTGTTATCGTCAAAGTCTAATACTACAACGTTAATAGACTGACCATTTTCTAATACTTCATTCGGGTGGTTAACACGTCCCCAAGAAATGTCGGTAATGTATAATAATCCATCTACACCACCTAAATCTATAAATGCACCGAAATCTGTGATGTTTTTGATTACACCTTCTAATACCTGTCCTTTCTCTAACTGAGAAATAATTTGTTGACGTTGTTCTTCTAAGTCGCTTTCGATCAATGCTTTGTGAGATACTACCGCATTTTTGATAGCTTCGTTGATCTTAACAACTTTGAATTCCATTGTTTTACCAACATAAGCATCATAATCTGTAATTGGACGAACATCGATTTGAGAACCAGGTAAGAAAGTTTCCAAACCTTGAACGTTTACGATTAATCCTCCCTTTGTTTTGCTTACAACATTTCCTTTTAATACTTTTTCTGTTTGGTAAGCATCTACAATGTTTTCCCAGGCGCGAACTAATTTCGCTTTACGACGAGATAAGATCAATTGACCATTTGCATCTTCTTTGCTTTCTACATACACTTCAACAGTATCACCAGCTTTCAATTCTGGCATGTCGCGGAATTCTGTACGTGCAATTAACCCATCAGATTTAAAACCAATGTTTAATACTACATCTGATTTAGTAACAGAAGCAACTTGTGCATTGATAATTTCATGGTCATTAATAGTAGTGAAAGTGTTGCCATAAAGATCTTCTAAACGAACGAATTCATCTTTACTGTAAGGAGGTGCTAAGTTATTACCTGCATCCCAGTCAAATTCATCGTGTGGCGTTAAAGCTGCTTCATCCACAGCTTCAAAAACAACTTCTTTTGCATTTTCTGCTGTTTCTTCAGCAGTTTGATTATCTACTGATTCATTTTCAGTAGCTTCTAAATTCTTTTCTTCTTCAGTCAAAACTGATAAAAGTTTGTGAAAACCAAGTAAAATACTTGTTTTCGGGTTAAAAAATAAGGTTCAAAAAGTCTGCAAAGATAAGTTTTTTTATTGAATTGAGTTTTGATATGATCTGTTGTGAATTTGGAGTAAGTATTTTTAATCAATACTTCGGAAAAGAATTAAGCCGCAATCTTGCCGAAACACATAACTTT
>JAHDFD010000040.1 GCA_020628375.1 Chitinophagales bacterium | reverse complement strand
TACCAATCTAAGGATTTGCTCCCTATTTTCAAAATCTTTATGCAACAACGCCATAATAAATTATAGATCAGATCACACTATACATTAAACATAATTTGTACAGTAGCGACGAGGCATTGCCTCGTCGTTAACTCTGTTTTTTAACTAATTAATAGTCTTTAAAACCAGATGTGTAGTGATGTGGTTATAGATATAAATTAAAATTTGGAAATCCACCCATAATTTCCAGATTCTTCGCTCCGCTCTGAATGACACATTTCTACTGTTGACCTCTTTGTATTTCCTGTCATCGTATGACAAACCATTCAGAATGGAAAATAAGCAAAGCAAAATTTGAAATGAAGAATCCATCCATAATACAAAATTAGAAATAAAAAACGTACAAATAATCGTGTCATATTGAGCGTAATGTAATGAAGCCGAAATATAGACACCTCACTATTTTTCAGGGGATAAATCGTATTATTTGGCTTCACTTGACAGTGATTTACACACTCATAAATGTACGTTATATTAAAATTCAAATTGTAATCTCCAGATTTTTCGCTCCGCTCTGAATGACACACTTCGTCGTCATTTTTGTATGCTAGTTTTTGAAGTATAAAACGTGGTGATTTATATTATTCACTCTCCTCTAGAGGAACGCTTAAAAGATGGTATAAGGCAACATTCTTGTAGTCTGTCGTCAGTTCGACTCCGCTCACTGACCCTTCGGTAACTGGCTGGGCTTGCATTCAAGCGAATCGGACCGCCGAAGCGGTCGAAGTAACATAAAAGAATACCACTTTTTTTGACGATTCTCTATCAAACACTAAAACACCGCCCGATACAAATCCTCAACTGTAGCCACTTGTTTTATGCCTATTTTAAAATTTTTAGGGTTCAGTCCTTTGTAGTTCTTTGCGATAAAAATTTGCTGAAAACCCAACTTTTCCGCTTCTCCGATACGCTGTTCTATTTTGGTAACCGTACGCACTTCGCCTGAAAGTCCAACCTCTCCAGCAAAACACATTTTTCCCGAAAGCGCAATATCCTCATTACTCGACAACAAAGCCGCAACAATTGCCAGATCAATCGCCGGATCTTCTACCTTCAATCCACCTGCAATATTCACAAATACATCTTTATCGCCTAAATGGAAACCGCAGCGTTTTTCCAGAACAGCAATAAGCATGTGTAAACGCTTTATGTCGAAGCCCGTTGTACTGCGCTGTGGCGTTCCATAAACAGCCTTGCTCACCAATGCCTGTGTTTCTATCAGTAAAGGACGCATGCCTTCAACGGTTGCTGAAATACTCACACCACTCAAAGGCTGTTCAGTTTGTGTAATCAACAATTCAGAAGGATTAGAAACCTGACGCAAGCCATTGGAAAGCATTTCATAAATACCGATTTCAGCTGTAGATCCAAAACGATTTTTAATGGTGCGTAACAAACGGTAAGTATGATGTCGGTCGCCTTCAAATTGTAGCACCGTATCAACTATATGTTCCAACACTTTTGGTCCTGCAATAGCACCATCTTTGTTAATATGTCCAATAACGAAAACGGGCGTATTGGTTTCTTTCGCATAGCGTTGTAATTCTCCGGCACATTCACGAATTTGTGAAACGCTACCGGCAGTCGATTCTATATAGGGCGATTGCAAAGTCTGAATCGAGTCGATAACACAAAGGTCAGGCTGAAGATTGCGAAAATGTTTGATGATCTTTTGGGAGTTGGTTTCTGTTATCAGATAACATTCTTCATTTTTGATACCCAGACGATCAGCGCGCATTTTTATTTGCTGCTGACTTTCTTCGCCTGAAACATAAGCAATGGTAAAACCTTGTAACTGTATAGCAGTTTGCAACATGAGCGTTGATTTACCAATACCCGGTTCACCGCCTATGAGTACAATAGAACCCGGAACTACGCCACCACCTAATACTCGGTTAAATTCAGCGTCGGGCGTTTTTATCCGAACCACATCGCCACTATTAACTTCCCCGATCTTAACTGCTGCATTTACTGTTACACCTGTTGAACGTACGGTTTCTGCTTTTTTATTACCTGCTTCACGTGTTTCTTCTATGAAAGTATTCCACTCGCCGCACGAAGGGCATTTCCCTGCCCATTTTGCCGACTCGTAAGCACAATTCTGACAAATATGAATGGTTTTGAGTTTCGCCATACGGTAAATGTAGGGAGAAAAATCGAAACTAGTAGCTGTAATATTCATGATAATAGCTGCATCCTTAACTTTGCTAGCATGCAGCATAAAGCAACAAAGAAGATTGCAGAATTAGCACAAAAGCAATTGAATATAGAAATAGCAACCATTGAAGCCTTGCCTGCTTCTGCTTCTCCAAGAAAATATTATCGATTATTGACCAAGGATAATCAAAGTTATATTGGTGTTCATGGGAATGATCAACTAGAAAATAAGACCTTCATTGAATTGGCAAATTGGTTCAGATCAAAAGAGCTGAATGTACCTGAAGTGTTTGTAAAAAACGATGAGTTTTACATACAGGAAGATCTGGGAAATGAAAGCCTTTATGGTTTGGTTCAAAAGCATTGGTTGAATAGCAAAGAACAAACAGAGTTTCCTTCGATATTACTTGAAAAATACCAGTCGGTTATAAAAGAACTCATTCAGTGGCAGACAAAAGGAACAGAGCATTTCGATTTTGAACTGTGTAAGCCCGTACAGGCATTCGATGCAAAAGCGCTACATTGGGATTTTAATTATTTCAAATATTACTTCGCCAAATTATGTGGTATTCCATTCGACGAATCGGCATTACAAACAGATTTCGATAAGCTGTGTGCTTTCTTAATGAAAGCTGACAGGAAGTATTTTATGCACCGCGATTTTCAATCGAGAAATATTCTTTTTAAAGCAGAAAAACCCTACTTCATAGATTTTCAGTCAGGAAGAAGAGGACCTTTATATTACGATCTGGCTTCTTTATTATATCAAAGCAGTGTACAGTTACCCGAAGCAACAAGAGAAGCACTATTCAACTTTTACTTAGAAGAATCAGCAAAAGAAATGCCTGTCGAAACCCATGCTGTCGAGTTCTTCTATGGTTTCGTAGGGGCGCGTTTGCTCCAGGTCTTGGGAGCTTACGGCTTCAGAGGTTTGCTTGAAAAAAAGCCATATTTTCTGAAAAGTATTCCGAATGCTTTGCATAATATTAATTACTTATTCAACTCAGGGAAAATACCCCTTCACTTACCTGCATTGCAAAGCTTGTTCCAGAATTTGAATAATAGTGGATGGGCAGAGCAATTCAGATTTGAACTTCCTGAAAATGAACTAACGGTAAGCATACATAGCTTTTCTTATAAAAAGAAAGGTTTCCCTTTCGATCTGTCGGGAAATGGTGGAGGATTTATGTTCGATTGCAGAGCCATACACAATCCGGGTAGATACGATGCTTATAAGCAACTGACCGGAAGAGATAAAGGGGTTATTGACTTTTTAGAGGAAGAAGGAGAAATATTGCACTTCTTTGAAAATGCAAAAGCAATGGTAGATGCTTCTATTCAGAAATATATGAAGAGGAACTTTCAGCATTTGCAAGTTGGATTCGGATGTACTGGTGGACAGCATCGTTCGGTTTATTGTGCCGAAAAACTTTTCGACTATCTGAATAATAAATACCCGATTCGATTAAGGCTTTCTCACGATGAACAAAATATATTTGAAACCAATTAAATTTGTAGTCAGAAAAAATAGATTTTGAGATTTATGACAGACTATGAACAAAATCTCGAAAACTTTAAGAGTATGCTTGATTTATCAAATTTAAACATACTCTAAATACCGCATAGTCTGAGTTCTAAATTAAAACAATGAAAAAATTATTATTAATTCCACTTCTGGCAAGTACAGTTTTAAGTGCACAACAAGTGCCGGCTGCTTACTTAAGTGATGCAGTTGTTAAAGAAAGCACAAGTGAAGTTGTAAGTGCACATGGTCCGGTTATGGGGCAAGCAGATTTTGCAGAAACGATCAATGCGGCTGATCTGAAAATTCATCTGATGACGATTGCCGGAGATGAATACATGGGGCGTGAAACAGGAAAAGAAGGACAGAAAATGGCCGCGCGTTATATTTCTGAGCATTTTAAGAAATTAGGAATTGAAGGTCCGGTAAAGGGTGCAAAGAATAGTTATTACCAACAAGTACCTTTACAGGAAGGTGGTTGGAATGAAAGCCCAACAATTGAGATCGATGATATGGAATTTACTTTTCTAGATGATTTTTATGCCTGGCCTGAACAAGAAGGTATGAAGTTGAATGCTGATGAGATCGTTTTTCTGGGATATGGAATTGAAGATGAAAAGTACAACGATTATAAAGGTGTTGATGTAAAGGGCAAAGTCATTGTATTAATGCAGGGCGAACCTCAGAAAGATGGCAAGTATCTTCTTTCAGGAACAGAAGAAAGATCGAACTGGAGTAAAGATCGCAATTATAAGTTTGGTACAGCTAAGAAAAAAGGTGCAAAGGCGATCATGAGCATCGACAAAGACCTGAAAGAGAATATGGGGCGTTGGGGACATTATCTGAAACAACGTTCTATGAAGTTACAAACAGAAGAGAGCGAAGAATTTCCGCCTTATGTTTATATTTCTCCGGAAATGGCAGATAAAATACTTAATTCCAAAAAGCTGGCAAAATCCAAGAAAAAGATCGCTAAAAAAATGAAGGCAAAGTCTTTCTCTGAAAGTAAATCGATTGCTTTTAATGTGGGGAAAGATGTAGAAACATTCAATAGCGAAAATGTATTGGGTTATATGGAAGGAACCGATCTGAAAGATGAATTGATCGTTGTTACTTCACACTACGACCACTTGGGAGCTGAAGATGGAGATCGCAGAATTTATAATGGTGCCGATGATGATGGTTCTGGTACTGTAGCAGTTCTTGAAATTGCTGAAGCATTTGCTAAAGCGAAAGCGGCAGGTTACGGACCAAGAAGAAGTATATTGTTCATGACGGTAACTGCCGAAGAAAAAGGTTTGTTAGGTTCAGCACATTATTCAGATAATCCGGTTTTTCCATTGGAGAATACCGTGGCGAATTTGAATATTGATATGGTTGGACGTATCGATAAAGATCATGATAATGGTGATTATGTATATATCATTGGTTCAAATATGTTGAGTACCGAGTTACACGCGATCAATGAGCAAATGAATAAAGAGTTCACGAATATCCTACTTGATTATGAATACAATGATAAAGACGATCCGAATCGTTTTTATTATCGTTCAGATCACTATAATTTCGCTAAGCATAATATTCCGATCATCTTCTATTTTAACGGAACACACGAAGATTATCACAAGCCAACCGATACCCCTGATAAAATTGCTTATAATGCACTTCAGAATCGCGCAAGATTGGTTTTCCATACTGCATGGAAATTAGCCAATCAGGATAAGCGTATCGAAGTTGATGTAATTCAGGAAGCTGAATAAACTAATATTGAAAAACCTGAAGATCGTAACTAATCTTCAGGTTTTTTGTTTTTTCTGAAAATTCTGACAGTGTAAAAAACACATTTAAAACCTAAGTTGCGATAGATCGAATGGTCAATAGTCAATGGTTCATTGTCAATAAAAATGCTAACTTTATTTTAGAAAAATAATGTGGCTCATCCCCAATTTGGGGGGCACTTTATGATTTTATGTGGTTTATCTAATTTTGTATTAAAATAGATTGAAT
>JAHDFD010000007.1 GCA_020628375.1 Chitinophagales bacterium | reverse complement strand
GCGCAAAAACTTAGTAACTTAGCCAATAAGAAAGTTATCATTCACTAATGAAATACTTAATTATATTTATTTGCAATACCATAAGTCTCTTTTGTGCCTCGGCTCAAATAGATACTTATGGTATTTATATACTTAGAGACTCTTTAAGACATATATACTGTAAACGGCATAAATTTCTGAAAATGAATAAATCAAGATTCTTGTATTAAGTCATTGATTTGCAGATAAATATCTTTAGAAAACATAAATCTGATTTTCCGAAATCTACCCCGACGGTAGTATACATAGAGTTGCAGAAGCCAACAATGATTTAATCTTAGCTGGACAAAATAGATTCGCTAATAATGAACAACTTTGTAATAAAATGCTGGCTTATAATTGGAATGGTCAATTACAATGGTATAATAAAACTTGTGAAATTGATTCTAACAGAATTAGTTCAGCTTTTCTTCAAAAAAACCTTTTAAATGGAAATCAATTATTATTTGTCGGGAATGGAGGTGGATCTATTGGAGCAATTACTTTATTAGAACTAGAATATAATGGGCAGTTTGATAAAGTATTGGTACATGATTTCAATGAAAATGATTATCTAAGTGTTCAATCAACTTTAGAAAACTCTCAAAATATTTTTGTTGTTGGCAACAAAGCTCTAAACAACTCCCTTTGGAATTCTAAAGCCTTCTTACTTGCTACTAATAAAGAGCTGGAATTTGATCAGTATTTTGAGGTCAATACCTTACCACGTCCTGCCCTGTTTAATGATATTATCATTGATTATGATGGAAAGCTCTTGATTTCTGGAACTGAAGAAAGAATACATCCACAATTAGAAGAAGAAAGCAACTTTGCCTTTTGGCATAAGCTGTATAAGTATTGCCCGATTGAGAATGATACTATTTGGTCTATTCAAAATCCCTTTGCGAATGATAGTCTTACCATTTCACCTGAAAGTAGCGTTAATGCTCCTGAAGCTACTTTTTATATGCAGACGGGTAATTTTCTTTCTAAATATCAAGATGGTTATTTATTCTTTTCAAGAGTCTTAACCAATAATGTTTCTGTTGTTTTTGGATATAGGTTAAACCATAGTGCATGGCAAATGACTTATGTAAATCAAGATTTTGAACATCAATGGGCACTTCATATTGAAGATACTATGGAGTATTACTTTCAAAGACCTATTATTTTAGAAAATAATGATATAGTTTTTGCAGGGTATGGATATACTAATTGGGCTAAGGAAACTCCTTTTGGTGCTGATTGGCCAGATATTTTATTCTTTAAAAAAATATCTTCTTCTGGCGAAGTACTATGGACCAGATCCTATGCTTTCTTACACGATTCTGGCATCAACGAACGGGATGTATTTTCTATACAGTCCGCCAACTTCTTTCAACATCCTCAAGGTGGGTATTTACTTTTTGGTTCTATCAGAACTGAAAATAATGAAGGGGAAACCGGACAAGATGTATTATGGGCGTGGATAGATGAAGAGGGTTGTATTCAAAATGATATTTGTGCTGAACCTTTTCAGTGGCTATATACACCAGAACCCAATGATCCCGGAATGCAGGCGTATTATACTTCTAATGTTATTCCCTTACAGCCTTATTATGATTTTAAGCTCTTTCCTAATCCGGCGAAAGATCAATTGAATATTCAACTAGAACAAGTAAGGAATATACAAGCTATTAATATCTATAATAGCAGCGGTACATTGGTCTTTTCTAAAAAGCAATTACTCAATGAAAACATTATCGATATTCAGCAATGGGAAAGTGGTATTTATTTGGTTAATGTACTGCAAAATGGGCGTTCTTTCACCAAAAAGTTTGTGAAGGAATAGTCTTGTTTATTTAATTCCTTTAGAAGGAAATACTATGAGCAAAAAGTTATTCAGGTGTTTGAGCTGTTTTGGTGTGATGGTCATTTTGGCGCATGCCGAAATCTAATAAACCGTTCAATATTGTCTTAGGCTTCGGAAACATAAAATTGTGAAAGTCAAACCGCTTTTCGGGGAGATGCTGAAACGAATTCAGTAGTATTCAAACCACATTTCGAGGAGATGCTGAAACGAGTTCAGCATGACTAGGAGATGAGTTCGGCAGGATTGGAAAACCACCATATCAGGGTGAGCTTGCCGAATCCCCTGATATGGTGGTTTGGTATTGAAACAATTTTTTATGTGGAAAAGCTTTTAAAAAAATATGTGGAAAAAATACCATAATTACAATAATCGGAAAATTGCTGACGTTTTAAGAGCATATTATTAATCACAAATTGTTTAAATGATCCAAATCTCTACTTTATCTTCCAATACTTACGGTCCATTTTTTTTCAACTATTCAGATGAGATTCTATTGAATTTAGAGTTGATGAATATTACAAAGAATACGTCGGAACGTGAAACTATTTCAACCTTGAATAAGGCAGCAGAATGCTTGCCTGAGTTAAACGAATCGCCTAGCGATGCCTGTATAGAAGCAATACTAGCTTTTAGCCGTAAGACAGCTAAAAAATAATAACATAGCTTTTAAATTATTTTTGTTTAGGATTGAGTGCTTAACTAAGCTCGATCCTTTTTTTATTGCAGGATCTTTTCCAAGCCTATTCCTCTTGATCCTTTTATCAGGCAATAGTAACCGGCTTTATTCATTTCCTTCCATTCGGCATAGGCAGCCTCTATGCTATCAAAGTGTGTAAAACCCTGTGGAAATGTTGACTCCCCAAATTCTTTACCAACCAACCAAACGGTATCTACTTGCATTTCTATCAGCTTCTGAACCACTTGTTGATGCTCCTCTTTACTATACTCACCCAGTTCCAACATATCGCCAAGTATAACCATTTTCCTTTCAGCATTTATATTTCTAAAATTATCCAATGCCGAGTGCATACTAGTTGGGTTAGCGTTATAAGCATCCAGAATAATGGTATGATCTTCCTTTTCGATTATCTGTGAGCGTTGGTTCTGTGGTTGGTATTGCTCTATTGCTTCCTTGATCTTTTCAGCTGAAATTTTAAAATGACTGGCTACTGCAATAGCAGCTAGTACATTATCAAAATTATAGGCTCCGGTTAATTGGGTTTTTATTAATACCGGTTCTGGTACAGCCTGATTTTTTCTTTGTGGTTTAGGGTACCACATCACACTCAAATAAGGTGTTTTCGTTTCAACGATCTCACCAAAGGTTTTATAAAACTTGTTATTCCCATAAGGGCTGGCTTTCTGTATAAAGTAAGCTTGGTTTGCAACGCGATCATCACTCATATTTACAAAGCAACGCCCACCAAAAGCTTCTAAGAACTCGAACAATTCTCCTTTCGCTTTTGCTACACCTTCTATACTTCCGAAGCCCTCTAAATGAGCTTTTCCAATATTAGTAATTAAGCCAAAATTAGGCAAAGCATATTTACACAATTGATTAATTTCTACAGGATGGTTCGCTCCCATTTCAATGACTGCCATTTCCGTATCATCAGGAATTGACAATAAGGTTAAAGGCACTCCAATATGATTATTCAAATTCCCCTTAGTAGCTATTGTTTTAAAGCTTGTTGCCAATACCGCATGCACCAATTCTTTAGTAGTTGTTTTACCGTTACTTCCGGTTATTGCAATAAAAGGAATTTCTAATTGTCTGCGATGGTAGTTCGCCAATGTTTGTAAAGTATCGAGTGCGTCTTCAACCAGTATGAATTGTTCATTTTTCTTAAATGCTACTTCATCGATCACAGCAAAGGAAGCTCCATTTTCCATAGCACTTTCGGCAAATTTATTACCATTGAAATTACCGCCTTTTAAAGCGAAAAACATTTGTCCTGATTGTAATTTTCTGGTATCGGTACAAACCCCTTTCGAGGCTTTGAACTTTTTATAAAGGTCTTGAATTTCAGTTGGTTTCATTCGATTCTATCAATTCTTTTCTCGATTTCAGATCAAAATTAATAATAATGGCAATATACAGAAAGAACATCGTTCCAATTTCATCGGTTTCGATAAGGTCTGCCATCATAATATTCGCCATAATCAGTAAAGCAGATATCAGCACTGCCATCACCAATTGTTTATCTCTATCTTTTTTTAGTCTGTGATAAACTGTTTCACCATAAATAAACAATGCTATACATAGCGAAAGAAATATAACCAATCCGGGAACTCCTTGTTCAATCAGCGTCATCAAAAAATAATTATGGGTGGTGGAATTTTCTTCATTATCGCTTACATAGGTTACGAATAAAGTTGAGGCATAGGATCGATAATGACTGGTAAAAGTAGATGGTCCGAAACCGAGATATGGGTGTTCCTGCCACATTCTTGCACCTGCCACCCAGCGATATACCCGCTCCATGGTCGATAGGTCTTTCAACTGAACCGTTGCTCCTAAGTGATCGGCAAAATCGGTGTGGAATATAGTGGAATCAAAATCTGGTGCATATTCGATATACTTATTATCGTTAGCAAGATAAAAGATAGCCAGCATTGCTGTAATCAATGCAACAGGTACGGCAACTTTTGTTAATTTCAGCTTGAATAATAAGTAAGCGAAGGGTATTATCAATATCGAAATATAAGCAGCTCTTGTATAAGAAAAGAGTATGCCTACGAGTATAAGCACCATTCCAATGTGTATAACAAAACGCGCTAATGATCCTAATTTATACCAGGTACTTATAAAAACACAAAAAGGAAAAAATACTGCTAAGGCAACCCCATAATCCACATGATTCACATATATGGGATTCATGGTTTTATTCACAAACTCAAAATCAAAACCATAGGATCTGAAGTTCAGTAACACCCAGACAATCACCAAGATCATCGGTAATAAAATAGCCCAGAAAACCTGCTTGAAGTCTTCTGTATTTTTAATAAAGTAGCCGCCCATTACAACGAATGCAACAACATACCAAAGCTTTGCCAGAAAAAACTTAAATGAAAGACTTATATAAGAGGAAAACAATGCTGTTATACCAATCCAAATGACATGTGTCGCCAATAGCATAAACAGTGGATGATTATAAAAGGATTTATCGATTCTTTTGTGATGTGCTATGAAGTAAACAAATCCCGAAAACATAAATACCAACATCAGCGGTTCACTAGGAAAATCCAATCCAACTCCTCCAAATTCCAGGTCAACAGACAATACCAATAAAGACATTAAAAGGAAGTAAAGTCCCTTAAAATGAGCTGTCAGGGTCATTAATCCTACTAATGCAACCGGAATGATAAGAGGAACAGGTGTATTGAGCAATAAGGCCAAAATAATGGAAACCACTGTTACCATGCTAGTTCCAATGATAATCAAATCAGGCGATATATTTTTAGTAGTTATCATCAGACAACTATTTAAAGTTCTTCCTTTCTGTATGCTTCAAACTTGTTGGCAAAAAGTGTTGCTACTATTAAAACAAAAAATGTAAAAAGTGCTGCCCCAATAACGATCAGCGAGCGTTGTGGTCTTGCTTTTCTATCAGCAGGACTTGCTTTTTCAAATAAGTGGAACGTTGACTGATCGAGCTTTAGAATGGCTTTGTTCTGCTCAAGGTTTTTACTGATATTGGCAAATGATTCCGTAGATTCGGTAAGTAATTTATTCAAGAATCCTGCTCTTATGGTATCATCAGGATTACGGGTTATTATATTTTGAATACTATCACGCAGTAGCGTTGTTTGCTTAGACAGATCGGTATGTTGTTTTTCAAGAATAGAAACTACACTATGTTTTTTTGAAAGAATCACCTCTCTGTTCATACTATCGAGTTTAGTATATATATCGTTAGCCATATCGGCTGCGAATTGGGGTTCTACATCAGAAACAATAACTTCTAGCGAGCCAAGTGCATTCTTCTGAATTTTGTATCTCTTCTTTAATTTTTCCAGAAGTTTGAAAGTAGCATAACGTTCATCTGGTTGAATTTCATAATGCTCATATAATTTATATTTCTTAATGAGATAGTCGTATAATACTCTTGATGTTCCAAGTGTAATTACCCTATCAGAATCCTTAGAACCACCGAAAACAGATATTTTAGCATCTGATCCTTCTTCAGGAAAAACAACATTTCTATCGAAAGTTGCAGGACTCACAGGTTGAAACACCACAGTAGAATCGTAGTAATTAGGTAATAATAAGGAAACCGCAGCAGTAATGATCGCTACCAGAATGGTTAAGCCAACAATCAATTTCCATTTCCTTAATAAGATAGATAACAGTTCAAACATTGTCAGTTTTTAAAGCTTAGGTAAGCATCAGTAATGTAACAGACAAACGGTTCTTTTAGTACAGTCAACCGATAGAAAATGTGCAAAGGAACAAAAATATTTGCTATTGATGATGAATTGGTGGTAAATAAAAAAGCCCATCCTGAAAAGGACGGGCTTTGTATAATTTTCTATTTAATCAGAATTAGTTCTTGATGAACTTAGATGTAGCTGATTCGTTACCGATAGTAACACTGATAAAGTAAGTACCAGTAGCTAAATTAGTAACATCGATCGAAGCTGGGTTAACACCTTTAGCAGCAGCAACATTTGATGAGCCAACTAATTTTCCAGTAAGGTCGAATACTTCGATAATTGCATCACCAGCTTTAGCAGCAATAAACTCAATGTTTAACTGATCAGCAGTTGGAACAGGGAAAACATTAGTTAAGCTTAATTCTTCAGCAGCACGCTCTACACGCTCTACATCACTGATGTATTTAGTAGTACCATCAAAGTCAGTTTGAGAAAGACGGTAGAAGCTAATAGCAGTTTCAAAAGAATCGTGTAAGAAAGAGTAAGAGTTACCTGTACTTGTAGTACCTGAACCATTGATCTGTGCAATTGGTGTAAAGTTTACGCCATCTACTGAATACTCTAAAGTAAAGTAGTTGTTATCAGTTTCAGTAGCAGTAACCCAAGTTACAGCATTTCCTTCTTCGATTGCCTCAGCGTCGAAACGGATCAATTCTACATCTGTAGTTGTACAATCGATTGAGTTAGAAGATAATTCAACAACACAACCAGGATAATCTACAGAAGAAATAGTATAGCTGAATCCAGCTCCGTTCGCGAAGTTACCATCTACGAAAGAACCATAAGTAACTCCATTGAATCCACCTGGGTGAGTAGAAGTTACATTGAAACCATTTGTAGCACCAGCTCCAGAGAAATCTAAAGTAATAACAACTTTGTAAGAACCTCCATCCTGACAAAGTACACTTGCTTCAGTAAGTAATGACTCACAAACAGTGCTATCAAAAGTAGAACCACCATCGATTGGATCACTACCTCCGTCTGTTACAGAAATATCAAAAGTATCATCACCAGAATATCCAGCAGGATAATCTACTTCGATAGTATAATCTCCATCATCTAAATCGTCAAATCCAAAGTTTCCATTCTCATCTGTAGTAGTAGTTCCAATTACATTACCATCAGAATCTACAATAGTAACAGTTGCACCAGGAACACCATTACCTCCATCATCTGTAAGGTTACCAGTGTTATTATAATCAGGGCAATCACAATCAGGACCATTAACAGTAGCTAAACCAGTCGCTTCATTAGGGTAAGTAAGTAATGTAGCTAAGTCATCGCCTGCACTAACAACATCGTTAGTACCTACTGTTAACTGGTACATTACATAATCACCAGTAGGTACACCAGTGAAAGTTCCACTTGATGAAGCAGCAACAACTGAATCATCATCTAAATCTCCATCAACAGTTGCATCATTCACATCTACTAAAATGTAAACTAATTGCTCTTGTGAAGAATCAAAAGAACATGGCTCTGAATCAGCAACCAATGTTCCAGCTCCTAAGCAGTAGCAATCTGATAAAGATTGTCCATCACCACAAGGGAAAGTTTGTGCATAGGAAACTGATGTCATAATTAACATCAGGGCAAGAAGAGAATAAAACTTTTTCATAAAGAAATTTTTTATTGTATAATAGATTAATTTCAAATTTTACTTAAAAATACTAAAGTGCAAACTTAAGACTAAAAATAACAACCAAGTTACTTAGCACAGGTAATTTTTATTAATTAATTATTAATAATATTATCCACACCTTTCATCCCTTATTATTGCTCATTTTTTGCAAAATACGTATAGCTTTCGTAATCAACAAAATAAGAACTTTAATTACAAGAATTTAATGTACTTCAATCATATTTTCCTAGCCTTATCGTTCTATAAAAAATTTTGAAAGAAAATAAGCAAATACATTACTTTTTACGATTGTACTTTCAATTGACATGCCATTTTCATAAAAATGGTTCAAATAGATTAAAAATCATACTAATTTTCAGTACAGTTTTTATACTATTCTCCACATCTACTAATGCACAAGAGCTGTCAAACTATAGAACCAAGAACATTTCAATTTCAAATGATACACTTAAAATTGATACATTACCTATAATATTTGGGTCTTTAAGGGTTCAGGACTTGAATGGGCAGTTAATCAAACCTGAAAACTACTATGTTGAGCACCAGAAGGGTCTTTTCATTTGGGTAAATAAACCCAACATAGAAGAAGCAAATGTAATGTATCGAGTGTATTTTGCCAACTTTTTTGCCAAACAATCTAGAAAAAAAGTTGAATTACTAGAAAAATCGAAGGATATCGTTTTTGGTAAAGATGTTTATAAATATGATTTTAAGAACGAACCGATTGATGTTTTCGACCTTGGAAACCTTAATTATTTCGGCAATTTTTCCAGAGGTATTTCCTTAGGCTCCAATCAGGATTTAGTCGTTAATTCCCAATTCAATTTACAGATGCAGGGCAAGCTTAAGAACGATGTGATGGTCAGGGCTTCTATCAATGATAATAACATTCCTTTTCAGGCACAGGGAAACACACAGCAATTACAAGAATTTGACCGTATTTTCATTGAAGTTTATAAAGATAACAACTCTGTAATACTCGGAGATTATGATTTAAAAAGACCTAACTCGTACTTTATGAATTTCCAGAAAAGATTACAGGGAATAAAGGGTAAAACAGCCATAAATGTAAATGATGGGGAATTAAGTGCTACCGCTGCTGTAGCCATAGCCAGAGGTGAATATAACCGAATGCAATTTATAGGCGAAGAAGGCAATCAGGGTCCTTATAAATTAATAGGTAGAAATGGCGAAAACTTTATCATTATCCTTTCTGGTTCAGAAAGAGTGTATATTGATGGTCAGCTACTTACTCGTGGATTCGATCAGGATTATATTATAGATTATAATTTGGGAGAAATAACCTTTACGCCAAACAGACTAATTACCAAAGACATAAGAATTGTTATAGAATTTGAATATTCGATACAAAACTACTTGCGTTCTTTAGCCTTTGCCGAAACCGAATACACTAAAGGAAAGCTAAGAGTGCATGCCCATTTATATTCTGAACAAGATGCCAAAAATCAACCTTTACTACAAGATCTGGATAATGATAAAATAGATTTCTTAAAAGAAGTGGGAGACGATATAAATAATGCGCTATACACCGGAGTTGATTCTGTTGAATATTCTGAAAACAGAGTGTTATACGAACAAAAAGACACACTTGTCAATGGTCGCAATTATACGGTCTATCAATTTTCCCAAAATCCGGAAACTGCACAATACTCTTTAGCATTTTCTAATGTTGGTTTCGGGAATGGGAATTATATATTCTCAGAAGCCGGAATCAATGGTCGGGTTTACGAATGGGTTGCTCCTGATAATTTTGGTAATCCTACGGGGAACTATGAACCGGTAATTCGGTTAATAAGTCCTCAACAAAGGCAATTATTGACTTCAGGCATTAGTTATCAACTTAAAAACAATGGTTCGGTCAGTGCCGAGATTGGCATTTCTAATAAAGATGTAAATACTTATTCGGAATTAAATGACAAAGATGATGTTGGGCTTGCAGCTAATTTGCAATGGCAACAGACTTTAAAACTAGACACAAACGCCAACTGGCAGCTAGAAAATAAGGCAAATTATGAATTCGTTCAGTCGAAATTTGAATTTTTAGAGAACTACCGTCCAATAGAATTCACGCGAGACTGGAATGTCAGCAATCAATCTTTGCGTTTCCATGAACACCTTAGTTCTTTCAGCACTAAACTATCACGAAACAGATGGGGTTATATTTCATATAACATCAATAGTCTCGTTCAACAAAACAATTATCAGGGCTTCAGACATATTGCTGAAAACAAAATAAACAGAAATGGCTTTTCTACTTTGATTCGGGCAGATTATCTACACGCTTCTGCTGAAACTGAGAACACTAGCTTTTTCCGCCCTATTATTAATTTCAGGTATCAATCGGAAAAGACAAAACAATGGGCATTTGGCTTCAATGCTTTTCAGGAAAAACAGAAGGTAATTCCTTATGAAGCCAATTCAACACAACCCGATACACTTTCTACCAAAAGCTTGTATTTCAATGTTTCAGAAATATTTATACAAAGTCCGCAACAAAAATCGAATAAACTTTCTGCAAGTTGGCAACAACGTTGGGATTATAATCCGGAGGGTTCACAGTTTGCCTTAGCAACAAGAGCCAATACCTTTCAGTTTCAGGGCGAATTAAATAAGAACCCTAAAAATCAGCTACGTTGGAGCATGAGTTATCGTACCCTCGATGTATTAAAAAACAATTTCAATAACCAGGAAGATAATCGCACTTTACTTGGGGAGATTAACTATTTATTTGAAGCCTTTAAAGGATTGATCCGGTCGAATACGAACTACAAACTAGGTTCGGGGCAGAAACAAGTAATAGAATATGAATTTACTCCGGTAACTAATAGTTTAGGAACCCACGTCTGGGTAGATCTGAATGAGAATAATATTAAAGAAATAGACGAATTCCGACCGATCTTCGAAAATGAATTTCCCGACACTACTTATATACAGATCAATATTCCTAGTAATATTTATCAAAGAACGAATATTGTTGAGTTCACTCAAAATCTGAATATTATTCCTAAGCGTTTGTGGTTCAGCAATGAATCGAAGTTTTTCAAATTCATTAATAAATGGGAATTTCAAAGTCTGGTGGAAGTAGTACGTCATTTCCCTACTGACACGCTTGAAAATGCAGGTGCTTTGTACAGTCCTGTTTTATGGGGTGTAAAAGAAAACATCAGAAACAGTATCGTATCGGAACGTACTGCGAATAGAAATGCCTTATTTTTTAACAGAGGAGGACGACCATTCAATGCTGAACTTTTCATAAGTAATAATAGAAACAAAGAACTATTAGTAAACGGAAGTATAGAAAGGAATTTAAGAGAACAAGGTACTCGCTTAAAAACAGTATTGAACAAATCTTTTTCTGCTAGCTTAGATGCAAAGGTCGGAAATAATTTTTATGCTTCTGCCGCCAATGCCAATAGTAACTACAATATAGACTTTACTGAAATTGAACCAAGCTTAAAGTGGCAACATTCAACAAAGCTAGGTATCGAACTATCTTATCTTTTCAGAGATAGTGAAAATGTGAATGGAGAAAAAGGCACACATCAGGAAGCTGCGATACGTTTTCGCTTTAATGCTGCACAAAAAAATGCTTTCGATGGAAGAATTTCTTACATAAACATGAAATATAATGGTACGCCCGGTGAAAACTTCAATCTTGACAATCATATTCTTCAGGGTTTGAATGTGGGTAGCAACTATGTTTGGAACCTGAATTTCAGAACGCAAATTTCTAAACACATTGAACTACGCCTGACTTATAACGGTAAAAAGAGTGAAGGACAAAAAATGCAGAACACGGGCAGGGCTCAGGTTACAGCATTGTTTTAACTTAGCAGCTTTATGAACGCTTTTTTTAAATTATTTCCTTTCATAAAACGCTTTCCGAAATCAAGTGTTGCCAATATTATATTCAATTTATTGGCGATATTGTTTTCTCTGTTCTCTCTTACCATGATCTATCCTTTCCTTCAACTTTTATTCGGGAAAGAAGAAATAAGTGATACGCCACCTGAGCTAGCTCTTTCAGCAGATGCTTTTTTTGGTTATATCAACTATTTACTCGGGCAGCTGATCATACAATTCGATCAGAAAGGTGCATTACTCTTGGTTTGTGGATTTATAATCATTGTTTTTTTTCTGAAGAATTTGTTTCGCTTCCTTGCTAAATACAATCTGGCAATTATCAGAAATGGAGTTGTTGCCGATCTTCGTCAGGTATTATATGCAAAAATTTTGTCGCTGCCGGTTGCCTATTTTTCTGAAAAAAAGAAAGGAGATACGCTTGCCCGTGCAACAGTCGATATTCAGGAAGTAGAATGGGGTGTTTTAAGTGTATTGGAATTAATGCTCGTTTCACCTGCTAATATTATCGTTTCACTCTTATTCTTATTTTCAATAAATGCTACTTTAACAATATCTGTATTAGTAGTAATGCCTTTTGCTGCAATTATAATCGGAACCATCGCCAAGAGCCTTAAAAAAGTATCCTTTCAGGCACAAGACCGAATGGGTTTATTACTTTCTCAACTTGAAGAAAGTATGGGCGGATTAAGTATTATTAAAGCATTCAATGCAGAAAAATATTTTGAAGATAAGTTTTCAAAAACCAATCAGGAACATGCACAACTAATGACTCAAATGCTGCATCGTCGTGATCTATCTTCTCCGCTTTCAGAATTTCTGAGTATAAGCGTAATTGTTATTATTCTGTATTTAGGCACTTTAATGGTTTTAAATAACAATGCCATAGACTCGGCACAGTTCATTACCTATCTTGTTATTCTTTCTCAGATCATTCCGCCGGCGAAAGCACTGACCGACGCTTATTATAAAATCGTAAAAGGTGGTGCTTCTTTAGAAAGAATAGAGGAAATCATTAATACGCCCAATGAAATCGTTGACTTAGCTCAGGCAACAGAACTTAGTGATTTCAAACATAAAATCGAGTTCAAAAATGTAAGCTTTGCCTATAATGAACTTCCTGTTCTGAAAAAATTGAACTTCACGCTTGAAAAAGGTAAAGTATTGGCATTAGTTGGTGGCTCTGGTAGTGGAAAAACAACACTTGCCAAATTATTAGCACGTTTTTACGATGTTAATGAGGGCTCTATTCTGATCGATGGAATAGATATTAAAGACTATTCACAGGCAAGTCTCAGAAAACAAATGGGGATAGTCAGCCAGCATCCGGTATTGTTTAATGATAGTGTTTATAATAATATTGCTTTAGGTGTTGAATGGAGTGAAAGTAACCAAAAAAAGGTTGAAGCAGCGGCAAAGGTTGCCAACGCTCATGCTTTTATTGAGCAGCTCGAAAATGGCTATCGAACTTCGGTGGGTGATGGTGGACATTTGTTGAGTGGTGGGCAACGCCAACGCTTAACCATTGCACGTGCTATTTTCAATAATGCTCCTATTTTAATTTTAGATGAAGCAACTTCTTCATTAGATTCTGAATCTGAAAAGCTGGTTCAAACTGCTATTGATGAGTTACTGAAAGATCGTACCGTTTTGGTAATTGCTCACCGTCTTTCTACCATTCGTTCTGCCGACGAGATCATCGTTCTCAACGAAGGAGAGATCATTGAGCGCGGAACACATTATGAGCTACTTGAGTACAATGGCGATTATGCCAAAATGGTTGCTTTACAGGAGTAGTTGGGCAAATTGTAGTAAAATATTTTTAATTTTAACATGCTCAATTGGGATGTTTAACCATTTAGTTCAATTAACCCTAAACTGATTAACTCCGAAACCCACAAACTCTTTAACTTAATAACTACCTTAGCAACGTGAAGCATTTTAAAGATAAAGTAGTTGTAATAACCGGAGCAGGTTCGGGAATAGGCAAAGCACTCGCTGAAGAGTTTGCAGCATTAGGCGCTCAACTTGCACTGAATGATATTGATGCACAAAATCTGGAAATTACTCGTAAAAATCTCGAATCGAAAACAACAATAATCTCTGAATCATTCGATGTTTCAGACAATAATGCTATAATTCAGTTTGCCGAAAAAACAAACAAACACTTTAAAAAAGTTGACGTACTAATAAACAATGCTGGTGTTGCAGCCGGAAAGTTATCTGTTGAAGAAATTGATATTGAGCTTTTCAAATGGGTTGTAGATATTAATTTCTGGGGAGTTGTCTATGGTTCTAAAGCTTTTTTACCTTATTTAAAAAATCAGCCTGAAGCAGCTATTGTAAATATATCGAGTATTTTTGGCTTGATGGGAATCGGTTATCAGGCTCCTTATTGTTCTACCAAATTTGCGGTGCGTGGTTTTTCTGAATCTTTAGCTGTTGAATTGCACGACACGCCAGTTGAAGTAATGTGCGTACATCCTGCCGGAATTAACACGAATATTGCGAATAATTCGAGAGGTGGCAACCCTGAAGATTCTAAAGAATTCAATAACTTTTTAAAAGATGACCCTAATGTAATTGCCCGAAAGATCATTAAGGGTATTCAAAGAAAAAAGGTACGTTTACCAGTTGGTCGCTTTTCGAGTGTAATTGATTGGATGAATCGTTTAAAGCCTTATCATATTGCAAATATGCTTCAGCAGAAGGTCTTAAAAAAATAATGTTGTGTACTTCGATTACGCCCATCAACCATGTAGAAAAAGCATAGCAACAATATGAACAAAAACCGTTGAGCGAATATATTTTAAACTTTAATAGAACAAATAATGGAAGATAGAATTACTGCTGTAACCGGCGATATAACAAAACTAAAGTGTGACGCAATAGTAAATGCTGCCAATACTAGCCTTTTAGGTGGTGGTGGAGTTGATGGTGCAATACATCGTTTTGGTGGACCTGCCATATTAGAAGATTGCCAGAAGATAAGAACCAAACAAGGTGGCTGCAAAACAGGGGAAGCGGTTATTACTACTGCTGGAAATCTGCCGGCTCAATTTGTAATTCATACGGTTGGTCCGGTTTGGCAAGCCGATAAAGCTGAGGAGTTAGCTGAGTTACTTGCTAATTGTTATAAAAATGCTTTGCAATTAGCGGTAGAAAATGATTGCAAGATTATTAATTTCCCTTGTATAAGCACAGGCGTTTACAAATACCCGAAGCACCTTGCTGCTGATATTGCCGTTAAAACGGTAAAGGCTTTTCTGGCAGAAAACGAATCTATCGAAAAGGTATGTTTTGTTTGTTTCGATTATACGAATTTCAGATATTATATGAATTTTTTGAAGGGGTGAAGTATTAATAATAATTATTGATGTTTACTTTTAAAAGTATGATTATCAAACTTTATTAACCTCATGCGGTGAACGTTATTCAGGGATTTATAATTGTGAACAATCCACAGACCGATGACCACGAAATGATACTTGTAAATAATTAGGAGTGCTTTTGGGAACAGTGGATAATCAAAAAATTAAATTTTATGCACCTTTATAATTTAAGATATAAATTTGTATAAACTGACACTGCTATGACGGATTTACAAACAAGAAAAATAGAATTTGTTCAGGAATTCTTGAAACTACAGAGCGAAGATGTTATTGCTCGTTTTGAAAAGTTATTAAGTAAAGAGAAGGAATTGACCACGAACTCTGAAAATCTTATTACTAAAGATGAATTAATTTCAAGAATTGAGCAATCAGAAGATAATTTTGCTAAGGGAAAATTCAAAACTAGTTCTGAGTTATTATCAAAATACGGTTCATAGATGGATTACATAGTGATTTGGTCTGAATTTGCAGAGCAAGAACTTGATAAAATTTATGATTATTACTCTAAAGAAATTAGTGATAAGATAGCAACTAATTTAGTCCGTTCCATCATTAGAGAATCTGAAAGCTTAGCAGCAATGCCTCTCAAAGGACAACTTGAAGAAGACTTGAAAGGTAGAATAATTGAATATAGATATTGGATTTTCAAACATTATAAATTAATCTACTCAGTCGATAACATCAATAATTCAATAAGGATAGCTGATGTTTTTGATACAAGACAAAGTCCTTCTAAGATTGCAAGAAAGAAGGATTAGCCAGTAGGCAACAAAAACTAAAATTAAGCTTGCAATACGACCCAACCTGTTTGGGTTTTCGTCGTTTAGCTTACTATGTCGCAGTGAACAATATTCAATTTTTCAATCCCACACTGCGCATAGCCAAAACATTAAACTCACCTACTCCTCTTCTTCAAAAAATTCACTACGTTGAAAATTTATTGGTATTGCGAATTGAACTTCTATGTTTTCTCCATTTTGTCTGCCGGGAATAAATTTAGGCATTTCAGAAACTACTCTCAAGGCTTCCGTATCTATTTCTTCATTAACGCTTTCTGCAACTTTAAGGTCCGAAATACTTCCATCTTTATTCACCAGAAAAGTCAAAACAACTCTTCCTTCTACTCCTTGTTTATAAGATTTCTTAGGGTACTTTATATTCCTTTTCAAGTAAAATATTAAGGCATCATCACCACCTGGGAATTCAGGCATAATAAGATATGCTTCTTCATGTTCATCTCCTTTGCCTTCATTATCATACTTTTCCCCGCTTATCAATATACCATTATCGTATTCTTCTTCATACTTAAGCTGACCGTTTTCCCAGTAATATTTAAAAGTACCATCCAAGCTATTATTGTTATAAAAAGCAACAAGTTTTAGTTCTCCATTTGGATACCATTCTTTACTCTTACCATGTAACATGTTGTTTTTATAGTCAATATAACTTCTAAAAGAGATTATTTGTCCGGAAGTTAAATATATTTTTTCGAGTGTTCTATCAGAATCGGCAAACTCCTTTTCTTCAAGTAATTTATAGTAAGTAGCTTCACTTGAATTTTCTACCACATTTTGCTTAATATCATAATATATTGTATCCTGACCACATAACTGAAATGTGGTTGAGGTCAATAGTACTATTAAAAACAGTTGGATATTCATAATAGGGTTCTTTTATAAACAATTACAAATTTACTTTAATACGATAATTATTTGCGTTTTATCTACTTTTACAAAAGAATTATGTATCTAAGTTGTTTGTATCGCTACTTGAATTAAGTAACCTAATGTTACGAAGAGTTCGTGTCACACTGAGTAAACGGAGATTTTTCAAGTGAAAACGCAGAAAAAGCATAGTGCATCGCCAGGCGACCCTGCGAAGTATTTGACTATCAAGAACTTAACTTCGATGCGTTTTAAAGCACAATTTTTTCAAAATTTGCTTCAAAACTTACTCAGTCGGTTCGCCGATGCGATTGACATAGTGCGTAACATCAATTAAGTAAGAGCACACTACTATATATTCATTGTTTCTTTAGAAAATATTTGTTTTTATTACAAAAAACCTCCACTTTTAGATATCTGCTGGATTGGAGACACAACGGAGGTAAGTAAACATATAGTAGTGTAAAGTAAGCGTATGTTTAAACTTCTATTAACTGAAAAACCATATTTTATGAAAGAACTTCTGACCTATAAAAAATTCAAATCTTTAGCAGAAGCTGAAGTATTAATGCAAATATTGAAACAGCATCAAATCGAATTTCAAATTGAAGATATTTCAGCTCCTTTTGATGTAACCCTGACAGGGGGAACTGATCTGGAAGATAAGGTAGCTATTAAATTGGATGCCGAAGATTTCCCTAAGGCAAATGCTGTTATTGAGGAGCTTATCAGTCAACAAACTGATAACGTTCAGGGTGATCATTACCTCTACGATTTTTCTGATGATGAGCTCATGGAAATTCTTGAAAAATATGACGAATGGGGCGATTTTGATTATGCGCTTGCACAAAAGATACTTGAAGAAAGAGGCAAGCCTATTTCCGAAGAACAATTAGCTGAGTTAAAAATACAAAGAATAAATAATCTGAAAACGCCGATAAAAGCTAAATCCGCTTATATCGTGGTTGGCTATTTTTTGGCATTCTTTGGAGGCTTGATCGGTTTGTTGATGGGTTATGTTTTCTATAATTCTAAAAAAACGCTTCCAACAGGTGAAAGTGTTTTCACTTACGATAAGGGAACCAGAAGTCATGCTCAGAATATATTGGTCATTAGTATTGTTATTATTATTTTGGCACTTGGTTTAAGAATTTTCAAAACGTTTTCTACTATAAGTGGTTAAAAGCACTGAATACGGAAAGGTTATTACTAATAAATAGTTTGAAAAAATAGGAGAAGCCTAATCGCTTTTATAAAAAAACAGTAAAGTAAAAGTCAATATGGGAGGTAAAGTTTCAGTTATTGGAAGACCTAATGATCGATCAAATGAGCAGAGATTGATTAAGCTATTTAAAGAAAAGAGGCTGTACAATCTGAGTTTTTATTTTGTGTATTTTATGGATAGTCAATTTTATAATATTTCTCCTTTTAAACAAATTGAAAGTAAATTAGATATTGATCTGACATTATTTACGCGCTTTCCTCATATTCTTTCGTCTCGAACAATTAATGATATAAGAATCGAGCTATCAACGGCAAGATATAATAAGGATGAAAAGCTAATCGAAGAATTAGAATTAAAATTAGCGGTGGAAAAACAAAGAATCTTAAAAGAATCTATAGAAACTTTGGAGGGTTGGACATTAATAAATACACTAATTGAAATAACAGCATCGCTATTAAGTAAGTTTATGAAGTTCGACGATTTAGAAAGTGAAATTATAGATCCTGATAATGCATTTGAAAATGGATATTTAAGTAAAAAGAAGCGAGAATATTTAGATGATATGCGATTTGAAGAGGATTTAGAAATGATAATCAAACAGTTGAAATGTTATAAAGAAGCAGGTTTTGATCACGCCTGTATCTTCTTGTATGATGGTAAATATGTGGGACCATTGGCTTCACTTATAGATCAATACGATGAACATTACAAATGGAAAATACTGGGATAAAAAGTTTAGTAGATTAAATTCAAGAATGAAAATTCCATTCTATTTCGATAATTAAAAAATAGAATGAAAGAGTTTTTCGTGCAAAGATCAACAGATTTATAGTATTTTTATTGAAATACATTTACTACTACTAACATGAATTTAGAAGCCTTAAAATTCCCTATTGGTTCTTGTAAAACAGACAAAAACCCAAGTAAAGAAACACTACTGCGCTCGATAAATGATATAGAAACGTTTCCAGAAAAATTAAAAGCAACTTTAAGTAATTGTACTAAAACACAATTGAACTGGCGCTATCGCCCCAATGGATGGACTTTAAAACAGGTAGTACACCATTGCGCTGATAGCCATTTGAACAGTATCATTCGTTTTAAATTGGCATTAACCGAAACCACACCAAGCATTCGCCCCTATTTTGAACAAAGATGGGCTGAACTTCCTGATGGAAAAGATGATGATATAAGCGACTCTTTAGCACTAATAACGATTCTGCATAAAAAATGGGTTCGTTTGTTAAAAAATTTGAGTGAAGAGCAATTACAATTGGAATTTATTCATCCTGAACATGGAAAGGTTTTTAACTTAGCAGAAACCATAGGAATTTATGCCTGGCATTGTAATCATCACTTGGCACATATTAAATTGGGGCTTGAAGCTAAGGGGAAATATGATTAAGCGTATGTTTAAATTTCTATCAACTGAAAACCAATATTTTATGAACCTAATTCTGAATCATCGAATGTCCTACTTTACTCTTATTCACATCCCAAATATTATAGTCTAAGTTGTTGATAATACCATTACCATCGGCATCCTGATTCAGGTATTGGTTGACTGCAGCATTATTCAATTCCCAGATATTAAAATCGAGGTTGTTTATTATTCCATTGCAATCGAAATCGCCCGCAAACATCGTTTCTTTATTATACACATTTTTTGTTGCACCAACTCCTAGTGCTGTTCCATTTTGTGAAAAATCAACGAAGCTGTTTCCTTCTATATCTGCTATAAGTGCTAAATGTGATTTGTGGTGAATGCTCAGATATTTGTGATCGCCATTCGGTATCGTAAAACTCAAGCTAGAACTTCCATCAACATTTTTCACAAAACCATCATCATTCAGTAAAGCTATTTGTTCGCTGATCTTATTTCCTGAACTATCAAGAACTCTTAGTAATATCCAATCAACTATTGTATTGGATAGGTTTGTTATTTGTTCGTTTCCACTGTAATAAGGCGGTATATTTGAAAAAGGATTACTCATAGGAATCAAATCATTACTATTCAAGTCTGTTGACATTTTACCATACGATTGTAATAATCCTTCCAGAAATACTCTGACACCAATATTGAGTACGACTCCCGTTTCACAGCCATCAGGTATATTATTATTATTGGTATCGACCATATCATTCGAGCCCGGACATTCATCATAGGCATCACAAATTTGATCACCGTCTGAATCCTGGAACGTTCCTAAACATTGACAATTAGCGTTATATTTATCATTTATAGTACAAGCATCGTTGTCATTACATATAGCATTCAATGTGCAATTCCCATTAGTATTGTCATTAGCATCACAGGTATTATCATTATCTGAATCCTGAAATGTACCAACACATTCACAATTAGCCTTGTAAGTATCATTAATAGTACAAGCATCGCCGTCGTTACATGCGGCATTCAATGTGCAATTTCCATTGGTATTATCATTGGCATTGCATATTCCATCGTTGTCTGAATCCTGAAACGCACCGACACATTCACAGTTTGAATTGTATTGATCGTTTACAGTACATACATCGCCATCATTACAACTTGCATTTACATTACAACAAGCAGTTAACTGAAAATCAATCCAGTTTATATTCCAGTTACCTGAGTTAGCAACTATTTTGATCGTTTGTATTCCTGCACTCAACTCAACCTGTTCACTTATATTTGCCCAGTTCTGCCACCCATTAGTTGAATTTGAATAGAAGCTAGCAAGTATATTTTCATTTTCATCGAGCAGATCGAACTGAATACTATTGTTAAGTGAAGCAATTCTACAACTTACATTGTAACATGCTGATTGAGCTACGTCAACATTATAGATCATATAATCACCAGCATGTATATATCCTACATTCAATCCACCTCCACTATCGCTTGTAGCTTCGGTTTGCACACCATTTTGTGAAGAAAACTCTTCTGCTTCTATTTTACCCGGAATGGTATGTACAATTGCATTTCCATTACCACCAAAACGAGTACGGGACTCGAGCCAGTCCATATCCCAACCAGGACCCAATATCCAACAACCATCAGGACCCAAATCTACCCTTCCGGGACAACCAGCTTCGTCAGGCGCATCGTTGTACGGACCATTTCCACATTGAATATCATTATAGGTTGGATCTCCACTCAAACGAGCTCTATAAAGTGGATGATATTGTAATTCATCACAGATATCCATAACAAGATAATCTGTACCATTGATATTGACTGTTTTGGTATCTAAGCCATGATCAAAATTACTACTATCACACCAACAAAGGCCATTGGCATCATAACTGTCACGCCAATTAGGTTGTGGATTCCACTGAGCATAAATATCGAAAATAGTGAGGTTTACGATAATCAAGGTCGTAAAAGACTTTAGAAATATATTTATCATAAGCCGATATTTGTAGAAAAAGAGGATATGATGTACTTAGACACATTACTCACGAAGCAAATAATATTGATCAAATACATTTTAAAGAACGGGAATAAAAAATCCCAAAGTGGTATTAACCACTTTAGGATTGCTAATTTCAGTTATAATAATTACTTATTTTTTTCCAAATAAACCTCCAAGCATATTTCCAGCATTACGTACCAGATCATCTACACCTCCAGGTTTACCATCGTCCATAAAGTTGGCAATAGCTCCTAGGTCAAAACCTGCATCTTCTTCAGCACTAGAATTGAATTTACCTGAAATCTGATTCATTAAACCAGGTAGTAAATCACCAGTAAGTCCATTTGATTGCTCTGCCGACATCCCCATTTTATCTTGAAGACCACCGCCCATAGCGCCCATTATTTTACCAATGATCGGGTTATCTGACAAACCTGCCTTTCCTGATAATAATTCAGTAATACCGCCTAAGTTTCCACCCATTGCTTCTTCTTTCAGACTATTAATGATCGAATCGCCTGCAATACCTGCTGCCTGATCGGCTTCGTTCTGACCTAAGCCTTTCTGTAATAACTGACCAACAGCTTGTTGCTTAACCAAATTAAGAATGTTATCTAACATATTTTTTATATATAATTAATGTGAATAATAATATCATTATTTTGACGAGTAAGTATCGATTAGTAACTATCAAACTGTAAATGTCATGAGCTGATAATACTATTCACTCTATTTTAAGGATAGATAAAATTTTGAAATAAGTTTTATTAACTTTGAATACAACTCAACAACCATAGTTAGTAAAAGTATGGAAAAAGCAATTCCCAAAGTATCCTTTAACAGAGACAAAAACCTCAACAAACAAAACAAGCTCGATATTGAAGTGATGCAATTTGCACAACTATATGAAAAGCTCGACCAATTAGATAATCACGATCCGTTTGCTGTACATAAAATTGAGTTTTACTTAATTCTGATGCTCACCCAAAATGAATATACACATTTCGTAGATTTCAAATCTTATACTTTAAAAAAGGGAAGTGCTCTTTTTGTCGCTCAGAATCAGGTACATTATTTCAACCGAAATCTAAAACAAGCAAAAGGATATGCAATTGTTGTTAATGGTTCTTTGATGGAGAAATATTATTTTCTTTCTGAAAACCTGAAATTAAACAGGTTATTCAATTACCATATAGAAACACCGCTGCTTACTCAGGAAGATATAGGCATAGATAGTTTAGAGAACATGGCGGAAAGATTATTCTATGAATATAACTTTCCGGATAATTATGCAAAGGCAGAAATTTTGCAAACGCTTCTACAGGTATTATTATTACAAGCTGAACGCGCTAAAGAATTCTGTGCTGTAAATATTAGTAATACTCGTTGGCTCGAAGTATTCAGTGCTTTTAAAAATAAGCTTCAGCAAGAATATACCATTACAAGAAACTCAAGAAATTACGCCTCAAAATTAGCCGTCTCTTATAAGTTCTTAAACGACATAGTAAAACAATTAACCGGTAAAACGGTTAAGACCTTCATTGATGATTTTGTTATCGTTGAAATCAAACGCTACTTGGTTTCTACTGCTCTTTCGATCAAAGAAATAAGTTACAAAACAGGATTTGAGGAACCTGCCAATATGATCAAATTTTTCAAGAAACACACACAAACCACTCCTTTTAAATTCCGCCAGCAATTATAGGTTAGGTTACACTTTTACCATTTTTCACTTCATTTTGATAATGTTGAACCAAGTGTTAAGGTTCAAATTTGCACTATCAGAATTCATACTAACGAATTCTTGTAAGCAAATAGATTTATTATGAAACAAACTTTCCTTTTATTATTTCTCGCCTTTGCCATTAGTAGTTGTTCTAACACTAAAAAAATAATTGACTCGACTAAAAGCTCAAAAACAATGGAGAATAAAACAGTTATGGAAGTTACGACTTTCAATATTCAGTCAAACGTTAATCCTGCAGATTTTAAGAAGAGAGATCTTCAAATCGAAAGCGATTTTACCAGTAAACAACCCGGTTTCATTAAACGACAAAGTGGTATAAATGAAAAAGGGGAATATCTAGTAGTGGTTTTCTGGAAATCACTAAGTGATGCTGACGCTTCAATGAATAAATTTATGGGAGATGCTTCGGTAGCCGATTATGCGCAAATGATCGACGGTAATTCTATGAAAATGACAAGATTTACCATGAATGAGCCATTCAATGCAAATAAAAGTCAGTTTGTAGAAATTATGTCTTTCGACTTGAATGAAGGAACAGATATTAAGCAATTTGATGTATTAAACAAACGCGTTGAAACAGATTTTACTGGTAAAAGAGATGGTTTTCTACAACGTATGACTGGTGTAAATGAAGCAGGCAAGCAAGTGGTTGCTGTTTATTGGGAAAATAAAACAAAGTCAGATGCTTCTTTAAAACCTTTTATGGCGGCTCCGATCGCCGGAGAATTCATGAAAAATATGGACCAGTCGTCGATAGCTATGGGACGATATAATTTTCTGGATGCCAAGTTAACCAATAAAGAAAAAGTGGTTGCGCTTTTGAATAGTTTCAACACAGGAGACAAAACCCCTGTTTCATATATAAATCCACAAAAATACATCCAGCATAACTTATCGGTTCCCGATGGTTTAGCTGGTTTTGGGGAAGTAATGAAGCATGCACCTCCACAGGGTTTCAAAGCCAATGTTATTCGTGCTTTTGAAGATGGCGACTATGTATTCACTCACACTGAATATGACTTTTTTGGACCAAAGGCAGGTTTTGATGTATTTCGTTTTGAAGATGGTTTAATCGTAGAACACTGGGATAATCTGATCGAAGTTAAGCCACCGAATCCGAGTGGTAGAACACAATTTGACGGAACGACGGAAATTACCGATTCAGATAAAACGGAAGCAAACAAAACAAAGATCAGCAACTTCATTAATGAAATATTATTTGAGCATAAAAACGAGAAGATTACTGAATACATCAATCCAACTAAATACTTACAACACAACCCCGCTGTTGCCGATGGTCTTGAAGGCTTTGGTGCAGCAATGAAGTACTTCGCCGAAAATGGCTTGGTGATGGAATACACAAAACTTCATAAGGTTTTAGGAGAAGGCAACTTTGTATTGACTTTAAGTGAGGGTAAATTCGGCAAAGGAGAACATACCGCGTTTTATGATTTGTTCAGGTTAGAAAATGGATTGATCGTGGAGCATTGGGATGTAATTGCACCGATTCCTCCTAAGGCAGAGTGGAAGAATGGAAATGGTAAATTCTAATTTCGGCAACACAGTAGAACAATAAAAAAATGCCCCTTGCTGGTCGCTGACCAGCAAGGGACAAAAAATAGACCTTATTACGAAAATTGTTGTAAAGTCAGTTCGACAAGCTTGTGTGCAAGTCCAATCACTGACCGCATAAATTCGGTAGCTGAGCGTCGTCGAAGCCTCTTATCAAAATATCGTAATCAGTTTTCATAATAAACTCTAATCAATTTCTCTAACATGCTAAAGAAATTGATTAGAAAGGAGCATTGTTTTTTTCAAAACTTTAAAATAATAAAAAAATGGCAAATTCAACAGCAACACCAAAATGGGTAACTATTTACTTGTGGTTTACTGTACTTCTTACTGTGGCTTTTTGTGCAACAGGTTACTTTAGTCCAGGAAATTTATTTACTGGATGGGGAGCATTATCTGCCCCTGACGCACTATCACTTGCAGGTCCTTTAGGATTGTTTTTAGCTAGAAATATAGGAACAGCAGCAGCAACTACCTTTGGGCTACTACAAAAAAATGCTTCGGTAATTCAAACAGTTTTAATATTACGAATTGTAACAGATGGTATGGATTGTGTGCATAATCTTATTGCTGGAAATATGCCCGTTGCCATTTTTGGTGGCGTTATGTGTTTAATAGAAATATTTGCCTTCTTCAGCATTAAAAAATAAAAACTCTTCTAGTCAGACAATACAATAGAACAATAAAAATGCAACTTGCTGGTCAGCGACTAGCAAGGGGTAAAAGATCAAACAAACTCTAAATCATTACTCCTTATTTATTAACTAAATTTCAAAAATGACAGTAAGCAAGCAGCTTCAAATCACAAATGTTTTAAACCACCTTTTCAGCGATGCAAAATTCGATATGCTTAAAATGATGAAAGGCGCATCAAAAAGCTTATTCCGACCTTTACAACCATCCGATTTCAAGGATGTTTACCTATCGATTTCAAAAACTGAAGGTAAAGAATTGACTCAACTCGTAATAGATAACAATATTAAGAATATTGTTGAGTTTGGAACTTCTTTTGGAATTTCTACGCTTTGTTTAGCAAAAGGAGCAGTTGAAACAGGTGGTAAAATCATTACTACTGAATTAATTGATTCTAAAGCTCAAATAGCAAAAGAAAATTTTGAGAAAGCGGGTGTTTCAGACTTAATAGAAGTGAGAGTAGGCGACGCAATGGAAACACTGAAAAATCACGATCAAGCAATTGATCTTTTGTTTTTAGATGGTTGGAAAGATTTGTATTTACCTTTATTCCAAATGTTGGAATCGCATTTTCACAGTCAAACGCTTATTTATGTTGACAATGCCAATTTCCCTGAAACAAAGCGATTTCTGAGGGTAATTGCTCAAAATGAAAAATTCGAGATCGAACATAAATTCGGAGGGAAGATCGCGATTATAAGTTTGGTAAAATAATGGATTTTTTCCATAGCTTAGCTTTTGAGCCGCATGCTTTTGTATGCGGCTTTTTTATTGGGGCAACAACTATTCTAATCTAACCCTCCACAAAATACATTTCCATATCTCCTTTACCTTTTACTTTTAAATGACCTCTGTATTTACATTCAAATGAATCATCATATTCTATAAGTTTGTGTGTAACTTTCGAAATATTCACTTTACCAACATCGCCATTACTCTCCATTCTGGAGGCAATATTTACAGTATCGCCCCAAATATCATATTGGAATTTTTTTGAACCTACAATTCCAGCGACTACTGGTCCTGTATGAATTCCTACGCGCATTTCGAAAGCAGGAAGTCCCTGCATTTTCCTTTCCATTTTTCTGTTTTCAATAAATTTCTGCATTGCCAAACCAGCTAAAACAATATTTTTTGAAGAAGCAGTATCAGGATTAGGCAAACCCGATACACACATATAAGCATCACCTATGGTTTTGATCTTTTCTAGCTTGAGCTCGTCCATTAATTCGTCGAAATAATTAAAACAGTGATTGAGTTCTTTCACCAATTCTTTTGCAGAAAGCTTTTCCGACATTTCAGTAAATCCTACAAAATCGGAAAATAAAATACTTACATTTTTGTATTCTTTGGTCTCGGCACTTCCTTTTTCTTTTAGCTCCTTAGCGGTTTCAGCAGGTAGAATATTCAGTAATAATTCTTCCGTTTTATCTTTTTCTTTTTGAATGATCACCTTCTGCTCTTCCAACAAATCATTTTTGTCTTCCAACTCATTGTTATATCTGTTTTTAAGATGTAAGTTTCTGTAAATAAAACAAGCTATACCAACCAGTAAGGCTGCTAAAAGCCCTAGTATGGTGAGCATTAAATTCTGTTCTCTTTTCTTTTCTTCAAGTAATTTAATTTCGTAATCCTTTTCGGTTATTTCGTTTTCATATTGAAAAGTTGCTTGTAATCTGGATACTTTTTTCAGTTGTTCGGTATCGTATATTTTGTCTTTTAGCGCTTTGTGTTCTTCATAATACTTAAGGGCATCATCTGCATTCCCTAACACTTTATAGGCAGTATATAAACAAGAACAGTTATTACTTAAAAATTCTTCATGTTTTATTTTCTTAGCAATTTCATAACCTTTTTTACAGCTTTCTACAGCCTTATTATATTGCTTCTTTTCATTGGCAAGAATCCCCAGATCAGCATAATTCATAGCGAGTAAAGATTGTTTCTGATACTCCCCCGATAGCTGAAAGCTTTTTTCGTACCGCAAAAGGCTATTAGTTAATTCCTGATTGTCTTTGTGAATATCGCCAATGATATTTTCATTAACAATTACATTATTCAGGTTATTCATTTTTCTGCAATGTTCACTACAAGCTTCTATTTCTTTAATAGCCTTTTGGGCTTGTTTTTGTTTCAGAAAAAGTTTCGCACGTCTCTGATAAATAATATTTCTGTCTTTCGGAATATTATTGGCTATTTGTACTTCTAAGGCTTTATTAAGGCTTTCAAGTGCTTCATCAAAATTATCGATAGAAGCATGTAAGGCTCCTAAATTTGAATGGCTATATGCTATACGAGCATTATCTTTTTGTTCTTCAGATAATTTAAGGGCATCCTGATGAAACTGTATTGATTCTGCACTAAGACCAAATAGTCTCGAAAGCTCCCCCATCATATTTTTAGCATCAATAATATTTGTTATGTCTTGTTCTTCTTCTGCAGATTCCCACCAGAGCTGACTGTATTCTAAAGCTTCTTCGTAGGCATCTTTTTCAAAATAGTTTTTTGCTGCCTGTGCATATACTTTTAACTTATTTCCCGGATTAACACGAATTACTTCGTCAATATCAAAATCTAAATCCTCACTTTGTTCTTCTTTCTTTTCTACACTTTCCGTTTCTTCAACATTTCTATCGGCTACACTTTCTGAAATATCAGGTTTTATTAATTCATCTGTCTGAATACTATTATTCGATTCAGCATCATTGATAATATGATCTTGCTTTTGAGTTTTTATGCCATAAACTTCTAACTCTTTTTGCGCTTTCAATGCTTTCAAGCGAATCAATCCTAGCTCATTATTTCTACTTTGAGCTTTTGAGATACTCTCATCTATAAACATTATAAAGTCTGGATGCTTAATTTCTGCCAACTGAACTCCTACAATAAAAGCAGTATCAGCATTATTAGTATAGGCAGAAAAATCCTGATCTGAAGTGGTCTTAATATCATTGATAGTAATCCCTATATTCTGGGAAGAAACATATTGTATGGCAATAAAGTAAATAAGAATAAAAAATAAGCCTTTATCCATTAGATCAGGTTTAAAAAGTCTGTTTAGCCATTACTAAACAACTCACAAAACCTTAAAAATGGACAAATTGAGTGCCAAAATCTTGCTTCTTAACAATACTAAAAAACTAAGCATCTACTCATCTACGGCAAATAAATACTCGTCTCTCCCACTTTACTCTTATTCAAATTCCATGAATTGAAATCCTGGTTATTCACCACACCATTGCAATCACCATCGAAATGTTCGTAAGAATTCACTATTGCTGAATTGGAAGTCCAAAGGTTAAAGTCAAGATTATTAACAATACCATTATTATACAATTTCAACTTTAATATATCGTACATTTATGAGAGCGTGAGCTACTATCAAATTAAGCCCAATATACGAGTCATGCCCCGAAAAATAGGGAGGTGTCTATATTTCGACTTCATTACATTACGCTCAATATGACACGAAAATTTGTACGTTTTTTAATATTTAAATTTGTATTATCATAATCTCCAGCATACAAGGTAAAAACACTTCCTGATGGCTTGGTTTGTTGAATACCCTGCGCTTGTTGCGCAGTGGTAAAATCGTAGGTAATGGAACTTCCTGCCACAATACTATTTGCGCTTAAAACCCCCAAATGTCCTTTGTGGTAAATTGCTAAATGATAGTTATTATTTGCTTCTCAACTGTTTTGGTCAACTGACCAAAACCAAAATCATTCTTACATTGAAGCCACTGCTGATTATGGTAGTAAAGTACTCGCTATTTTCGTTAGTTAAAGTTAATTAGAATCTAGCGTTCATTAGATCCACTCATCTTCTTCAGGAAAGTCAATGCTAAGTTTTTCTAAATTTTCAATAAAAGTATTCAAACTTGGGTTTTTAGCATATTTTGATATTATGGTTTTATGTTTCAAATATGGCTTTGCCGCTTTTCTATAATAATCAATATTTTTCTTGGCTATTGTAAAACCCAACTTCTTTTTCAATTCAGGATTTATCGTGTTTATGCAGTTAACTGTTTTTGCTTTTCTTTTATCATCATAGTATATAGGCAAAAGCCAACATTCTGTCTCGTTTACAGCTATGGCAAAAACAATTCTATCTTCATATTTCTCGAAAACCTCTTTTCCAATACTTTCAACTAATTTTGATTGAATTGCTTTATATAAATCTTCATAATTCAGGTCAACACCATCATTATCTTTCACTGAAATTCGATATTTCTCGGATATTTCACCTGTAAAAAACACATCAGCATCGATATGGATAATGACATAAGAATCTAAGATGGTTTCAAAGTTTTCTCTAAAATCAGCAGATTCACAATACTTAAAAACCTGATCCCAATTACCACTTGTTGTTGCCTTATCGTCGTTTATGGTATCTCGTTTTGGTTGTAATTTCTCAATGAATATATCTTTAGAATTATAGAAACCAAATAATATATTTTCTATGATAATTTGGTCTGTAATTCCTTCGGTAATAAGTGCAAATGATGGCATTAGAAAGCATATTTATTTAGTCCACCAATATAACCACGAATAAATGCTTCTGATAAACGAACATTGCCATTCGTATTAAAATTACTGGAATCTATTTTTTTCAGTTTAGTCCTACCCTCAGCATTTCGGTAAACAACAAATAGTTTCTCGTTTTTATTCTCCAGATTCAGACCATCTAATATTGAAGGATTATGTGTAGAAAGCAATATTTGTTTATCATGTTTTTCTGCTAATTGGCTTAACGTTTGAATAATTTGAATACATAATTTAGGGTTCAATGCATTATCAATATTATCAATAGCAAAAAACTTAGGCGTTTTCTTACTAATCACCAGTGCCAAGTAAAAGAGCAGAAACAAAAAACCTTCGTTAGTACTTTTATGATCAAAATATTCTATATCGGACGCAATAAAACGATCCTTAATATTAAGGCGTTTTTCCATAGACAGAAGTCCGTTCGGAATTTCCATATCTTCAAACCAATCTAACAATTGTAGGTTTTCTTTTATTTCGGATAATTCTTCATCACTCATTTCTTTAAGTAGCTTGAATAAGCCTTCACCATTTATGCCTAATGGCTGAATTTTTTCATTATCCTCGAATTTCCGTAAGGCTTTTTCGACTGGGGAGTAGTTGAGAAAGTTATATTGTTTTACTGAATTTTTATCAATAAATAATTCTTTGGATTTTTCTATAAATGCATCTAACCCCATATTTTCTTTAAAGACCTCGTGTATTTCTTCATAAATTTCTTTATGATCTTTTCGCCTTGAAATAATTGGTCTATGATTTATACCATCATAATGTATTCCAAGATGTATTTCTTTATCAACCCAATATATCATAATTGAAACAGAATTGTAGTTCTTCTCGAACGCCGAACGCATCAACTCAGGTTCAGTAACTCTAATGCCTCGAGAACTTAAAAATTCGGTATCTAATTTATTGGCAGATGCGGCTGCACCAAAAGTTATAGCTTCAAAAATATTGGTTTTACCTGCTCCGTTTGCACCAATAAAAACATTGAGCCGAGCCAGCTTAAATTTTAGCTTTTCAATTGATTTAAAATTTTCTATGCTTACGCCTTCTACCATTCTTGAAACTATATAGAAACAAAGGTATAGAAATTTATTATTAGGTGATGTACTTCATCAGCTAAGCATCTACTCATCTAAGGCAAATAAATACTCGTCTCTCCCACTTTGCTTTTATTTAAATTCCATAAATTGAAATCCTGGTTATTCACCACACCATTACAATCACCATCGAAATGTTCGTAAGAATTTACTATTGCTGAATTGGAAGTCCAAAGGTTGAAGTCAAGATTATTAACAATACCATTATTATCATAATCTCCGGCATACAAGGTAAAAACACTTCCTGATGGCTTGGTTTGTTGAATACCCTGTGCTTGTTGCGCAGTGGTAAAATCGTAGGTAATGGAACTTCCTGCCACAATACTATTTGCGCTTAAAACGCCTAGATGTCCTTTGTGGTAAATTGCTAAACGATAGTTATTATTTGCTTCTAAATTAACAAAGTTCAGACCTGGCTTACCATTAACATTCATTAAAGTCCCGTCTTTCAATAAAAAGCAAGCCTGAGATTCAATAATAGTTTCCCAACTATTTGCAGCTCTAGCTTGTACCAAAACCCAATCAACAATATCATTACTTGGAATAGCCAAAACTCTTTCCGTACCAGAATAATTATAAGGAGCAATATTGAACGGTTGTTCCAGCGGAATCAGGTTCGTTGTGTTCAGTGTAGTGTTCATTTGGTTTGAAGCACTATTATAAGGTCCTTCTAAAAAGAGTTTCAGTTGAATATTGGTACGATCAGGAAAATAAGTATCAATAAGAAAATCTATTTGGTCGGTCATTGCATTGGCATAATTATCAGTATTATAATTCGCTAAGGCATAATCATATCTATCGTGGTGAACTGCGTCTTTTTTAGGATAATTTTGATTGTACCAAACCTGAAACTCTGTTTGATTTTGTGGTACTAGATCACGATATTCTAAAAGTTTACATAAAAGCTGTGGGCTTCTTGGTAAGGTTTCCAATTCGGCTTGTAAACCTGCCGATGGAATTAAACCCCAAAAGTGCATGAGCGGAGCCATATTCACATTCATACCATAAGAAGCTCCCCGAATCATATTATCGGGATTTACTTCAATCCAATCATCAGGATTCGGTGTAGTACTCCAGTTATCGTAAAAGTATTTATTCATTTCATGAACAGATTCCCAACCAAAACATTCTACCATTTCTATGTATTTTGCAAAACTTCGATGCTGATAACGCAGTTCATCACATGCATAATCTTCCATTGTTGGGTCGCAATCCATCCTATCACCATTTCTGAAATTTTCCGCTATCATCCAGTCAATTGTGGCCTCATCCATGGTATGCTTTTCACCTGAAGAATACACAAAAGCTGAATCTAGTGAAAGATCGTACAAAGCTTGATAAGTATGAATGGCTAATAAATGAACAATACTTTCTACTTCAGTATTTAAAGTTGGGTGAGCAACAGCATGCCCCATTTCATGGAATAAGATCTCAAGTCCACTATTGAAATAGGTAGGATGATTGATATATGTTGGAAAAAACTCATCGTATTCGGCAGGCTCAAAAGGTGCATCAGCATGCCCGATTATTTGCGGATAACCCGTTCCAAATGCACCCGAAGGCAAACGAGAATCAACAGCAAAATACTCTGCACGAGGTCTGTTGGCAGGTCGCCCGCCTATATAACGAACACCAGCCATTATATCATTCCATTGCTGCATTAAATCTGCTGGGTCTGTAACAACACTCTCAACATGCGATAATGGTAGGGTCATCATATACTTTTCCGATTCCAGATCAACCCATTCAACATAGTGGTTATTCATATCTGTATTCCATTCATTTATTGGCGTAACTCTTCCTTGCAGATAAGAATAGTACGGCGATTTTACCGCTCCATTTATGGTAATATTAAACCAATTATGGTTTGAACCAACTGGGATTTTCAGATAAATACCTCCACCAAAGGGACTCAAAATTTGCGTACTTGTACTATTTAATTCATAGGTTTTTGAGATGCGGACAAAACGGTTGATCTCACCTACAAAACTCATATCTTCATCCTGCGCTCCTATCATTACTTTTAAGCCTGCACCTGTTAAACTCGGTGGAATATTTATAGTTATAATTTCCCCCGGTGCAGCATAATAACCTGTTGGTCGTTTTGCATCAGTTAAGTCTGCAACAACACGTGCTGCCGGCATGTAGTTGTGCGTTCCATTTATTTCGACATTGGCGTTAATACTTCTTGGTGCAACGGATGAAACCGGACCCGGAAAAATTGTAGAAGCTTCATAAACTAAACCTTCCAGCATGCTTAAATTCGCAGTTGTATATTCTGTATCAAAAATGGTTTGTTGTAAGAAATATAATAACTGTGCTTCTGGTTCCATAGTAATGGGCAATACTGGTGATCTGTCGGAAAACAATGGTGGATAATTGGCTTCGTAATCATCCATATAGTCGAATATTTCAGTAGAAACAGCATTAAAATTCCCGTCATAATTGAACAAAATAGTTGTTAGAAAATTTGTTCTGCTTGCCAATGAAAGTGTATTTGATCCATTAACATGTGCAGTCATTGACTGTAATGCTGTTTGTAAAGCAGTTGTATTTCCTGCTTGTTTGGGTGAGAAAATTTTTGCATCATCAACTGCCATTGAAGCGGTATAAACTTCACCTTCAAATTCTATAAAATCTTCAAGTCCAAAACGCCAACCAAAGTACCAGGGATTATTTTTAATGTGGGATTTAATCAAAGTCCAATCATAAAAGTCATTAAGAATTACATTGGTGTATCGTCCATTAACCAAAGCCGTTAGAAATAGATTTTCTAAATCAATGATGAGTCTTAAACTAATTTCTTCACCAGCTAAGAAATCTCCCAAATACACTTCGTCATGTCCTATATGATTGGGCACCCCTTCTTCAAAACCACCATCAGAATAAGAAAAAATCATCGAATAATCCTCTTGATCGCTGGTTTCGTCATGGCGAGTATGGATGTTAAAACCTGGTGAGTTAGGACTATCCTGGCAGTTAATTATATCTATTTTACCTTCTCCAGCACCAATATCTGTAATTGTGAAAGTCATTTCAATTTCGATGTTTTTACTTGTATCAATTTCTGTCCAAAAAGAGTTGGCAATTTGTAATCCCTGAATAGGATCTAATTGAATTTGAGTACCTCCACTAGTACTAAATTCAGGTGCGTTAGCAGCAGGCATACCTGATTCAAGATACGTACAATCATGATTGTTAATCTGATCTTGTAAGTTATTATTGAAATTAAAATGAGCTACCTGAGCGTTGGCTATTTCCAATAAGAAAAAACAGCAAACACTTATACTAAAAATCACAGACGGAATAAAGAATTTAATCACTTTCATAAAATTTACTTTAAATATCAAAGAATAACTTTTATAAACTTCTCTAAAATTAAAAGTAAAAGCTGTATGTTTTAATTACAAATAGTCTATTTAATTAGATTTCTAAACAAATATTTTTTCAATAAAATCCTATAAAAAAGTAAATTAAAGATTTAAAAATTAGTTTTCTATCAAGAAAATTCATCATTTTAAAAGCTATAAAAACTATTTAACTCTCAATACAATTGGTTGTGTAGGTTTATGGTGAGGGCTGTCGGGACATTGATATTTTACTTCTTCAAATAAATAAACATCCTCAGCACTTGCTTTTGCAATTAACTTATTTGCTTCATCTGAAAAACTTGCTCCATGATTCATTACTTGTTCTTGTTTTCCTTCTGAAGAAATACGGGTAAGTTTATAACTTTTAATGCTACATTTTACCTCTATTGGAAAGTTTTCATAGACAGCCCGTATCCCTTGTTGTGCCTTAATTTCACCTGCCTTAATATTTCCGAAAGCATGTTTTCCAATTTTAGCAACCGGAACCGGCAGTGGTTCAACTGTAAACTTTTGAGTAGCATTATAACCTCCAACAGTTATTGTTAATTCAGCATTATAAACTTTATTAATTGGCGTTACTGTAAAGCTACCATCTCCAATATTCTTAATTTTTATACTCGCATCATTTGCCTTTAATGCTGCCTGTTTTTTGTCGGTATATGAAATATTTTTAATCAAGATGGGGTTTTCAATTCCCATGTAAAGCGTATTTGTTGAAGGAGCATCTATAAATAAATGTTTTTTATTGCTGTAATAATTAGCTTCTCCTTCAGAACTGACAACCGTTTTTTTCCCGCAACCGGATAAGAGAAAAAATATGATTAGAGGTAAAAGATACTTCATTTTAAAACTTTCTTTTCATGTAAAAAATATAGTCATGGAAGTATTACAAAGCCACTTACCGATGCATTATGAGCTTTTATTCTTATTTATTAATATACCAATCTACCAATCTTAATACTTCGATTGAATCGGCCTCTGCTTCTTCAATAACACCTAAGGCTACTAAGCCAATATGTTTGGCAAAGTATAAATAATTAACTGGATAGGCTGGTGATATTTCATATCCTGGCGGAACACCATAATTAGGTTCATAGCGTCGTTCTGCTATAATTATAGAATCTGTTGAATAATGGTATAAGCTCTCAACAGGACGTTTATCTATGACTTTTGCCACTAGTATATTACTAGTATATTGATCAACCTGGGTTATTATCCATCTCTCTCCTATGTTTTCTCTGAATATAGAATGACAATAGTATTCATCAGGTGGATATGAACCCCACTTCTCTATTCTAGGCACATAATAAGAGAATACATTATCCAGATTATTGAGGTACGGGTACCTGATTAAAGAGGTTGTATAGTATTGTTCATTATCAAATCCCTCAGGTTCTTCGTTACTATATGCGCCACAGACATCGGTTAGTTCGGTTTCATCTAAAGTATAAAACCGAACAGTATCTCCTTCAGCATTTAAGTAATCCCAATAGGAACCCGGATACATCGGCAGGTAATCTCCACTAGGTGCAAGTATGACTTCTGGTTCAGGCTCTTCCTGTTTTGATTCTTCAGAACAAGAGGATAAAAAAAGAATACTCAACAGTAAAAGTGATCCGATAGATTTAGGCATTTCCAAATTTCATTAATGGGTAACACAATTTATCTAAAGGTAAATACAATTCAATAAAAAAGAAATAATGCTCCTTAAAATAATTATAAATGATCGTTAACTTATTAAGGCAAATAAATGCTCGTCTCTCCTACTTTACTTTTATTCACATTCCATAAATTGAAGTCCTGATTATTCACTACACCGTTACAATCTCCATCGAAATGTTCGTAAGCATTCACAGCTGCCGCGTCGCTATTCCAAAGATTAAAATCTAAGTTGTTCACCACACCATTATTATCGTAGTCTCCGGAATGAAGTACATGAACACCTCCTATTGATTTTGTTTGTTGAATACCTTGCGCCATTGTTGATGAACTCGAAAAATCATAGATTGCTGTACTTCCTGCTGAAATATCAGCAGCTGATAAAACACCCAAATGCCCTTTGTGGTAAATTGCAAAACGATAATCAGATCCGTTGTTCAAATTAAAAAATCGTATGCCGTTATTTCCATTTATATCCATCAGACTTCCATCTTTAAGCAGAAAACATGCCTGTGATTCTATAACAAGATCCCAGTTATTCCTATCTCTTGCCTGAATCAATATCCAATCTACAATATCGGCACTTGGTATGCCAACAACAGATTCAGAGCCATTATAATTATAAGGTGCAACGTTAAATGGTTGACTTAAAGGTATTAGGTTCCCCGAATGTAAAGCAGTGGTCATTTCACCACTTGTATCATCATAAGGACCTTCTAAAAAGAGCTTAAAGTTAAAAGAACTGAAAGTTGGTTCAGAAGCACCAAAAGTACCATCTCCCCAATGTAAATTTCCGAATTGCAAACAAACGAATACTATATGTTGGTAATCATTAATACCTACTCCTGCGGGTAAGTTAAAAGTCATTGGTCCGGAGGAATAATCAATGCCATCTATACTACCGATATTTTCGACCAATAACATTCCAGATGTATTAATAGGATCTGCATAATTATTATTATTTGTCAGATAAACATGTACATCGAATACATTATTGGTAGTAAGATAATCATTCTCAAATCTGACATCTAAAGAGTTATCATCATATAATTCCAAATGAACAGTTCCCTGAAGCAGGTAATCACCGTCCATAAGCGATGCGGTTCTGGTTTCGATCAGATTCTGACTTAGCATTACCTGAGTCATCAACAATAAAGTAAACAGAAACAAATTCTTCATAATCACCAAGATTTATAAGATCTAAAACTTACTAAAACTATAGAATGTTGTTTCATTAAAATAATCTTCTACGCTCTATTTTGAGTTGTGTCTTTGTAGCGACTTATAAAGAATCAGAAATTTGACAAATTTCTGATTTTTCTTGAACGATCATTTTATTAAGGCAAATAAATACTCGTCTCCCCTACCTTACTTCTATTTCCAGCCCAAAGGTTGAAATTTAATATACTATTCTCTAAATTGTTTGCCATACCAATTATATAAATGTATGTCTTCTGGAATATCGTCTAAAGTAAAATTTAGTAACTCTCCATTAGCATTTATATATCCAAATTTATTTCCAAAATAAACTATACAAATCCCATTATCATCAAAAATATGATAATGTGTATATCCTGAAGTATTAAAACCAATATGATTAAATAATGCTTGTATTATTGTATCGCCTTCTATATTCATAAAGCCAAATAATTCTGTTTCTTTATCTTTAAAAGAGAGAATATTAGCATTTTTATGCTTCATTGTTTTATCTATATTTGGTATTTCTTCAAGTTTACCCTTTCTATCCACCCAATAATATTTGTCATTTAATTTTCCAATACCTAAATCATCTATGCGAAAGCCGTGTGCTTTATCAAAAATACAATCGGTTATTTTGTTTCCATCTATATCTATAAATCCATATTTCCAACTTCTATTTGCATATGTGCCAATACCTCTTCCATGAAAATTCACATAGTCAATTTCCTTAAATAATTCAATTGGTTCAAGGTTTTCATTCAAGCAGATTAATTCATCATCTTCTTCATTTTTTTGAGTAATATACATAACCTTACCTTTGTATGCTATACTTGTAACTTTGTAAAATCCTTTGTTAGAAATTCTATTTCCTTGCAAATCATAGAAATACCATTTATTTATTTCTAAATCTGAACTTCGAGAGAACATTTCTTTGGCAACTATTGCTTGCTGATTGCATTTTACATTCTGTAACTCTCGAAACTTTGGGGGTATAACAATTTGTCCTTCACAATCAAAAAGTCCCCATTTCCTCTCTCCTCTTCTTGCCTCTCGGTAAGCTATAAAATCGAATTTATTGAAATTAGTTGGAGAATCAGGTTTACCATTAGCCGAGCTTAAATCAGCTGAAACAATATCAAACATTTTTAAAATCACTTCTCCTTGCTCATTTATTAAATATTTCATTTTCTTACGAGAGAATTCATGTCCTCTAAAGTTGTGTCCTTTATCCAATCCCTCAACTACGGCTAATCCTGTATTTCCAAACGTTGATGCCTTTTTAAAAACGGCTTGTAATTGAAATTCCCCTTCCTTATTGAGATAAGCAAAAGGCATATTTTTTTCACAAATTTTAACAGGAACTAAATTAGAGTTTTCAAAATAGGTAACTAAATTACCTACATGAGAGAAAAAATCTTCTCCAATAAACTCACCATTTTTATCAATAAAATTCCATTTTCTTTTACAACAAGATTCAATTTCAGCATAATCATCTTCTGCTTCTACAACCACCAAAGCATAGCCTTGCTCATTAAAAAAACTGGCACTTAAAAACTTGGGTTGAATTATTACTTCACCCAGTTTATTGATATAACCGTAAAGTTCTGTTTCCTTATCATAATGCACATACAATTTCTCAGGTCGTTCTTGTGCATTTATAGAAATAGAGAGATACAGTGTAAAAATCAGTAATATTTTATGGAAAATCATTTATTGTTTAAGTTCTGCATATAAAATATCTTTTAAGGCAAATGTACACTCACTTCACCCACCTTACTTCTATTGTTTGTTTAAAGGTTAAATCATGTTTTACGTAAAAACAAAACCCACATTGACATATAAGAAATGCCAATGTGGGTTAAAAATATAGTTTAATAATTTTACTACTGCGCCAAACTCAAACTAATTCTCACGCCACCACGCTGTCGTACCGATGGGAATGAAAGCGTTGTATATGGAATGGTTCGGGTTCTTTCATAGAATAGTGCGATCTTAATTCTGTCATTTATGACGTAATCAATAGTTGGTGTCAACTGTATGATCTTACTACCATTGGTATCTTCTCCAAAATCTTTATCAATTCCTTTGTTCATTGTTAAGTTATCGCGGAACGAGAAGTCGGTTCTGAAATTAATATCGTTATTCAAACGTGCCGGTTCACCTTTGATTTTGAAAGGCAATGTTAAGCCCGATAATTTAAAACCAAAACCTACTACAATTTCCTGAGATCGTTGCTCGATCAACTCATAAGCTAAAAAGTTCAAATTCAATGTTCTTGACTTGTTGTATTTGAAACTCAATAACATACCATTATTGAAACCCATATCAACACCGATCAAAGGCGCTAATTGCTCAGAAATAGTAATACCCGGAATTTGATAGAATGGGAAGAAGTTACCCGAAAGCGTATCTATATTTGCTCCGCGATAAAAATCTTCTAATTCAGGTGATACATCGCCAATAAAATCATCCTCATTCTGGAAACTATTAACCGAGTAGGTTGAAGCATAGCCATGTGTAATACTGAATGACTGGAATATCTTTCTGAATAACCCTAATTTAGCCAAACCATTATAGGTAATTCTCCAATTTGGCATTGGGAACTGACGTAATACATTATTCAGTTTAACTTTTTCAGCATCTATACCATTATAAGCCGATAAAAATGCCGGAATCAATACATCCTGTGATAAAGGTCCAAAACCATCGGCATATCTACCATTAAAGGTTGAATCAATAGGGCTGTAATAATCTCCTACTGAATTAGGATTCAACTCCTGTAATCTGCGTGAAATGATCGATCTGTTATCTTCAAATACTTTGTATATCTCAGAAACATTATTGGTATCTAAGCGACTGTACATCGTTCTGATCGGCAAATAAGAAACGGTATAACTACCTGTTGTTCTTGGGAAAACATGTACGAACTCACCGAACTCATTAACCTTGAAATTCTCCTGATAATTTTCAGAATAAGTACTGGTCATATTAATATCGATCTTCAAATCTCTTATCGGTTCTAAAGTGGCTTTACCACTCATATTCCTGCTCAAACGCTGTTGATAAGGCTGAACATTACAGAAATTCTCAGAGATCCATCCATTCTGAGCAGCTCTGTCGAGCCATGCCCTGTCAGGTTGCATACCATAAGTAAAATCCAATCCGGGTGCCTGTCCATTATCCCAATTCTGACCTAATAGACTAGGCGTAGGCATAAAGCCCGGCAAATCGGTTCCATGTGTGAGCGTATAACTTAACGAAGCACGCTTCAACATCGTTAATGGACGCAATAAAATTCTGGCAGCCAGACTCACTTCATTATTATTTCTTTTATTACCTGTCTCGTCTCCTCCTCCTCTGTTCGGATTTGGTCTGGCACCTCTACCACTCGGACGATTCATCTTCTTCAATGTTGGAAATTTATCGTAGAATTTCGTAAAGTTCAGATTCGCATTGAATTGGATAGTACGTTGGTTGCTTACCAAGTTACCCAAAGTATCGGCAGCAAAACGTGATGTTGCTAACCAATCATAATCTGCCTGATATTTCGCGCTTGCATCTAACCATTCAAGAACAGGGATTTTCTTCAATGGTAAATTATAGTTAACAATGAATGACTGGTTATAACGGAAGTTACGTCCATTTCTCCAAAAATCCCTCATCAATTGACGGCGAACCTCTCGGTCAACTGCCCCTTGGTCTTCATCAATGATCGCTTCATTACTAGCAACGAATTTCACCCCTAAAGACTTGGTAAGATCGTAATCTAAGTTATAATCACGACTCCATGTTAACTCTTTATTATAACTTGTCGGGAAGTCAAAATCGTCTCCTTCAAAAGTCCTTAACTTGATGGATGAATAACGACGGTTAACGCCTGTTCTAAAACCTACAGATTTAGGAACAAAATTGAAGTTAAAATCTTTGATGATCTTAGCATATTTGCTTTTCGTCTGCCATTTTTTGAATGGCGTAATATATTTGGGTTTTGCTGTATAAGTATAATCTAAAGTTGCCCGGTGTTGTTTCTCATTTTCCAACTCTATAACCGGACTACGTTCATCAATTTCTGTATAAGAATAACCTAATGTAATATTCTCTACATCCCAAGGCATTGGTTTTTTCTTACTTTTCGGATCACGCAATTTTTTCACCCCTGTCAGGTTGATCGACTTTGTAGAAACAAATTCCTGAGCTTCTTTCTTTGCCTCTTTACGTGCATCTTTAGCAGCTTTATCACCAAATTCCCTTCGGGTATTCAGCTCAATGGAATCTAGTTTTTCTTCCATTTTAATATCCGTATTGAACGGATCGTATTCAGGATTACTTACTGATCGCGTATATCCCATTTGTAAAGGAATCTGCATATTCGCTCCTTTTGGCAAGAATTTATCCAGACGGAAATTACCAATTGCATCTATTTCATATAAATTATCCAGATAACGTTCTGTTACACGTTGTTCTATCGTTCCGAATCCAGAAGTATGCATATTACCAGAAACAGTAATGTCACCAAAATCAGCCAGTTTCATATCTACACGCGCCTGTGCAGCCCAGCCACCTTTCTCATTAAAATCGGCAAGTGCCAGCTCATTGAACCAAACTTCCACACATTTCGATAATCCATCGTCTGAATCTAAAGTACCTGCTCTACGTTTAGGGTTTCTTACCCCTAGCATCAAATTCTTAACCTGCCCGAGATCAGGATTACCCACTATGGTTATCTTTCTACCATCATCAAGGAATTTTGTATATGGTCGGGTATAATCAGTAAAATCAAGATCACTGAAATTACGTGTCTTTTTAACATCCACTAATTCAGAAAGCTCAATATCGACTCGGTTCGCTAAAGGCCAGATATCATCGGGCACAGAAGTTTCCCATCGGGTCAATGCCAATGGAATTTCATATTCATAATAGTTCTGATTAAAATCATCACCAATTCGGATTATTGCCGAAACATCACCATCATCATGAGGATGTGGTGCATCTACACTTTGCTCAGCGTGAATCCACATTTGAAGCCGTTTGAATTGCCGCATATCGAGCTGTTCGGCTTTAAATACCGCTTTTGCATTACCATCGGGGAGGTTACAAACCTGTACCGCCAATGATTGCTCATTCTGTTGTATCTGAACTCCATTGGTCGTTCCCGGAGAAAGCTCCCTGATGGTTCCCGGAGGCATTTCGTAAGGTATAGGATAACGACCACTGTGTTCTTCTAAACTTACAGCTGTTACATTGAATATTGTTTCAGAATCGTTATCTGAACTGATATATTCTCCTGGTTCTTTAATTTCACCTTCATACTTACGCCATACATTTCTAACCAAGCCCATTCTTGCCATACGGCAAATCACCGGCTCTGAGAAACCAGTCATATAAACACGCATGAACTGTATTGCTCTGAAACCTTCAATACCTCCTACATTATCGGTAAATTCAGAAATAGGAATCTGGAAATGTAACCATTTAGAAGGAATATTATCAAGCGTATCCCCTTCTACTACATTCACAATATACGGGTGATCTACCCCCATTCCACGTTCCATTTTTATTTTATACTCATAGTAGGCTTCCGATTGTTCCAAAAGGTTATCACTGTTCAAATCTTCAATATCAGGATTACTTGAAGCAGCTAATTGATTTCCGGCAACAGCGGCGTTTCCATCGGGGTTGTTAAACTTTCGGTAACGATCATTAATAGAAACTGTTGATTCGTAATCATCAGAATTATAATAACGATAATCATCGTTTGCAGGGTCTGCTATAATTGCGGCTCTGGCTTCATCTGATAAAGAGATATTGTTCAACTCTTCTAAATAATCGGCATATAATACCTGCTCACCTGCATTGTTCATACCATCGAAACCAACATCCTGTGCAGTTCTGTTTTCTTCGTCAGAATCGAAGGTATTGGCGATGATCGATGTTAAAGGTACTCTTGACCAGGTAGTTGTATCTACATTCTGTGGACCACCCGGACGTGGCAAACCATTTTCAAAGAATCGTCTTCCATCTTTCAATACATCTTCCGAAACTGTTCCCAGGTTAATAATGAACTCTCCTTCATTACCCGCTTTACCTTCATTGAACGGATCACCATCAATGAATGGATCCATCATCCAGAATTCGATAAATTCATAGTTCTGACGCTCGAAGTTTGTATTAATCAATTGTCTTGAAATACCTCCCCATCTATCTTCGGGATTTCTAAGATTCCCTTCAAAATCCAAGCCATCTGTATCGAAGTTATAAGGTCCTCTTTCATTCGGATAATACGCTAGATCGAATGTAAATAAACGTGAGCCTGTTAAGCTGAAATTCACATCTGTTTCGGGGAAGATCTCACGGATATTTACCTGACGTGTATAGTGACTCGATTCAGCAGAAATTCCTGCCCCATATAATATCTGGTCGATCTTATACCAAGCTAATTTCGCTCTGTTCTTACCATAATCATAATCGTTGGTTAAAGAGTATTCCGGGAATTTATTACTTCTTGGTGTAGAAGCTAATGACCATGCCTGTATCGGATTATCGAGGAAATTCACGCTTTTAGTTCCTTCAAAATCATCAACGAAAACAACCCCATTACTTCCACCATCGATAGCTCTTGCGTGGCCTGGGAATAATTTAGCCGCTTCCCCGGTAAAGGTTACTGAAGAAGGTTCTTTAGTATCTAAGCCCGGTATCTTATCAACGATATTTGTCAGCAATGGTGCATCCTTGAAATAGTTCACATCGAAACCTAATATACGGTTATTGATCGCATCATCACCATAATTGGTTTTCTGGGTAAATGGACGTTGCGATAAACGCATATAGGTTGCTCCCAAAGTAAAATCATCGTTGATCCAGTAATCGGCACGCGCACCGATCATACTTTTTCTGATAAAAGAGAATAGTGCAGGATCTTCAAAGGTTACATTCACCGGAACAGCCGATTCCATATACGCATCGTTGATAATGGTTACACGCCCTAAACCGTAGTTTACATCGTAATCTACTCCTTCGATCAATTCTTTACCACCAGCTGTTACTCTTACTGAACCTTGTGGTACATTGAATGCGCCCAACTGGTATTCATTGGAGCTATTGGAACGATATTGCCCCTTGATAACAAATCGATTTTTTTCGGGAAATTGTAAAACTGCCTGCTTGGTTGTAGCATAGAGGGAATCGAAAGCATAAACGCCTGCTGTTTCTTGTTCGTCTTCACTGAAATTCGCCCTTAAATCAGCACCGAAAGGCTCTAAAACCGGAAAGATCAATCGCCCGTTACGCGCAACGATGGTATAACCTTCTACATAATCGAAAATACCATCACCGGCATCGAGTGGCACCTGAAAGGCATTCAATTTATCTAAGCCCACTAACTGTAATACTGTTTTATTCTTAACGCTTTCTGCTCCCTGAAGGAAACGCGTATCTACTCCACCCGGAGATTCGTAATAAATATCTAAACGGAAATCTTCTTCACTCAACTGAAATGCACGTAATGAATAAATATTTTTCATCATCAAATCCCAGATCGGCAACTTAGGACGAATGTCGGTACTCTTCAACATTTTAAGGAATAAAACACGGTCGGTACCGGTAGAATCTACGACTACTGATTCGGCAAATTCACCTACCTGATAAGACTTCCCTGTTGACATATCGTCGTACTCAAAAGCAACACCGACAATATCCTGATCCTGTAAAGGTGTATTAATGGATAAATAACCTAATTGCGGATCGTAGGTATATTCATTCTGGTTTAGCAATCGTGCCTGTGTTAAACGGAAATCCTGAATATCTTCATAGCCCCGTGATAATAGATTCTGAACCACTTCATCATTTCTACGGAAACTTTCATTACCTGTAATTTCGGAATAAAGGCTATTCGCATAGTTGTCAGCATTATTATCGGTAGAAGTTTGTGAAATATTCGGGCTGTATGGATCGGCTTCCCCTAAATCCATGAAAGCGATTACATCACGTGCTCTTTCTGTTTCATTCTCGCGGTTCGTTACCCAAACCTGAATACGGGTTATACGTGTTTTGGTATTGATTACCGGTAAGGTGGACATGTTTTTATTATAGGAATCACGGAAGTTGTGTGCTAAGAAAAAGTGTCTGTTTTCCTGATACTCATCGGCACGTACTTCGAACTGTTCGATCTGCGCTCCTTTTTCAATTTGAATTCTTTGCGCTTTGGAACGTTGCTGAGAGATTACACTCGTTAAAGTCAAACGTCCGAATTTTAATTGCGACTTGATACCGAATAAATTCTGTACACCCGGAATCAAAGAAGTCGGCAAAGGAAAGTTTACATTACCTGCTTCTATTTTCTGAATAATATCATCTTCATCGCCTGTATATTCTAATTTCAATTGCTGATCGAAATTGAAAGTTGCTTTAGTGTTATAAGCTGTACTTAAATTAATGTGATCACCAATTTTACCAACCACACTCATATTGATATTCATATCGAATAAAAACTGAGGCTGGCTTTGTAATCTTCGTACCTGTTCACTAAAGAAAGGGTTATCGGTTCTATTCGACTGAAAACCAAATTCAAGGTCGATTCCTCCTGTTGGGCGAATATCGATTCCTCCACATCCTAAAAAGCCGCAATCATCGTCTAATTTTAAAAGCTTAGGGCTTTTACCATTCCCTTCGAGCCACGAACCTACTCTTTGTCCGAAGCCACCATTATTGCCTCCTGAACCTCCACCGGAATAGTCCTCTGATAAGGTTTCCCAATAATCGCTGATCGACTGTTCTTCCTGCATTTGAATATACTCGTCGGTAGAAAAAAAGTCAGGCGTTCCGTAGGGACTTGTTCCTATTTGGTTGGTAATGATATATTGTCCGGTTTCCGGATCATATTCTACATTCTGATCCATAGAGTTATTCTCCAGGTCGAATGGATTTGCCGGTGCATTCGGATCGTAGGGGTCGTCGTTGAGTGGATAGATCAGATCGGATGTATCGTTGGGTTCTGTTAATGTTGGGAACGGAGGTAACTGGTGCATGCTTAATTCTCCTTTAAAGGCAAAAGGCACCATTTGAGGTGCTGCCAGTAAACTGACCGAATGTAAACACGAAATGAGTATTCCTAACTTTATAACGAGGACAGTATATCCTTTTTTCACGTACTAAAGATTTTTTAGACTTTTCTTAATTAAGGCTTCAACAGTATCAATTTCAGGATGCTGTTGAAGTGCCTTTTTGATTGCTTTGTTAGCGACATTTTCGGCGAAGCCGAGAGACCGCAATGCTTTCAACGCTTCGTTTACGTTGGTATTGTGTGGAATGGCAACTGTTGTTGCACTTCCTTCATCTTTTGCGAATTTGTCTCGTAATTCGATAATTACCTTTTGAGCTGCCTTTTCGCCTATACCTTTGACTGTTTTCAGGAACTTGGTATCGGCATTAATGATGGCTTTTTTTATTTCGCTAGGGCTGTAAGTCGAAAGCATGGTTGAAGCGGCTACGGTTCCCACTCCTGAAACGCTAATAAGTTGCACGAATAATGCGCGTTCTTCTACTTCTGCAAAGCCGTATAAAACGGGTAGAAAACTAGAAGAACGGGTGTCTTTCAGAAAGTGGTAAATATGGAGTTTCGCCTCTTTCTTGGATTGGATCTTTTCGTAAGTATGCAGGCTTATATGAATATGGTAGCCTATTTGGTTATTTTCCACCACCACATAGGTAGGGCTGAGTTCTGTGATATTTCCCTGAATGTACGCTATCAAGATGTTTGGGTTTTAGCGGGTGCAAAGATAGGGATTTTGTTTTTAGTGATTCAGAAGAAAAACTGAATTATCACAATTTCATTTCTGTAGTTAAAATGTAAAGTAAATTGAATAAATTTAAAATTCATATATTCAACTAATTTTTGATAAAAGTTGTGATTAATATATGAAAAGCATTCCGATTACAGTAGGGGTTATTGGACACAGAGATGTGAAAGATATTGAAAGCTACACTAGTGCTATTAAATCAATATTTAATGATCTTAGAGAAACATATCCCAATTCCCCATTAGTTTTATTTTCACAATTAGCTGAAGGTGCTGACACATTTGTAGCAGAGAAGTTTTTAGAACTAAAAGCAGAGAAGTGTTTAGTTCTAAAAGAAAAGAATCAATGGAACAATTGTGAACTACATGTTCCTTTACCTTTTCAAGAAGATGAGTACACGAAATATTATAATGACAATGACAAAAAGGTATTCAACTCTTTAATTGATTCAGCCGACAAGATAATTGAATTAAATCATTTAGATCAAGATCTTTCAGAAGATGCTCAAAACATAAAAAAACAGGAGTTTTATAGAAATTCAGCTGAATTTGTTGCGGATAGCTCTTTAATTCTTATAGCTCTATTTGACACTTCAGAATCAAAAGAACAAGAAGCAATAAAAAAAGGTGGAACGAGAGATACAGTTTTTTATAAAAAAAATGGTTATTATAAAGATAAAGTAGCTGATGAATTTTTAGACAATCCAGGAGAACTAATAATCATTGATTGCGAAAGAGAGAGTCGTGAAAAAAGGTTCAACTCAACACATACTTCACAACCTTACTTAACCTCTTTATTAAACTCTTACAATATCAAAAAAGCCTTAGAGAATATAGAACTATTAAATAAAAACATTAGAGGTAAAGAAGCTGAAATTCATAGATCTATTAAGTACTTGCATAATATTGAAGGCCTTAAAGAAAATTATGACAACTTAGCACACATCTACGGCATCACAGATGTGATAGCAGTAGATAAAAGTACTTTTAGAATATACAGCAAATACATATTAGCATTTATTATATCTATATATTCTATTTCCGCAGTTTTATATGAAAAAATAGGAATCGAGCCTGCTTTACTATTTGCTATAATTACAATATTTGCAACTGGATTGAAGTTAGCAAAACCCAAGCTAAAAGCTATTTTAAGTTTTTTCGGCATTTTAAAAAACTATACCCAATTTTCTAATAACAGAAGATTAGCTGAAGGATTGAGGGTACAATTTTATTGGTCTCTTTCTGGGTTAAACAAAAAAGTAACAAACTATTTTAACTATAGTAACAACATTAATCAAGATTGGCTAAAAAGCACCCTAGACAGCATTATTGGATTCACATTTATGAAACAAAAAGTGCCATATTTAAGATTAGAGCAAATTAACGATCTGTGGATTAAGCCACAAAGACAATATTTCTATGACAATATCAATAAATTGGAAAACAAACAAAACAAGCAACGTAATTGGCAATTAGTTTTATTTACGATTGGATTTTTATTATTAGTTAGTGCTATTATTATCAAAATCATATACTCAACTTATTCAGCTGATTATCCAAGTATCAATAATATTTCCCCATGGTTGATGATCATAATAAGTATTGTTTTTGTTTTATTTTCAACTATGGGCCGATTTTTTGGTGAGCAAGAAAGTCAAGCACTTTTAGAACAATACAGAACAATGCTAAAAATATTCAAAAAAGCAGAAAAAGTCTCATACGAAATAATCAGTAATAACACATTGACTGAAAATGATAAAATCAAAGAGCTTCAAAAGCTATATTATCTTATAGGTAAAGAAGCTATTGCTGAAAACATGAAATGGAATGAGGTAATTGAGGAAACTAAGCCAATTAAAGTTTAACCTGAGGTAAGCTTTATGAACTCAAATACGTGAATTTTAAAGTCAAATGTAGAGCCAACACCTATGCTTAATTGATATTTTTTAGGGGCTTATTAGTGTTGGGATTCTGTTATATTTTGAGAATTACTAAGACTTTCAGGCGACAACGCTTCTTTGAGGGAGATACTGACACTTTGGGGGTTTACCGATTCTTTGTGGGAGATACTGACATTTTTAGGTTTACCGCTTCTTTGAAGGAGATACTGACATTCGTCAGTATGACTAGGTGGGTTGAGAGGCTGATATGCGTGTGGTTATGTGGGTTGAAAGAAAAAACGCCATCAGGGTTTTGAACCCTGATGGCGTTGAATTGCTTAAGTGCTTTACCTTTAAGCGTTCTCTTCTTTAATTTTGTTCAATGCAGAACCTGCTTTGAACCATTCTATTTGTACATCGCTGTAAGTGTGGTTTGCCTTGAACTCGTAAGTTGAACCGTCGGCGTGTGTTAAACGAACTGTTAATGGTTCTCCAGGGCTGAAGCTATCCATTCCGATGATATCGATTGTATCGTCTTCCTGAATTTTATCGTAATCGGCTTTATCTGCGAAAGTCAATGCCAACACACCTTGCTTCTTCAAGTTCGTTTCGTGAATACGTGCGTAAGAACGAACGATCACAACGCGAACTCCTAAGAAACGCGGCTCCATTGCTGCATGCTCACGAGAAGAACCTTCTCCGTAGTTTTCGTCTCCAACAACGATAGTTCCAATTCCACCTGCTTTATAAGCTCTTGCCGTTGTAGGAACAGCTCCGTACTCACCAGTCATTTGGTTTTTAATAGAGTTGGTTTCTTTATTATAAGCATTTACTGCTCCGATCAGACAATTCTCAGAAATATTGTCCAAGTGTCCACGGTATTTCAACCAAGGTCCTGCCATAGAAATATGATCGGTTGTACACTTACCAAAAGCTTTTATCAATAACTTCATTCCAGTTATATCTTTTCCATCCCATGCAGGGAAAGGCGTTAATAACTGAAGTCTTTTTGAGTTAGGATCAACTACTACTTCAACACCTGAACCATCTGCCAAAGGCTCAACGTACCCTCTGTCTTCAACGTCGAAACCTTTTTCCGGTAATTCGATACCCGTTGGTTCATCTAATTTCACTTCTTCACCTGCTTCGTTAATTAAAGTATCTGTAATTGGGTTAAAATCTAAACGCCCTGCAATCGCCACCGCTGCCACCATTTCTGGTGAAGCTACGAATGCGTGTGTGTTTGGATTTCCATCGGCACGCTTAGCAAAGTTTCTATTGAATGAATGTACAATACTGTTTTTAGGTGCATTCATCGGATCGCTGTATCTTGCCCACTGTCCGATACAAGGTCCACAAGCATTGGTGAATATCGTTGTTGAATCAAATTTTTCGAATGTATCGAATAAACCATCTCTTTCAGCAGTAAATCTGATTTGCTCAGAACCTGGGTTGATTCCTAACTTCGCTTTAGGCTTTACACCTTTAGCTACCGCATCTTCAACGATTGAAGCGGCACGGGTTAAATCTTCGTAGCTTGAATTGGTACAAGAACCGATCAATGCCCATTCAACATCTAAAGGCCAGCCATTTTCTGTAGCTTTAGCGTTCATTTCTCCAACAGGAGTTGCTAAATCTGGTGTAAAAGGTCCGTTTAAGTGTGGCACTAAAGTAGAAAGATCGATCTCGATTACCTGATCGAAATATTTTTCCGGCTCATCATAAACACCAGCATCGGCTGTTAAATGTTCTTTTACCTCATTGGCTGCATCAGCAACATCATCTCTTTCGGTAGCACGCAAGTAACGCTCCATACTTTCATCGTATCCGAAGGTAGAAGTCGTTGCGCCAATTTCAGCACCCATATTACAAATAGTACCTTTACCTGTACAAGACATAGAAATTGCTCCTTCACCAAAGTATTCTACAATTGCTCCTGTTCCACCTTTTACGGTTAGAATATCGGCTACTTTCAGAATAACATCTTTCGGTGCTGTCCAACCACTTAATTTTCCGGTTAATTTAACACCGATCAATTTAGGCATTTTCAACTCCCAAGGCATTCCCGCCATTACATCAACAGCATCGGCTCCACCAACACCAATAGCAACCATTCCTAAACCTCCGGCATTTACTGTGTGCGAATCTGTTCCTATCATCATTCCACCCGGGAAAGCATAATTTTCCAATACTACCTGATGAATGATTCCAGCTCCCGGCTTCCAGAAACCAATTCCATATTTGTTACAAACTGAACGTAAGAAATTAAATACCTCATTGTTTACATTCAAACTTTCCTGTAAATCTTTATCTGCTCCGTTTTTAGCCTGAATCAAGTGATCGCAGTGAGCAGTAGAAGGAACAGCAACTTTCGATTTACCAGCCTGCATAAACTGCAATAATGCCATTTGTGCTGTTGCATCTTGCATTGCCACACGATCTGGTGCAAAATCAACATAATCATTCCCTCGGGCAAACTCTCTTAGTTCCTGAGTTTGGAATAAGTGTGTATATAATATTTTTTCAGCAGCAGTTAAAGGTCGGTCAATGATTGAACGCACTTTTTCTAAGTTAGAAGCTAAGTTTTCGTAGTGCTTTTTAATCATTTCGATATCGAATGCCATAAAGTATTTTTTAATCGGTTATGAAATTTCGTGCAAAAATAGTGCAATCCCTAATAATTGGTATTTATTAGAGCTATCTGATTCGACTAAACTTTAGTTTCTTGTGTAATGAAGTTGTTAATTATAGTTGTGTTTAAGGTATTTCTTATTCTATCGCTTCACGATCCATCTTTGCGGATCTAGTTTATTCGTTTTTTTCCATACCTGAAAACTGAGCTCTGTTTTCCCTTTTGTATTGGTATGGATAGCGCCAATTTTATCGCCTTGTTTTATACTTTGTCCTTTTTGAATGGATACATTCTTTACATTTGAATAAACTGTAAAGTAATTTCCATGCTGAACAATAATGGCCGATTGAAATGCCGGACTGAAAATGATCTGACTTACTTTACCATCAGCAACGGCGTAAACGGTAGTTCCTTTGGTTGCAGTTATTTCTATTCCGTCATTCTGGGTTTTGATTCCTTTTAAAACAGGATGTGGTTGTTCTCCGAATTTTCCGGTAATTACCCCACGTTGAACCGGCCAGGGCAATTTTCCTTTATTATTCTTAAAATTGGAAGAAAGCTTCACTTTTGCCGGTGGTGGTTCGGGTAAACTTTCGTCTTTCGCGATTGCCTGATTAATGATACTTCTGATTTCTGATTCTAGTTGACGGATCGTTGATTGCTTTTTCTCATTTGCACGCTTCAATTCGTTCTCTCGTTTTTTAAGCTTGGAAACGACGTCATCGATCTTCTTTTTTTCCTCATCAAGTTTATCTACTTCATCTGTTTTTTCGTCGATCAGAATTTGTTGCTCTTCCTTACCTTTTTCAAGATCGTTTATTTTAATCTTCAGCGTATCGGTTATTTCTGTAAGTGATTCTACTTTTCTTTTTTTATCATCGTTGTAATACTTAATATACTTCATGCGCTTATAAGCATCGTTAAACGACTCGGCTGATAGCAAAAACAACAACGAATTATAATTTGTATTTGATTTGTAAGCGTGGCGGATCATTTTGGCGTATTGTTCTCTCAGATCGGTTTGAACAATTTTAATGCTATCAATATCTGTTTCTATCTGATTAATATTTTCGGTAATTTCTTCAACTTCTTCACTTAAAGTTGAGATCAGGGTCTCTCGTTTCTTAAGTTGTTCTTTGAGTACACTTAACTCACCTAATGATTCTTTTTTTTCTTCTCTTACTTCTGAAAGAATTCTGGAATTATACTCGATTTCAGATTCTAGTTTTAGTTTTTTTTCTTCCAACTCTTCAACACCTTGTGCCAACAGCTGACCAAAACTCAAGCATGCAATAAAGCACAAGACTAACAACTTTATATTTTTCAAGAATGGAAACATGGTAATTAAATCCGAAATCAGAACAAAGTTATTACCCTTTCTTTGTAAGGAAAAGGGAAAGTTTTCACATTCTGTTAAGATGTAATGTGGATAGTTCTGTATGAAACGTCGCTTAACAGTTCAGTATTTTTAATACGCAACTTACCTAAACACCAAACTGTGTCAAATGATGATCGAGATGTTTATAAAACATTGTATTCCATTCATCAGCCGTTAGAGGTCCAAATGAATTAGCTTCTCTTCCATCATAATGTGCTTCTCCTAACTGCTGTACTTTTTGAAGATAATTAATCAATGTTGCCTTTTCCTTCTCAAAATCCCTTTTATCGGCAATTTTGAATTGTGGTGCTGTTCCGGAATTTCTTTTGTAAGGTTTATTTCCAACAACTGTATTTTTCACAAATAGCTTGAGCATAAAACGGGCAAAAGCATTCGGTTTAGGATATTTCCCTGTAAAGTCCATATCGTAAGTAACGTTCAGGTGCGCCAACATCTGAGCAGCATCCATTTTCCCCCACTGAGGTTGTGTATCAGGGTTAAGTTTATTTATACGACCAATAATTTCTGCAACCACTTGCTCATCAAATACATTTTTTATCATGGTTTTGTTTTTAGTCATAAAGATAAGTGTAATATGGGTGATGGGTGATGGGTGATGGGCGATCAATCATGAACAACCGTGATGGTTTTGACAGCAAAAACACAGATTACATGAAATTTTGTCAGCAAAAATCAACTCAACATGACAAAAAGTTAGTCAAAGTTATGTAAAAAGGGTGTTGGCATCGCATTTGACCAATAAAGAGCGTAACACGATGACGAAAACATTAAATGTTATAAGGTTGAAAGGTTACGCATTAATTGTTCAAACAAAAAAAATTCAGAAAATGAATAACACAAAATTTAATCGTTCAAACTGTGGTTCTAATTCAAGAACACGATTTGCTAAATTCCCATTAGATAATATCTTAGATGATATTTTCAATGGTGATTTTTTTGGACCTGAGTTCAAAAAAACAACTAAATCTATCTTTAATAATTTCGGAGGCTATCCTGCTGTAAATATTAAAGAAACTGAAGATTCATTTCAGATCGAAGTGATCGCACCTGGATTAGAGAAGTCCAATTTTAATATTTCATTGGAAGGTGAAAAATTAATAATCAGATCGCAAAACATGAATACTTCAACTGAAGGAGAGACTACTGAAGAAGTTAAAGAGGCGACTCCAAAAGTGAAATATTTACGTAAGGAATTCACGCCTGCTTCTTTCCGCAGAACTTTCAATCTGCCTGAAAATGTAGAAACTGAAGGTATAAAAGCCGACTATGAAGCTGGTATCCTAACTATATCACTTCCACTTAAAGAGGTAGAAGTGATGAAAACCCGCACTATCGAAGTAGGATAGTAAAACGAGGAGGGTAATTTTTTTTCATGTGTTTAGATTTAGCCGGAGTGTCTGTAAGGATACTTCGGTTTTTTATTTTCAGGTTTGAGGTTTGAGGTTTCAGGTCTGAGTTGGTCAGGCGACACAACTGAGATTTACTAATATATATGGAACCTGAGGTTGAAAAACAGCATTTATTCAGCTCACCAAATACACACTATTTTTCTTATTCAGAACCACAAACTTCTGATTTTCAATTTCAAATTAATTGTAAACATACTCTCATTTTCTACCTATCTTTGCAGTATGTCAAAACAAACAGCGCAAATTGTGTACGAAGGAAGTTTACGTACTCAAGCACAACACCTTCGTTCGGGAAATAAAATTATTACTGACGCTCCTGTAGATAATCATGGTAAAGGAGAGGCTTTTTCTCCTACCGACCTGGTTGCGACTGCCTTAGGTTCTTGTATTCTAACGATTATGGGTATTGTTGCTGAACGCCATGAAATTAATATGGAAGGCGCTACTGCTTCTGTTACCAAAATAATGGCAAGTGAACCTCGCAGAATTGCAGAAATACATGTAAAAATAACGATGCCTGAAAATTTGAGTTTCAGTGATAAAGAAAAAAAAATCTTAGAAAATGCAGCTCATGCCTGCCCTGTTGGCAATAGCCTTCACCCTGATCTGAAAGAAGTATTAACAATCGCATTTTAATCGAAATTACCAATGAAGACTACTTCAATAAAATTCCTTTTAAGCTTTTTGGTACTTGGCTTTTTTGCCTGTGGTACCGGAGAAGGAGATTCAGCAGCTAATGCTCCTAAACAAAATAACAATGCACCTAAAGCGAATAAAGCTAAAATTCCTGCACCGAATTTCAACGCAGATTCAGCTTATGTGTTTATAGAAAAGCAAGTTGCCATGGGACCACGTGTACCCGGAACGCCTACTCAGAAAGTAGCAGCAGACTGGATGGCGAATAAATTACGTTCTTTTGGTGCAAAAGTAACCGTTCAGGAAAGTACAGTAACTGTTTATGATGGAACACGTGTACCGATGTATAATGTAATAGGCGCCTACAAACCTGAAGAAAAAAAGCGTGTTGCCTTATTTGCCCATTGGGACACCCGACCGTTCGCTGACATGGATACAGAACGTAAAGATGAACCAATTTTAGGTGCAAACGATGGCGGAAGTGGCGTAGGTGTTTTACTGGAAATAGCACGACTGATCGAAAAAACACCACCTAATGTTGGTGTGGATATTATCTTATTCGATGTAGAAGATTATGGCGTTGAAAGAGCAGAAACTTACTGCCTGGGAAGCCAGTATTGGGGAAAAAACCCACATGTTCCGGGGTATAAAGCCATGTATGGTATTTTATTGGATATGGTTGGTGCCAAAGATGCCATTTTCCATCAGGAAGGGCACTCTCTTGCCTTTGCCCGACCAATCGTTGATAAGGTCTGGAAAGCTGCTAACCGTGCAGGCTACAGTAGTTACTTTCCTTATCGACAGGTAAATCCAATAACTGACGATCATTATTTTGTGAACACCTTAACCAAAATTCCAACGATCGATATTATTCAGTATGACCCTCACACAGAAAAGGGATTTGGTGCTTTCTGGCATACACATGATGACGACATGGATATTATCAGTACAACTACCCTGAAAGCGGTTGGACAAACCGTTCTGGAAACGATTTATAGCGAATAAAATGCTTCTAAAATTGTAAACCTACTTTTGGTTCATTCAAAAGTAGGTTTATTTCTTTCAGATAAATTCAGTTTTAATTACCTTTACACCCACTTTACCCCTTTTTTAAACTTCTCAGAAACCTTATAAATGGCAGTAGGAATAGTTGTAGCAGTTTTCATAATAGGATATTTGCTAATTGTTTTTGAACACCCCATTAAATTAGATAAGACTGTTCCGGCACTAATTATGGGTGCATTATGTTGGGCAGCTATTGCTTTAGGGCACTTAGATGTCGTTGGGCATTCACACCATTTAGAACCAATGGAAGAGGTTTTACTACATCACATTGGAAAAGTGGCTGAAATTTTATTTTTCCTTATTGGTGCTATGACCATAGTAGAATTGGTCGATTTACACAGGGGTTTTGCAGTAATAACAAACCGGATAAATACGACAAGTAAATCGAAAATGCTGGTCATTATCTGTATTCTGGCCTTTTTTCTTTCTGCAACACTAGACAACTTAGCTTCTACAATTGTACTAGTTTCGTTATTGAGGAAATTAATTCCGGTTAAAGAAGAACGTATCTGGTTTATCAGTATGGCTGTCGTAGCTGCAAATGCTGGCGGAGCCTGGTCTCCAATTGGTGATGTAACAACTACTATGCTATGGATCGGTGAGAAAGTATCTACAATGGGCTTAATAAAGAACCTTGTACTTCCATCGATTGTTTGTATAGCTGTTCCATTGCTTATCGCTATGCGTATGAAGCCTTTCAGAGGTAATATTTCTATGCCTTCGCACGATCATGAGCAGGGTATGGAAAATGAGCGTTTACTTTCGAGCAAAGCAATGTTGATCGTTGGTGTTGGCGGATTGATATTCGTACCTATTTTTAAAACAATAACCCATTTACCTCCTTATGTAGGAATGATGCTTGCCCTTGGTATTGTTTGGTTAGTGTCTGAATATATTCATCCTGAAGAGGATTTCAGCGAAGAACATAAACATCATTATTCTGCGCATAATGCCCTTTCGAGAATTGAGATGTCGAGTATTTTATTCTTCCTTGGAATTTTAGTTGCAGTGGCTGCATTGGAATCAGTAGCAGTAATGGGACATGGAGAGCACAAAGTAGGTTTATTAAAAAGTGTAGCAGAATATATGGATAGCGTTATTCCAAGTCAGAACTTGGTAATTATTGTATTAGGGTTCCTTTCTGCCTTAATTGACAATGTACCATTGGTTGCGGCTTCAATGGGTATGTACACCGAAGCATTGGATAGTAACTTGTGGCATTTTATTGCTTTCTCTGCCGGAACAGGTGGTAGTATGTTGATCATAGGATCTGCTGCAGGTGTTGCTGCAATGGGTATGGAAAAAATAGATTTCATCTGGTATCTGAAAAACATCGGCTGGTTAGCACTTCTTGGGTTCTTAGCTGGTTGTGGGGTATTTATACTAGTTTCGGGTGGTGTTTAATACACCGTTGTACTTAAATTCCACTAATAAGTAATACAAACCAAAAAACCGCTGTCAGAGCTTTGAGTCCTGACAGCGGTTTTTTGGTTTCAGAATGTCTTGTCCTGAAATATCAATCCAATAAAAACTGTTGTAAAAACATAGCAATCGCTTCGGTCATTCTATCACGATTTTCTTTTTTACGAAAGCCATGCCCTTCGTCTTTTGCAAGCATATACCAAACCGTTCCTCCATTATCTCTAATATATTGAACCATTTGTTCTGCTTCGGAAGCTGGAACTCTGGGATCGTTGGCTCCCTGAATGACAAACAAAGGTTTTTTGATCTTCTCTGCATGATTCGTCGGAGAAATAGACTCGAGGAATCTTCTCATTTCCGGATCTCTTTCATCTCCATATTCCACCCTTCTCGCGTCGCGTCGGTAGGCTTTGGTATTTTCAAGAAAGGTTACGAAATTGCTTATTCCAACTACATCAATACCGCATCGTAACTGATCATTATAATGGAACATTGAGGATAAAACCATATAACCTCCATAAGAACCACCGTACACCGCTATTCGTTCTTTATCAAACTCTTCTTGTTCTCCGATCCATTCGATAAGTTTGCCTATATCTTTAACAGAATCTTCTCGCTTATAGCCATTATCGAGCTTCAAAAAAGCTTTACCATAACCCGATGAACCACGTACATTTGGAGCAACAATGGCAATACCTAATTCATTCGCTAACATTGCATAAAATGAAGAGAAAAAGGGTTTGTGTTGACTTTCCGGTCCGCCATGTATAGAGATCATAACCGGAAGTTTACCAGAGGCATTCTGCGGTTTATAAACGAATGCCGGAATCTTTCTTTTCCTTCCTTTTACTTCATCAAAAGAATTATAAATAATCAATTCTGGTTTGGGAAAACTCGAAGCATTCAAGCCACCAACCTCACTATTTGTCCATTTCGTAAGTTTATTGGTATTCAAGTCAAGAGAATATACATCACCTGGGGTTTGAGGCGTGTTCAATGCAAAACCCAATTCATATTTTTCAGGATGGAATTTCATAGAATAAACCTGTCCAAAAGGCAATTCTTTCACCCTTTTGTAGTCGTTATTCTCCAGATTCATAATATATAATGCGCTGAAACCATTTTCATTGGCTGTAAATGCTGCTTTTGTTCTGCTTGAATTAGTAACGAAATTGGTTATGTCCCAGATAATCCCATCGGTTAAATACTGATACTTTCCTGATTTCACATTGTATTTGATCAGGGTTTTGAATTTCATTCCCTCATCGGTGGTAGCATAAATATGTTCTCCTTCTTTATCCCAGGCCTTAGCCAGAAAAACAGCCTCGTCTTTATTATCATTTAATTGTTTTAATTCTTTTGTTTCAATATCCAGAATGAATGAATTAGACTTGGTACTAGATAAATACTGTGTAATTAGTAACGAACTATCATTGGGCGCCCAATCTGCTGGTGTCCAGTATCCTCCTCCTCTAACTATTTTCAGCTCGGCTTTCTCAGGCGTTTTCATTTCAGAGATATATACATCAAAATCTTTCTGATTTCTTCTCGTTGAAGTAAAAGCAAAACGGTTTCCCTGGTTTGACCACAAAACTCCATAATTTACTGAGTTACCATCACTAAGCATTCGGGCATTTCTTGAATTCATATCGTACCAGAATATTTGCGCAAACTCATTCCCTCCAATATCTTTTGTAAACAGAAAGCCATCGTAATCGGAAGAAGGACAATATTGTGCATTATTAAGTGGTTCTTTGAAAAAAGTGAACTGATTACGAGAGGCGCCCGGTTCAGAAACGGTATGTAATTGCTGGGTGTTTCCAAAACGAGTAGAAATGATAATACCCTTATCATCGGGTAACCAATCTGCTAACGAAGCGCTTCTTGTATGCTGATACTGTTGTACTCTATCTTTTATTAATTGTGGGATTTCGGGTATATCTTCTAATACTAAATTGCCCATTTCTCTGATATGCTGTCCGGTTAGTGGTTCCATAAATAAGGTGTAAAATATAATTAATATTAATTGGGATTTTTTCATTTAGTGAAAATACGGATTTTTAGGCAATGGTTGATAATTTATGGATGATGGGTGATGGGTGATGGGTGATGGGTGATGGGTGATATTATTGAATTTTCATCGAATTAACTGTAATCTTCAATTTGATTAAACTCTTTTAATAATTTCTGAATCACCTCTTTACTATCTTTCTCAATCGTTATTGTTCCGATATTAGCTTCGATAAATGATTCGATTATCTGCTCACTTTGTTTATCTTCTTGCATTGAAGCTTTTATTTTACCTATCAATACAAATGGCATCGAGATAAATCCTATTACTGACCACCAACCAAATATCGTTGTCCAAATAGCCGACTTTCTCCTTTTTTTCTTACCACACTTTTCACAAATTATCAATCTGTAATCAGTAACAAACTCATTTATTAAAATTGCTGTCATCGTTCTAAATGAGAAGCCTTTCAACTCTCGACCTTGTTTACAATTTTCACAGATACTTCCCTTCACTTTTTGTTTTAATTCTTCAAGTTCATATTTTGATAATTTTCTCCTTTCGGCATTTATCCATTCAATTAAATGATTCCCTAAATTCCTTTTCTTTATTTCATTGATTAAAATCGGAACTACTTCATCTCTTAGACCTCTCGCATCGTTTCTTGCGATCCCCTTAATTCGATGATTATCAAATCTTTCATAATTCCGCTTTATTTCACTAATTTCGAACACTTGTTTTTTATTTTTAATGATAATCAACTAATTCAACTTACACCTAATAAAGCGTATTTTAAGGAATATCTGAAAGATAACACCTTCTGAATCGACCTAATCCCAAGGGCCATTTCTTGTAATATTCTGAAATGAATCGCCATTCAAACGGTAAAGACCACCGCCACCGCCCGCCCACAAACGACCTTCTTTATCTTCAAAAATAGTTTGTACTGCTCTTACCCCAAGTCCTTCAGCTTCGCTATAATTCTTGAATTTTTCTCCATCGAAACAATATACACCAAAGCCTTCAGCACTAAACCAGATATTGCCCTTTTTGTCTTCAAAAACTACACATACTTCGTCATTTCCAATGCTATCTCTTGAAGTATAATTGGTGAACTCTTTTCCATCGAAAACACTAATGCCACCGTAGCGTGTTCCTATCCAGATGTTCCCTTTTGTGTCTTCTAATATTTGGTCAACACTATTATCGGTTAATCCATCGGTTTTACTTATTTGAGTAAATTCTTTCCCATCGAATTTATATACACCAAAACCATTGGTACTGAACCACATATTACCGGCATTGTCTTCTATTATTGACCATGAAGTCGCTTCAGTAATGAATTTACCTACTATTGGTGTCGGGTATGGTATTTCAAAAGATGCCCATTCGCCATCCTTAAAGCGAAATACTTCTCTTTCGGCTCCTCCCCAAACATTTCCTTTACTATCGGCACAAATACTCCAGAATCGCTGCTTATCAAAGTATTTTCGTTCTGAATAATTGATAAACTTCTTATTTCCTTTTTCACTCGCTGCCCAGTCGTATTTCACTATTCCCTGATCGGTGGAAAACCAGATATTGTTGTCTGCATCTTCAGACATTCCAGTAACTTGTTCCCCATTAAAACCTTGTTCATTAGAAAAATAGGCAATATTATCACCATTATAATGCGCCACTCCGTAGCCATTGGTTCCGAACCAAAGGTTTCCATTTTTATCCTGAAATATATTACGGATATACTCGGCAATTTGTGGGTTAGACTCTACAACCTTTTCTTCTTGTACTATAACATTTTCAGCTACTTTAGCCTTATCAGAACTGGTACATGAAGCTAGTAATATTATAAAGAAAAGTATAAGATAACTTTGTAAATTTGGATTAGGCATTTTTATCTTTTTAGTTCTGAAGCTCAATAAAATCATATTCCACATTTGAAACACTCAAAGCGTCATTAATATTTTGTAATTTTTCTTTTGTGGCTTTTATAGCCAGATCGGATTCATCAATTCCGATCCAATTCCTGTTGAGTATTTGAGCAGCTCTTAGTGTTGTTCCTGAACCACAGAAGCAATCAAGCACTATACTTTCTTCATTAGAAGATGTACGTATGATCAAGTCTAAGAGGTCATGATTTTTTTCAGTAGGATATGTCGCATATTGTGGATCTTTAAATTCCCAAATATCCTGTACGCGCTTACCTTCTCTTTCATCTGCAAAAATTTTTTTTCTTGGATTGCCTTTCGATGACCATTCAATTAATCCATCTTCGTCCCATTTTTCCAAGGTTGCTACATCGGTTCTCCAATGCCTTCCTTTAGGTGGTAATTTCCCCTTAAATGGTTGATTTGATTTTCCTTTTACTGTTTCACCCGGTGCATGCAGTGGTACCGTTGTGTACCTTCTTCCTGCTTCATTTTTTTTAGGGAATAATCGTAGCAGGTCTTTTTCAGAATATTTTTCTCTTGGTTCATTCCAAATTGGCTTTTTGGCTTTTGAATAGAAAAGAATCAGATCTTTAATGTTTCCGTAGCCAGTTCGATTAAAGTTTTTGGGATTACATTTTACTCTTGTAATATCATTTCTAAAATTCTCAATACCAAAAACTTCATCCATCAACACTTTCACATAATGCCCGATTTTATAATCTATATGAAGATAGATAGATCCTTTTTCGGATAATAATTCTTTTAATAATACTAATCTTTGTTTTAAAAACTCTAAATACTCTGTTCCGGTCAATTTATCAGAATAGGCAACCTTCCCTTCTTTTGATTTACTTATTGTTGCTGTTCTTTCATCGGTTATAGTAAAGTTGATACCGGTAGCAAAAGGGGGATCGATATAGATCAAATCTATTTTACCGACTAAGTTTTTCTCATTTATCAGATAATCTAAACCTATAATATTATTTCCCTTTAACAATAAATTCTTCCACATCGCTATACATTTGGCATTTAAAAACTGTTTTTGGGGTTGGAAAATAGAGTTAGCGACGAGACAATGCCTCGTCGCTACTGCTCAAATTATATTAAATGTATAGTGGTCTGAAATACATTGTTAAACTAAATCATTTTCTTTTATAAACTGGAACAGTACTACAAGCCTCACCAAACATCAGACTTTTCACAACTGGTCGTAGTAAACGCGTAGCTTCAACATAGGCTTCAGCCGGAACCGGTCGGCTGCCACAACCTTTGATAATGACTCTTTCATTCTCGTAGGTAGCAACATCAATATACTCATTGATACGTTTTAAAGTATAAGCTGATCGAGTTGTTTCTTCGTTTCCAAAACAGTAAAAATCGGCAATATCTTCGAGAGCAGAAGCTATTAACATACAAGCCCACATAGGAATGATCGCATCTGTTGAGCAATATATCGCCACTGCTTTATTTTGATATTGATTCCAATCGTAGGTTTTTACAGATTCTCTGAAATCTTTTTCTTTCAGTAATAAGCCCCTGAAAAGAAAGTCTTTCATATCAAAAACCTGTATATCCTGATCTTTGGGTAAGCACTTTTCAAGATCAATGGTTTTTAATCCGCTTTTGGCTATTTTATTTTCAATCATATTAAATAGATTCTTAATTCTGTATGGATGCTATGCCATAACACCTCCACAATATAATACAATTTATGCTCTATTATGTCGCGAATATTTGGGCTAAAAGCTTAATTTTCTTCGTTGAAAATACTCGCCGTAGCTAAGGCTATGTCTGCGTTTTTCGCCTCGAAAAATAACCTTTTTTCAATTAAATATTTATACGACAAATTAAACCATAAATTGTATAAATATACAGTAGCATGCTGTTAACTAACAATCAAAAACATTGTAAAAAGGTTTCTCTGATAACAGTTCTTAACGTAGTCGGAAAAGTTTCTTAATAGTTCTTCTGAATATTCTACATATTTTTCCCTTGTTCATCAAAAAAATCTCTCAACAAAACATTATGAAGAAATTTATAGACGCCTACTTAAAAAATAATGGTCTTATTCCCATGAATGAATACCCTTTCATCAAATACTAGTTTCAGAGCATTTGCCAATACTATTTTTTCTACATCTTTTCCTGCTTTCGACATTTCTTTTGCAGAAAAACGATGTCCAACAACTCTGACATCCTGTGCAATAATTGGTCCTTCATCTAGATTGTCTGTAACATAATGTGCTGTTGCACCAATAATTTTCACACCTCGTTCATACGCTTGCCTGTATGGATTTGCCCCAATGAATGCCGGCAAGAATGAATGGTGGATATTGATAATACGATGCTTGTATCGCGCTACAAAAGAAGGTGTAAGTATGCGCATGTATTTAGCCAATACAATGTACTCTGGTTCGTACTCGCTAAGTATTTCGTGTACTTCAGCTTCATGGCTTGCTCTGTCTTTTTCTTTATGACTTATAAAGTGAAAAGGTATATTGAATCGTTCTACCAAAGAGCGCAGTATTTCGTGATTACTGATAACCGCCACTACTTCGACATTCATTTCGTTGAATTCGTTACGAACCAACAAATCACCCATACAATGCGGTTCTTTGGTACACATCAGCACTATTTTTTTGGGCTGTTTTTTAAACAGACGAATATTAGCATCGGGTAATTGACGCTGAAGTATTTCCTGTAATTCGAAAGGTTTTTCCAAACCACTCATTACCGTTCTCATAAAAAAATGAGCATTATCGGTATCAACAAATTCATCGTTCTGTTCAATGTTGACATCGAACTCGAGTAATTGTTTCGCAATCTTGTATATTAAGCCCTTATTATCCGGACAATCAACTAATAAAGTATGTTGCATTATTTAAATTTCTATAAACTGAAAAAACAGACTACATAAGCACTCCATCTACAGCCTGTACTTTTGGTGGTAATTCTTTTTCACCAAGCATTTCTCTCAAATCTATTTCTATTGTTCTACAGAGTGCTGTCATAGGAACATCATTGACAAAATTTTCAAAAGGATCTTCACTATTATCACCTACCAATTCCATTGTTATAAAAATCCAGGCGATCAAAATGAAGAATGGTAAAGTTAACCATATAAAATCGTGCCCCATTTTTGCAAATTCTCCAACCAGGCCAAAAGGTAATAATAAAATAAATATCCAAACGAATACTCCACTAAAGTAGGCATATTGGCGAGGCAAGGGCGTATTCTTGATTCGCTCACATTTTCCCTGCAAGTTATAAAACTCTTCAAGCACACGCATCATTTCCATGTGTCTGAAGTCATCGACTAAACCTGTCTTATGTAATTTTTTTAATTCTTCTCCCTGCATTCTTACTAATTGTGTAGCTGTATTCACCGTATTTTCTATAAAGTCGCATTGATTGGATGAACCGATAAAAGGCTCAACGTCTCTTTTCCAGTCTTCACCACCTGGTCTTCCCTGATAAATACCTTGTCTTAATTTTCTTTTTTCGTAGTCGATACTGAAACTTGATGGTCTTCTTAATTGTAAACGCAAAGCATTCATCCAGGCTATATGTCGATATATTAGTCTTTGGTGAATATTATGAAGTTCCGAATCGTCTATTGAATCGCCGCTTTCATAAGGTGTAATAAAACTAATTACCTGATTCCCCCAGGTACGGCTGTAATTTACGATTCCTCCCCATATTTTTCGCGCTTCCCAGAATCGATCATACGATTGATTATTTTTGAAGCCTACATAAAAGGCAACAGCAATACCAATGGTACTCACCGGAAGAAAAGGAATGGCAATATTTAAGCCTTGATGATCTAACCAGTGATAAATGAATACTGCAATACCACCATAAATAAAGAAAAAAACAAGGTGCTTCCAGGCAAAGCTTAATACGATTTTTGGGCTAATCTTTCTTTTTACATACATACTTACAAATATTAAGAATCTAAATGTACTAAATTAATTTTTCAACTAAAAGTTTTAAAAATATTTGACTTTATAATAAAACTATAATTATACTTGTATTAAACATCTTGAATAATACCTAATGAATACAAAAAAATCTGAATTTCAAGAGGAACTTTTAGAAGCCTGGGAGGCTAGTTATAAAAAAGGACAGTTAACCCTATGGCTATTTCTGGCTTTGAAAGAAAAGGAGAAATATGTAGGTGAGATCAGGGCTTTCATAGAAGAACAATCACAGGGAACTATTATATGTGAAGAACAGAGTTTGTACAGAACACTCAGAAAATTCCGGAATTTAGAAATGGTTGATTTTAATGAGCAGGAAGGAAATAAAGGTCCTATGCGAAAATATTATTATTTAACAGCGCTCGGTGAAGCAATACTTGAGCAGTTCATTGAACGGAATATCAAATTGTTTTTTAATGAAAATCTTCAAGAATTATTATTCAGTAAATCTATATCATGAGTAAATATATAAGTAAATATTTCTGGCTCTTCTGTCTTGCGGCAATTACACTAACGATGTTGTTATATGGCGCAATTTACTGGGCAATGCAGCGTCCTGCTGATAGAAATATAGTATTCCTGATCGCTTCATCTGCTTATGCTGTTGCTATGTTCTTCAGTGGTTGGCATTTTGGTAAGCAAAACGGCATACACTCCGATGTGTCTGACAATGGTATTTTCATTCATTCAGCATCTTATATAATATGGGGAACTATTAGTTTAGCGTGGATGACACTTGCATTCGATGTGGTAAATATAGCTCCGGTTTTAAGCGTGCTTTTCTTTTGGGGAATTGGCTTATTTTTCCATATTCTACCATTTATTAAAGGCAATGATGACAGGATGAATGGCTATGTAAAAGAGGAAATTTTTGAATAAAATTGATCGATAGGTTCGTACTATCTATGATTTTAGCTTGCTGAAAACATAAAAAAAGCGTCGAGGAATATTTCTTCGACGCTTTTGAATAATAGAATTTCAGTCTTTTATTGTTACACTTCTTCTGGTGGCGTAACAATGAATGGGACTTCCAGATCTAACTTACCTTGCTCTTCTACAGGGTTTTCATTTTCAACAGATTTTGTCGATTTTCTTGTACTAGATCTACGCGGTTTTGTTGCAATAGCTTTTTTCGTAGCTCCACTTGTTTTACGAGTTGTTTTTCTTGTAGTCGTTTTTGCCGTTGTCGTTTTCTTTGCTCTAGTCGTTTTTTTAGCTACAGGTTTTTCCTCAACCTTTTCTTCCACTTTAGCTTCTTCTGTGGTTTCAGCTACTTTTTCTTCAGCTACAGGTTTTGCTTTAGTTGTTGTTTTACGCGTACTGCTTTTAGCTGAAGTACTTCTTCTTTTACTTGCAGCCGTTTTTTTCACTTCTACAGCTTCTTTCTTTTCAGCTTCTACTATTTCCGGTTCTGAATTTTCAACTACTGTTTTTTCAGTGGCAGGCTTCTCTGCGACAGTTTTCTCTACAACAGGTTTTCCAGCAACAGAGCGTTTAGCACTTGCTCCTCTTTTCTGTCTACTTAGCTTCTCTCCTGGTAAAGCTTCCAATTTATTGGTTTTCTCAGTTGCCTCAGCTTTTGTTTGTCGCTCAGTTCTTTTTCTACTAACAGGACTTTTGACTTCTTCCTTTTCAACAACAGGCACAACTTCTTCTACAATTTCGGCCACAGTAGGTTCTTCTTTTTTAGCAGAATTCCTTTTAGCTCTTGTTGTAGATTTCTTTTCTTCTGTATCTTTATTTTCAGCAGCTTTAGTTTTCAGCGTAATCGTTTTTTTAGCTTTTGCCTGTTCCTGAACTTCAGCTTTTTCCTCGACTTTGGCTTCTTCAACTTTTTCAACTACTTTTTTCGTTGTTTTACGTGCAGCAGGCTTTGGTTGGGGCTTTTTCTCTTCTTTAACTTCTGCCTTTGTTGTCTGCTCTTCTTTTGGCTCTTCCTCTTTTTTAACTGTTTGTTTCTTCTTCTTCTTTTTCAGGCTCACATCTACAGCCAATAAACCGTGATCGTTAACACCTAATAAAAACTGAACTTTGTCACCAGACTTTAAATCTTCTTTCCCATCAAGTTTAAAGAATAAAGCCGAATCTGCATCTTCCATAGAAATAAAGCCATAACTCCCTTTAATATTATTGATCTTACCGTTCAATTTGATATTCAATTGTGGTAAAATGGAGCTTACTTTCTGTTTGAATTCGCCTGAATTATCAGTGGTTTTGCTATTCGCTGCGGCAGGTTTTTCCTTTTCAGCATCTTGTTTTTTACCAAGTGTTCCTTTGCAAACATTATAAGCGTACGATTTCCCGTTTTTACTTTGAACATTGAAAATTACTTTCATTTTTGGTTTCGGTTCTTCTTCAGCTGTATTGAAATTATCTAGCTTGAACATGTAAGATTCCTCCTTATCTTTTCTGCTTATCAAGCCAAAACCTTTTTCAGTATTGAACCATTCAACCTGCCCTTCTACTTTGTCTGCCTTGTCTTCTTTTTTATTATTTTTATTTTCCTTTCTGTTACTGTTTGAAGCATCTGCATCTTTAGCAATAACGGGCACTACATTTTTGGCAAAGATCTTTTTACCATCACGAAACAGATCGAAATTTACAAGGATATCAGGTATTATTTTAAAATCGCTTTCTTTAAAATAAACTTCTTCTTTAGTATCGGTAGCATAAATAAACCCATATTGGTTAACTGAATTAAAAGACTTTATTCTTCCAGTTGATTTAAAACTAAGTTTGTTTTCAAGCCCCATTTTTTTTGCAAGCTGAATGAATAACTGCTCACTCGACTCAACGATACTTTCGGTTATGTTCAATGAAGGTAAAACCATAGTAAGTTCATCCATCATATCCATAATTCCTCCTTTCACCAGTCTTTCATCTTCATTTGCCAGCCATTTATATCGAGACTGGAAATCACGAAAACGATCGGTACTGATTACTTTAGCTCCAAATTTGTCTCCAAGAGCCAGCACCCAGTCATCGGCTTTTTGCCCTCCGGTAACCTGATAGAATGCTCTTTCAAAAACCTGTAAAAGTGTGCGATAAATTTCCTGTTCTTCTTCAGGTAATTTATAAGGAGTGCTTGCATCGAAAATACATTTGAATGTTTTTTTCTTGTCAGACAGCACATTCGTCAGCTTTAAGATCACATTCAGCGATGTAGAATAAGCAGCATTCTTACTTTGATTATTTATATTTACTTTATGCCAGCTACAAACATTTGTAGCATCTATTATGAAGTCAACTTTTTTAGCATCTTTTTTCTTTGCCATTTTAAATTTTAATTAGTTAGTTAATAAACACAAGGCTAATCATAACATAGCCACTTGTATATCTTTTTAAAACAGATATACTTCTATTACAATCAATTCATAACAAACTGATTTACAACGAGACTAAGGATCAAATTACTTAATATGTCAGCACGTGAAGGAGGGAAAAATGTGCGTATCGGATGAGAAATGCTTGGCTTGAATACGCTATTTTCAATCTCAAAAAAGTGGTGGATTATAATTTTATTTAAAACATTAAAACACGCTCCTTTTCAGTGCAAATTAAGACGAACAATAAATGATCCGTTTCAATCTTTACAGTACAAATTTAATGCCTATTCATAAGAGCTGTTCAATAAATCGTATTTGTTATAAACAGAATACAGCTAGTTATTAACTTTTTTATCCATAAGCACAAAGACTTTTTAGCTTACTTTTACATTAGTTAACTTACTTGAATAATGGGAGATCTTAAATATGATAATATAAAAGAGTGGTTCAGTACAGAAGAGTATTTGAATATTCTTGAGAAATCAGAAATCAGAGCAGAGTATTTGAATGGCGAAATCAGATATATGGCCGGAGGAACACCTGTGCATAGTTTGATAAGTAGCCGAGTTAATGTTGCCATTGCCACAAAACTGAAAGATAAAACTTGTAATGCTTTTAATTCAGATTTAAAAATATGGATCGATAAAAAAAATAGCTATTTAATGCCGGATGTAAGTGTTGTTTGTGGTAAAATAGAAACAGCAGAAAAAGATCAGAATGCCGTTATCAATCCTACAGTGGTCGTTGAGGTGGTTTCCGAAAGCTCTTACGATTATGATTATGGCACCAAGTTCAGATTATACCGAAGCATTAAATCTTTGCATGAATATATCATCGTTCACCAGGATGAGATAAAAGTAGATATTTTTTCAAGAAAAGAGGACAAAGATATTTGGTTGCTTCAATCGTTTGAAGGAGAAAGAGCATTATTACAAATCAGTTGTTTAGAAATTGCTCTTCCACTTTCAGAAATTTATGAAGGGGTTTTTGATCCTCCCACCAAACCTTAATTTCAATTGTAAAAAGATCTTCGTGTTCAACTATTTTCAAGTTCTTCCATTTCAAAAGCCAATTCTTCCCAGGTTTCTTCAGTTGTTTTAATTTGTTGTTTTAAAGAAACATGTTCTGTCATTAGTTTTTCTGCATTGGGGTTTGAATTATAAAAGTCAGGATCATTCATCAAACCCTCAATTTCAGCTTTACGCGTCTCTAAAGCATCAATTTCTTTTTCTATTTTATTGATCTTATTTTTCAAACGTTTAATCGACTTTTCGTGTTCACGCTGTTCCTGAGCCGAGCGTTTTATTACCTGCTTTTCAGCAATGGCTGAATTATCAATTTCAGAATACGACTTTTTAAGTGCATCATCTTTCTTCAGATCAAGGTCATCTAAAGAATCTAGTTTTCTTTTTTCGAGAAAATCATCAATATCACCAAAGTAGGCTTTTATTTTTCGATTGCGGAATTCATACACTTTGTCGGTTAAGCCTTTCAGAAAAGCTCTGTCGTGAGAAACGATGATCACCGAGCCTTCAAAGTTATGTATTGCCTGTTGCAGAATTTCTTTAGAACGAATATCGAGGTGATTGGTAGGCTCATCGAGAATGAGTAAATTAACCGGATCCAATAAGAGTTTGGCAATTGCTAATCGTGATTTTTCACCACCAGAAAGTACACTTACCTTTTTATCAGCATCTTCACCACTGAACAGGAAAGAACCTAGTAAATTCCTGACTTTCAGCCTTATTTCACCAGTAGCGGCATCATCGATCGTTTCAAATACTGTTTTCTTGGGATCTAAAGTTTCAGCCTGATGCTGCTCGTAATAACCAATGCTTACATTATGTCCTAATTCACAATCACCACCTGTTGAATTTATTTTTCCTGCAATTATTTTAGAAAGCGTTGTTTTGCCTTCGCCATTCTTTCCAACAAAAGCAATTTTTTCGCCACGCTCTACCTCAAGATCAATACTATTCAATACATGTAAAGTATCGTAGTGTTTATGTAAAGCATCGGTCTTCACCACAATTTTACCCGAACGTGGTGCAGGTGGAAAACGGAAATTTATTTTAGCAGTTTCCAGATCATCTACCTCAATCTCTTCTATTCTATCGAGTTTTTTAATTAAGGTTTGTGCAAACTTCGCTTTATTCTTTTTTGCTCTGAATTTATTGATAAGGGTTTCGGTATGTTCTACGAATTTTTCCTGTTTCTTCTTTTCAGAAATCTGCTTTTCCCTTCGCTTGTCACGCAGTTCCAGAAACTTGGAATAGGCTACCGGATAATCATATAGTTTCCCGTTTACCAATTCAATGGTTCTATTAGAAACAGTATCTAAGAAACGTTGATCGTGCGAGATCAGCAATATTCCGCCGTGATACTTTTTAAGAAAGTTTTCGAGCCAAATGATCGATTCAATATCCAAATGGTTGGTAGGCTCATCGAGTAAAATATAATCGGGTTGCGCCAGAAGGATCTTAGCCAATTCAACGCGCATTTGCCATCCTCCACTAAAGGTATTCATTGGACGATCGAACTGACCATTTTCAAAACCTAAACCTTTCAGAATCTTTTCAGCTTCAGCACGCATATTTCCCTCACCTAAGTACTGAAGTCGTTCCTGAACATTACTATAATTATTCAATAATTGCTGATAAGCTTCAGACTCATAATCTGTTCTGGTCTCCAGGTCTTTTGTCAACTTATCGAAACGCTCTTTCAGCTTATTGATCTCAGAAAAAGCCTGTGCGGTTTCATCAATTACAGTTCTCGTTGAAGTTACTGCAAGATCCTGAGGGAGATAACCAAAAGTTGTCCCATTAGGCATGGCAATATTTCCTTCATCGGGTGCTTGTAAATCCATTATGATCTTCAGCATAGTTGATTTCCCGGCTCCATTCTTTCCCACCAAGCCAATACGGTCTTTTGTTTTAACTACAAAATTCAGCTTATCGAACAAAGTACGTCCGCCATATTGAATAGATAAGTTCTCGATAGCAATCATGGTGCAAAGTTAAGGTCTTGAAGGGTGTTAATAGTGAATTAATTAGTCGATAACTGAATTGGCGACTTAGCGAAGAACTTCCTAAACCCTGCTCTGGTTCCTACACCCATTTTAAACCGAATTTGGTTTCCATCTTTTAAATCGGATTGTAGCTCATTTTCCTTATAAAAACGAATCATTTTAATATCTTTCCAAAAAACGTAAGCTATGAAGCAATCACCATGTTGCCATGCACGAATGAGTAAGGCATTTCTTGTCAATTCAAAATTGATCTGAAGTAAATCTGTACCCTCTTCCGATAAAGTATCGAAAGGAATAATACCATTCAAATATTGTAGCTTAGGTGAACCGACTCCGCCCATTTTAAGGCTTTGCCACAATGAATAGGCACCCAGTTCTTGTTTATGTTCATCTGAAAGAAAACCAGTATTGACTTCGTGATCGAGTGTATGAATCATGAATAAATAACAATAAATATTTCTATGTGTTTATTAGCTCAGCTTCAATTATGATAAATTGCAACCGTCAATCTTATTCAGGGATTTACAAAAAGTCGATAGTCGATGGTCAACAGACCACAAAACTCTATGTTAATTTTTTGTGGACTGTGGATCGTTAAACTGGTTGATTTGGTCAGGCGACCAAATCGGGAATTGAGTTATTCAATAATTAACTGCTTACTTATGCTTTCTTTACCATTATTGAATTCTACACTATAATTTCCACTTGGTAGTTTCGATACATTAAACCGTTCATTATTATTCACATATTCCGTACTCACCAATTTTCCGTTCATATCGAAAATACGCACTTGTGCTTGCTGCCAATTGCTTGGTAATTCTACATTCACCATATCTCTTGCAGGATTCGGAAATAAGTTAAATTCTGATAAGCTCAAATTTTCTTCAGAAGTAAAGATTATTGAAACCAACTCACTTGTTGTTGTTGAATTTCCTAACAGATCGGTAATCGTTAGGGTTACTGTAAAATTCTGATCTTCTTCGATTTGATAGTTATGTATCGGATTGGGTTGCATACTAGTTGAACCATCACCAAAATCCCATGAATAAGTCAGACCATCGCCTTGTGAATTATCACTGAATTGAATGATAGCTGAACCATTAGAAGTTGGCTCCCAGATAAAATCGGCATTCAATGGGCTAGGTGTGTATAAAAATTCACTTGAAACAATCGATAAAGCACCATCTTGAAATAGTTCCAACATAGTAACAACTGGCTGATTTTCGTTTTTCGCCCAAAAGCGGTACTGTGTTGCAACAACGGTTGTATCTATCAAATTCAATAACTGAATAGGACCTAAGTAAGCGCCAACCGATAATCTAACATTCAGATCATCTTTAAATCTAAGTACTTCATAAGAAGCATTATGAATATTCAGCGTTCCGTATGCATCGATATTAACATCGCTATCAACTTCGATTAAAATCCCGGCATCAATGATCGATAGATCTAAACCTAAAGAATCTAAATCGATATCATCTGCTCCTATCAGGTCAACAATATTTTCGTTAACCGGTGCAGATAAAAACAACTCCGTACTTCCTGAAATATTATCACCATAAGTTCCGGTAGGATAAAAATTCAAAGGTGGATTTGCTGTAATACTTGCAGAATCACCTTCTAATATGCTTTCAATATTCAAGTTGGTATGAATACCTAAATAATCAAGACCTCCTTCGGCATTATTCCCATAAAATGAATTAGCATCCGGTAATGGTATCGGCAAAGCCAACAAACCGCCCAAAGAAACGCCCAGCGCATCTAATAATGGAGTTGTTCTTCCCATAATTGCATTGGGATAATCTTCAAAACCTGCTAACTCTTCAGCTTCATTAAAACTAAATTCTTTAATAGCAAAAGGTGTCATTGCTGTAAAATCCCATGTTTGTGCATCTGCTGAAGCTGTTCCTAAGTCAACCAGATTACCATTTCCTACTGCAAGTGTATGAATTATTCCAGCCTGCGGTAAATCGTTTGAATCTATGGTAATCTGCGCTTCTACATGATAAGCAAAGCAACATAATATTAGTAAGTAAATGTATTTCATTTGTTTAGTTATTGAGTTATTGAGTCAATGAGTTTAAGAGTTAATGAGTTGTTTATCTATTGCAACCGAGCATAGTCGAGGTTGGGTTATTGTTTCAGAAAGGTTTTATTTATAGTTTCACCTTTGGCACTTAATTCAAGAAAATACATTCCACTATTCAGACCATCAACTTCGATGTTATCAATTTGATTTACATTTTCTGTTAGAATAAGTTTTCCATTTATATCGAATAAACACGCAGTGGCATTGCTCCATGTGTCGGGTAATTCGATTAACAAAAGGTTGCTAACCGGGTTGGGATATACCTTACAATTGGCTGAAATATTATTTTCGATACTCGTAACAGGCGGTTCTTCTATTTCCTGTTCTTCATTGATATATTCTACAGACAATGTACTTGTTCCTCCTTGTTCATCGAATTCGACTACTGTAAGTACCGGATGATGAAGTTCTTTAGCCCAAAAACGAAATTGCTTAACAACTGCATTCGTATTGAATACTTCTCCTAAGTCCAGCAACCCTAAAAAAGCATTAATTCTTACATCTAAGAACATGGTTTCGTTAAAACGCAAAACGTCGTATTCTCCTTTAGGCGTTGTTAAGTTTCCATAAGCATCTATTTCAACGGTATTAGCAACATTAACTGTTACACCAGCGTCTAATATTTCCAGTGAAATACCCAAGCCTTCCAGATCGAAACCCGTTCCTAATAAAATATCTACAAGATCCTGGTCAACCGGAACTTTAAAGAAAAAGCTCGACTGGTTCTTGATCGTATCACCTAATGTTCCGATCGGATAGTAGTTGAAAGGTGGTTCGAGTGCAATACTCGCTGTATCACCATCGGTTGCTCCTTCAATATCGAAGTCGGTAAATATGCCCTGAAAGTTGACACTTCCTTCTTCATTCAAACCATAAAAAACATTAGCATCAGGAAGATTGATAGGCAGATCGACCAAATAGGTCAATGAAACGCCCAATACGTCGGCAAAAGGTGTTGTTTGTGCCATTGTTGCCTCAGGGAAAGCATAACTACCTAAGAAATCATCGGAAGTTTGCAAACTGAATGTTTTACTTTCAACAAAAGGCAGGAAAGAAAAATCCCAGCTTTGTTCTTCTTCTGAAGGTACACCCAAGTCAAAACCAAATCCGTCGCTGACTGCTATTTCTACGCTTTTATTTTCCTGTGGAAGATCGGAAGGCTCAATTACGATCTGTGCATTCGTATAAACAAAGGAAAAAAAGACTATCGATAAACATCGAAGCATATACTTTTTCATCTCAAAAAGATTAATTCAGTTCAAAAATACATAAGTAGCCAGAAATGGTTCTTATCTGGAGTGGTTTAAGTTCAGAATTACATTTTTTTGAGCTTGATTAGGTATCATTAAGACACTGCCGCTCCATTCGGCGAATCTTCCCCTTCTGGATTAATAAACGTAAAGGCTTCACTCGTATCACTCATTAAGATCATACCCTGACTTTCTGCGCCAGCCATTTTCTTAGGTGCAAGATTTGCTAGAACAACTACTTTTTTCCCTATTAAAGTTTCGGGTTCATAAACCTGAGCAATACCCGATAGTATTTGTCGCTTTTCTATACCAATATCGACAAGTAGTTTCAATAGCTTCTTTGACTTCTTCAGCTTTTCAGCCTCCAGAATTGTTCCTATGCGAATATCTAATTTAGCGAAATCATCGTATTCGATCAACGGTTTTATTGGAGCAATTGATTTCGTTACTGCCGGAGTACTTTCTGCAATCGCATTTTCTTTTGCCTTCAATGCAGCTTCCATCGTTTTAAAAACTTGTTTTCCTTCTTTCTTGTAAGCATCTAAATCGAAACGGGTAAATAAGTGTTCTGGTTGATTTACTTTTCTTGTTCTGAAAACAGTATAATTCCCTTTTAGTATTTCGCTTTTATCATTATCATTAAAATTCAGAAAAGCTTTTATCTTATCGGCTGAAAAAGGAATAAAAGGTTCTAAATAAACAGCTAAAAGTGATACAACTTCCAAACAAGTTGCCAATACTTTTGCCCCTTCTTCCTTATCGGTTTTAAGTAATTTCCAGGGCTCTGTTTCATTTAAAAAACGATTTCCTTCTCTGGCAATATTCAATACTTCATTCAGTCCATTGCGAAATTCATAATTATGAATACTTTTATTAATAACTTCAGGTAAATCATTTAATACCTTATGTACATGATCTATTTCCTTTTGAACCGTTTCTCCGGCAACATCATTAACGCTATCTGGCAATTTCCCTTCAAAATTCTTTTGGATCAAGACCAAAGTCCTATGAACAAAGCCACCTAACAAACCAACAAGATCTTTATCGTTCTTTTCTTTAAAATCCTGCCATGAAAAATCACTGTCTTTATTTTCCGGCATATTGGCTGTCAAATAATAACGTAACTCATCTTGTTTATCAGGAAAATCACTCAGATACTCGTGTAACCAAACCGCATAATTACGAGAAGTTGACATTTTATCTCCTTCCAGATTCATGAATTGATTAGCCGGAATATTCGTTGGAAGTATAAAACCTTCGCCATGTAAATGCAATAAAATAGGGAATATGATACAATGAAAAACAATATTGTCTTTTCCTATAAAATGTACCAGTTTGGTATCTTCATTTTTCCAGTAATCCTCCCAATTATCAGTCAGGTCTTTCGTTGCAGAAATATACCCAATAGGGGCATCCAACCAAACATATAATACTTTTCCGTCAGCTCCTTCTATCGGAACGGGCACTCCCCAATCGAGGTCGCGGGTCATGGCACGTTCCTGCAAGCCGGCTTTCAGCCAACTCTGACATTGTCCGTAAACGTGTTTTTTCCATGTTTCGCTTTTATTCTGTTTTTCTATCCACTCACTTACCCAATCTTGTAGTTTATCCATTGGTAAATACCAGTGCTTTGTTTCTTTCAAAACAGGTGTTGCACCACTCAAGGTTGATTTAGGATTGATGAGTTCAGTAGGACTCAGATCCGAACCACAATTCTCGCACTGATCGCCATAAGCACTATGAAAATCACATTTAGGACAAGTTCCGGTAATATATCTATCTGCTAAAAATTGTCCGAATTCTTCATCGTAATATTGTTCAGATAATTTTACGTTAAATACATCTTTCTCACTTAATTTCAGAAAAAAATCGGAAGCCGTCTGGTAATGTAATTCAGCCGAAGTTCTATGATAATTATCGAAGCCAATACCTAATTTTTCAAAGCAATCTTTATTGATCGGGTGATACTTATCGATAATATCACGCGGCTTTATCCCTTCTTTTTTAGCACGCAATGTAATAGCCGCTCCATGTTCATCAGAACCACAAATAAATAGTACATCTTCCCCCATCATTCGTAGGTAACGCACATAAATATCTGCAGGAATATACGCTCCTGTCAAATGTCCTACATGAAGTGGCCCGTTGGCATAAGGTAATGCCGATGTAACTAAATATTTAGCTGACATAAATTAAATTTATTTAAAAGAAGTGCGAATTTAGTGTAGTGCAACAAAACTCTTATGATATTGATAATAAAGTCAGATACTTTTCTAATTAAGTTGTGATAAATCACAATGGTCAACAGTTTAACTATTCACTGTCCACAAAAGCTCTCCTTGTACTTAGAATATCTTAAAACATCTATTTATAATTGACAGTCTATTTTCATCACCAAAAAATTTCATTTTAGGTTTTTCGAATATTTGATATAAGCTATTGTAACAAACTGAATTATATCAGTAATAAAAACACAAGTTCAAACAGATTCATTTATATTGCGATTAGAATTAATTAGCAATTCAGCTTTACCCAACTGAATTCTGATCTTAGAGTGTGTTTAAATTTCTATCAACTGAAAAACAATATTTTATGAACCTGATTTTGAAAAATCGTATTTATTTAACTCGCTAAACGCATACAATTTTTCTTATTCAGAACCAAAAACTATTGATTTTCATTTTAAAATAATTTTTAAACATACTCTTAGGCAATCTATTCCGACTCAATAAAATGATATTATTTAGTTTGAATGACTATTGAAATTACGAATATATTAAAAACTCAACCCGACAAAGCCCTGAAATTAGCAGAGCTTTACTTTGAAAATGCTCAACAACAAAAGGATATACCATCCATGTTGACTTCCTCTATACTTATATTGAAAGCCCACAATATTTTAGGTCAGTATAAACAAACCGAGAAATTAGCAATTCCCTTTTCACAGTTACACGAAAAAGCTGAAAATTCTGAAGGTTTAGCCGACTGTTGGTATGCAATAGGTGTTGCCAAACATGGCTTGAGTCAATGGTTAGAATCGGCCGAATATTTACAAAAAGCAATCGATGTATTCAAAGAACCAGATATTGAAAAATCTAAGCTAGCCAATTGTTACAATGTAATGGCTTGTGTGAATATGGAAATCGGAAAATTTTCAGAATCTTACCAGAATTTTGATAATTGTTTGGATCTGATAAATGAAGAACTTGAAAAACCATTCCTATGTAAAGTAATCATCAATATGGGTAAGCTTCAGTTTTTACTCGAAGAATTTGAAGATGCCTATAAAAACATGCAGAAAGTTCTACGAATAACGGATGAAATTAACTTTCCTATAATCCGATTGGTTGCGCTAATAAATTGTGGCGTAGCGAAATATGAGTTAAAGGCTTTTGAGAAAGCAGAAATCTATTTAAAAAGAGCACTATCAAATGCAAAATCTGGAAATTATCAACGATTAAGTTTTAATACTTCCGGGCTATTGGCGCAGAGTTATATTGAAACAGACAAGTTACAACAGGCTATTGAACTTACTACAAGAAATTTAGAAAAACTAAAAAAAGTCCCTGATAACAAATCCTATCTTTTAATAGTATTTCCACATCTCAGATGCTTGAATTTATATAAAAGATATGAAGAAGTCATTGAGTTAGGTGAGGCAGCTTATGAATTGAGTTGCCAATTGGCAGACAGTGCAAAACAGAAAGACATATTAACAGAATTATTAGTTGCTCATCAAGCATTGAACAATACATCTGAATCGTTGGCAATTACTTTAAAGCTTTTAGTTGTAAAAGAATTGATCTATAAAAGGAATAATAAGCTCAAAATATTGAATGCAAAATCAGAACAGGTTATACAGGAACGGGAAAGCAAGATTGATCAGCAAGCCAGAGTAATCCAGTTCATTAATGAATCTAAAAAACAATTAGAAGAAAAAAACAGACATTTAGAAAAAGAAATCGCTCAGAGAAAAATTGCTGAAGCCAAATTAATAGACTTGAATAATGAAATTGCTTCCTTTGCAACTGTTGCCTCCCATGATATGCGTGAGCCATTACGTACAATTGCCAGCTATGCACAATTATTAAAAAGAAGGATAAAAACTGAAGAAGCAAATGAAGAACTTATAGAATTCATTGTTGATGCCTCTAAAAGAATGCAGGTTTTACTATCAGATTTGATCAGCTATACTAAAGTTGAAACAGCAGAAATTTTATTCGAATCAGTAGATTTGAACAGCCTGTTAAGTATAGTGATCTCAAACTTAAACTCTCAAATAACAGAGGCAAAAGTGTCTCTTGTTGTTGCTGAAAAACTGCCAACTATTTATTCATCAAAAACACTATTGAATCTGGTTTTTCAAAATCTGATCTCGAATGCTGTGAAATATCGTTCAAAAGAAAAAGAACCATTTGTACACATTAAGTATGAATACCAAAAAAATGGTCATTACTTTCATATTGAGGACAATGGTATTGGTATTGAAAAACAATACCTCGATGAAATATTCATGCCTTTCAGAAGGCTGCACAGCAAAGCGGATTATGAAGGTATAGGAATAGGTTTAGCCACCGTAAAAAGAATTGTTACCAAAAAACTGAAAGGAAAGATATTCGTTGAATCAGCAGTTAATAAAGGAAGTAAATTCACAATTATCTTACCTGACCTCCACTAAAATAGCTATCCGATTTTTAGAATATGATTACAGTTTTTGATACATAATCAATTATATGTAAAACATATCTTCACTTCTATCGTAATAAAGGTACTAACCTCATTATAGTTACATGACAGAAACTATAACAAAAATACTTCAAACGAACCCTCGGGAAGCACTAAAACAGGCTATGGTGCTTTATAATAATGCTTTGAATACCAATGATTCTGAAGCTATGCTCGCTAGCTCTGTCATAATTCTAACGGCCAATAATATTTTGGGAAGGTTTGAAAAAACAGATGAGTTAGGCGAAGCATTTACCCAGTTACATAAAAGAGCACTGAATAAAGAAGGGGAGGCAGATTGTTGGCATGCAAGAGGTGTTGCTAAATTCGGGCTTCATCAAAAATTAGCTGCTTCCGATTTTTTGAATAAATCCATAAATTTATACAAAGAACACAATGAAGAAAATCCAAAGATTGCTAACTGCTTTAATGCACTTGGTTGTGTGAATATGGAATTAGGCGAATACCCTAAAGCTTATGCAAACTTCGACGAATGCCTTGATAGGATTAGCATAGAAATCGATAAAGTGATTTTCTGTAAAGTTGTTATCAATATTGGAAAGCTTCAATATCAAATCGGAGAATACAACGAGTCTATCGAAAACATGAAAAAAGCACTCGAAGTTTCCGAAGGTCTTGAAGACTTATTTTTACGACTAACAGCACTTTCCAACTGTGGCTTATCGTTATACGAAGCCAATAAGTTCAAGGAAGCAAAAATATATCTGGAAGAGGCAGCCAATATTGCTAAGGAAGGAGGCTTTTACAGGATCTATCTTTCCATTTTGGGAGAACTTGCTTCAATAAACTTAAAAGAAGGCTTACTAGAAGAAGCTTTTGAACAAACTAAAACAGGTATTCAAGTTGCCAATGAATATGCACTTTTCGACCTTGGTTATCTTTATATTATCATTCCTTACTTAAAATGCCTAAATCTTTTCCGTAAACATAAAGATGTAATACAATTAGGGAAAAAAGCACTTAAAGTAAGTATAGAATTAGGTGCAAGCAGGGAAGAGCTAGGAATACTAAGGGAACTACTAATTGCATATAAAGCAAAAAAGAAAACAAAAGAAGCTCTCAAAACTGCAAGTCACATCATTAACTTAAGTGATCTTATCAAAGAGAATAATAAAAGACATAAAGTATTCAGCACACGTACACAATTGGCAATAAAAGAAAGAGAAGCAAAAATCAATAATCAAGCTAAAGTCATTCAGGTCATTCAGGCTTCAAAAAGAAAATTAGAACAACAAAATGAACGATTAGAAAATGAAATCGCTCAAAGAAAATTAGTTGAAAAAAAGTTAGTAATACTCAATAAAGAAGTGGCATCATTCGCAACGGTTGCTTCACATGACATGAAAGAACCACTTAGAACAATTGCGAGCTATGCACAGCTGATTAAAAGAAGAATAAAAACCGATGAAAGTAATACTGAATTGATTAATTTCATTGTTGATGCCTCTAAAAGAATGCAGGTACTACTTTCCGATCTCATTAGCTATACACGGGTAGGCACATCCAAGATTTCCCATGAAAAAGTAAATCTGAATTCATTGATAAACATCGTTGCTTCAAATTTGAATACACAAATCCAGGAGGCAAATGTAGATGTTAAGGTTTGTGAGGCACTGCCTAATGTATTCACTTCCAAATCTTTGTTGAATCTGGTTTTTCAGAATCTTATTTCTAACGCAATAAAATACCGATCTAAAGAACGCGATCCCTTTATTTATATTTACCACGAAACTCAAAAAGACAAGCATATTATTTATGTTGAAGATAACGGTATTGGTATAGAAGAAGAATACTACGAAGCCATTTTTGAACCATTCCGCCGATTACATAGTAAAGCCGACTACGATGGTGTTGGTATTGGTTTAGCCACCGTAAAAAGAATTCTTACCAAAAAACTAAAAGGTAATATTAGTATCTCTTCAATTGTTGGAAAAGGAAGTAAATTCATTGTAGAACTACCAATTCACGAATAAACATGAGTTTTTAAACTTTTATAACGATAAAATAACTTCACTCGTTGTATTTTTGAACTTCATTTTCGATAACTATGCTCACTATTTGGATTATACTTTCTGTATTAGCGCTTATTGCTATTGTCGTTGTTGCACTAGTTCCTTTTGAAAAGGGATATGGTGACATGGAAGATGAGAGTACCGTAACAGATCTGATAAAAAAGGTTCGAAAAATAGAGGTGAAAGCCAAACGCTTATCGAATCAGATTTTTTCGGGTGAATATCATAGCGCCTTCAAAGGAAGAGGAATGTCATTCAGCGAAGTTCGGGAATATCAGTTCGGCGATGATGTAAGAAATATCGACTGGAATGTAACAGCCCGTTTCAATCAGCCTTTTATTAAAGTTTTTGAGGAAGAAAGAGAGCTTACAGTAATGCTTATGATCGATGTAAGTCAATCGGCTTATTTTGGTACTAAAGGGCAAATGAAAAATGAGTTAATCACCGAACTCAGCGCCATATTAGCCATTTCTGCCATTAATAATAATGATAAAGTAGGAGTTATTTTATTCAGTGAAGATATTGAAAAATTCATTCCTCCTAAAAAGGGAAAAACACACATCCTTCGTATCATTAATGAATTATACGACTACGAACCAACAGGCAAATCTACCAATATAGAAAAAGCCTTACAATACCTTACGAATGTAATGCGTAGAAAAGCGATCGTATTTTTGCTTTCCGATTTTATGGATGAAACCGGTTTCCAAAAATCATTGGATTTAGTAAGCCGTCGCCACGATATGACCGCTATTCATATTTATGATCCGGCAGAAGCCGAAATGCCGAATATTGGTTTGATCAGACAGCTTGATCCGGAAACTGGTGAAACACGCTGGTTAAATACTAGTAGCACGGCAGTAAGAAAGCAACATACCATCGCCTACAAAGAAAATTACAATAAAAGCAGAGAAGCCTTCCTTAAAAGTGGAGCCGGCTTTATGAGTATCAGAACCGACCGACCTTATACCAAAGTTCTTATGGATTACTTTAAACGCAGAGGAGCTTAGGTTTTTATGGGTGATCATTGATGAATGATGGGTAATGAATGATTATTGATGGGTGATGAGCGCAGTCGAATTAAGGGTGATGAGCATAGTTGAATTAAGGGTGATGAGCGTAGTCGAATCACCATTTCTCCGCATCACTATCCTGTTCATCGAAATAGTCTTTATATTGTTTTCTTGTCAGCACCTTTTCCGTTTCACGTTCAATTATTAAATCAGCCACCGCAAAATAAGGTCCTTCTGATTCGTGAATTGCCTTATTGATCTTTTCTTCACTCACATCCATTATATATAACATATTAAAAAACTCTCCCGGATTCAATTCCATCCATTCAGCAACTTTAGCTGCTACAATTTTACGTAGTTGTTCCCATGAATCAGGAGCTTCCTGCTCAATTGCAAAATCTTCTTGTAATCTATTTAGAATTTCTACTGGCTTAACACTATATGGCATGATATTTCGATTATAAAACGTGAATCTGAATCAGACTGATACTGTTTTTTAAGGTTAATATTAACTTAAAATAGGTTTAGGTAAAACTAAATTCATCAATTTATTCATTTTCATAGCAAGTTATAAAAAAAACACTTATTTTTAATTAGAAAGAATTTAATGCCGGATAAAACCTTCATCCAATATTTAGCATTTGAAAAACGATATTCGCCTCAAACGGTAAAAGCTTACCAAAGCGATTTACAACAGTTTTTCAAGTACATGGGCGACGTTTATGAATGGAGTCAGGATATAGCCTCTGTTTCTAAAAGTCAGATTCGCTCATGGTTGGCTCATTTGGTAAATGAAGGAAAGTCGGCGCGTTCGGTACGCAGAAAGTTATCTACTTTAATAACTTTTTTCAAATTTCAGCAACAAAATGGTATTATAAACAATAATCCCGCGAAAAATATTGCGAGTCCCAAATTACCACAAAGGCTTCCTAAAACAATAGAAACACAAGCGATCAACTTGTTGTTGGAAAAACATTACTTTGGTGATGGCTTTTCCGGAACAAGAGATAAACTGGTTATTGAATTGATATACGAGACCGGTATGCGCTTAAATGAATTAATTGAATTACAGTTAGCACATATTTTCTTCGATGAAAACCTTATAAAGGTCAAAGGGAAAGGAAATAAAGAGCGCTTGATCCCAATTAGTGAAAATCTGAAGAATAATATTTCAAGATATCTTCAGATACGCGAACAAACAACATTAGAACCTTGTTTCTTTAATTATTTAATTGTAACAAACAAGGGAAAAAAATCGTATTCTAAAATTATTAGTAGAATTGTAAATAAATATATATCTTTAGTATCTACTAGTGAGTACAAACATCCGCATGTATTGAGACATACTTTCGCGAGTGCTTTACTCAATAATGGTGCGGATTTGAATGCGATCAAAGAATTGCTCGGACATTCAAGTTTAGCTGCGACACAGGTTTATACACATAATTCTGTTGAGCAACTTAAGAAAATATATTTATTAACTCATCCAAAATCATAATTTATGACTATTAACATTCAATCAGTACAGTTCAAAGCAGATCAAAAATTATTAGATCTAGTAGATAAAAAAGTTAGAAAACTAAATACTTTCTTTGATAAAATTGTAAGTGTAGATGTTTACATGAAGATGGAGGAAAAATCCAGTAGTGTAAAAGATAAGAAAGTTGCGGTAAAATGCCATATTCCAGGCACTTCTTTATATGCTGAAGAAACAAGTAAGTTATTCGAAGAAGGTGTTGATGCTGCAGTCGATTCAATTCGTCGTCAGCTTAAAAAGCACAAAGCCAAAATGCGCGCTAATTAATTCCTAAGGACCTTCTTTATAGGTCTTGACTAAAATATTATAGAGCACCACACTGCTCACAAATACGAAGGCACGATGATTTGAAAGTTATCGTGCTTTTTTATTTACTCAAACCACCACAAACACTGATCGTTTGTCCTGTTACATATCTCGATTTATCTGAAGCCAGAAAAACAGCTACATCCCCCACTTCTTCAGCAGTGCCTAAACGTTTTAAAGGAATATCTTTAATAAAATCATCAGTGTTCAATTCTGCTGTCATATCTGTTTGAATAAAACCCGGTGCAATTACATTACAACGAATATTACGGCTTCCCATTTCCTGAGCAATAGATTTGGAAAAGCCTATTATCCCCGCTTTCGATGCTGCATAATTCGCCTGTCCTGCCTGCCCACTTATACCAACAACCGAACTGATATTGATAATACTTCCACCTTTTTGTTTCATCATCGGTCGCATTACCTGTTTGGTCAGATTAAACACCGACTTCAGATTGGTATGAATCACATCATCCCAGTCTTCCGATTTCATACGAAGTATTAATTTGTCGCGCGTAATTCCAGCATTATTCACCAGAATATCGATCGTAGAAAAATCATCTAAAACCTCTTTTACCAATGTTGCTGCCGCATCAAAATCACTAGCATCACTTTTATATGCCTTAGCTTTCACATTCATTTGCATCAACTCATCAACCAAAGCATTTGCTTTTTCTTCAGAAGAACGAAACGAGAATGCCACATTCGCTCCCGCTTTTGCCATTTGTATTGCGATCGATCTGCCTATTCCGCGTGAAGCACCTGTTATAAGAACTGTTTTATTTTGTAACACTTTGTTGTTTTAACGATTTAGTAAAAAGATTTATAAATGTGATTACATTCATTATTATGCATAAAAATGGGAAAAGAAGTTTACTCAAATTTCACCAGTACCTGCCCCTTTTCAACTGCGTTCCCTTGCTCTACTTCTATACTTGAAACAATTCCCGAAGCAGTTGACTTAAGTACATTTTCCATTTTCATAGCTTCTAATACCAAAACGGGATCCCCTTTTTCTATACTTTGCCCTACTTTAACATCAATGGCTAAAACCAGACCCGGCATCGGTGCTTTCAGGTCCTGAGCTTTCTGTTCATTCATTCCAGACATGCCCATAGCTTCTAATAGCATATCCATTCTGCTTTGTATATCCAGTTCAAACTGCTGACCGTTTACAGCTATGGTCATTTTTTTAGCAGCTTCATCACAAGCCACAATTTCTGCCACGTAAGATTTATGATCTTTAATAATATGAAACTGTCCTTCACGGATTTTTATCATATCCCATTGTTTTCCAACTTCATTGGGATCTAACTCATATTCATTTTCACCATTAACTATGATCTTATTCATACTACAATTTTAGTATTTTGGAATGAATTTACCAATTTTATTGTTACATATACAGACGGAAAGTCAATAGTTAACAGCTTGAAGCACTTAAATTTACCGAATCTGCTTCATTCAAAATAACTATCAAATATTAATAAAAGAATATGATCGTATATAGTTTGCCTTTTTTTGCTGCCTTTTTAGGTTGGTTCACTAACTTTCTTGCAGTAAAAATGCTTTTTCATCCAAGAAAACCCGTTAATTTATTCTTCTTTGAATTACAAGGTATATTTCCGAAACGACAGGGTGTTATTGCAGAAAAGTTGGGTAAAATGGTAGTAGAAGAACTGTTTTCAGCCGATGATCTGAAAAAGAAACTCAACACACCAGAAAACATGGATAATATTTACACAACTATTGAGCATAAAATAGATGAATATCTTACCCATAGTTTCCCGAATAAATTTCCAATTATCTCAATGGTTCTTTCTGTAAAAATGAAGAATAATATTAAAGATGAATTACTGAACGAAATCGAACGAATTACGCCTAATGTAATCGATAATTATTTCGATCAATTAGAAAGTCAATTGGACATTGAGGATATAGTGCGCACCAAAGTATCGGCACTTTCGAGTGAACGTTTGGAGGGTTTAATAAATTCTATTATCAGTAAAGAATTCAGATTTATTGAAATTGTAGGTGCGGTGATCGGCTTTTTAATAGGTTGTGTACAAATTGGTTTGATGCAGTTTGTTTAAACTATGTAACCTAAGTTGCGATAAATCTCAACTGTCAACAGTTAATAGTCCACTGTCCACAAAAGCCCTTTTACAACTTGTAGAGAGTAAGTTTTTTAGGTCTATTAGCTTTCAGCTTTACTACTGTATCATCTTCAAATATCATTATACATCATAACTTGAATTATATACCTCATCACTATACATTTTACTTTAAAACTGTTTGGTTGGTTGAAAAATAGAGTTAGGGACGAGGCATTGCCTCGTCCCTACTGTTCAAATTATATTAGATGTATAGTGGTCTGATTGTATATCTTAAACAATTCCTACCCTTCATTCCTTAACTAATTGAATGAGGATCAAGATAAAAACTAAGGTCAATAAAGATTACAAGGCTGTATTTGAACAATTCGACAAAGACTTGTTCCTTGCATTGAATCCACCAATAATGCCTGTAAAACTCCTAAGATTCGATGGTTGTAAAACCGGCGATGAAGTTCACATACAACTTCCTTTTAAAACACTTTGGATCAGTGATATTACTGAATTTTCAGCTTCAGAAAAAGAGATATATTTTATTGATGAAGGACGGAAGCTTCCTTTTCCATTAAAAAAATGGAAACATAAACACCGAATAATCAAGTTATCTGAAAACGAAACCCTTATTGTTGATGACATAAACTTTTCAACGAATTTTATTCTCCTGGATATACTGATCTATCCAACTTTGTTTCTTCAATTTTTATACAGGAAACCTATTTATAAGAAGTGGTTTGCTTAGTGTTCTATCCAGTTAATTCTGACGGGTAATTTAGCGATATTTTACGTTTAAATGCGTCAAAAATCCTCGCTAATGCCCTGCATTAACTGTGTTTTTTTCCTTTTTAAACAAAAAAATCTCATCAAAATAATCCCGACACTATTAACTTGACAAAACACTTAGCTTGGTTCAACAAACTCGCTAAAACATAAGTTTTGTTTGTTTAAAATTACCAAGCTCTACTTAATTCTTAAGGTCTTATATTTGCGAAAGCTTAGAGTATGTTTAAATTTCTATCAACTGAAAACCAATATTTTATGAACCTGATGTTGAAAAATCGCATTTATTTAGCTTGCTAAACGCATACAATTTTTCTTATTCAGAACCAAAAACTATTGATTTTCAATTTAAAATAATTTTTAAACATACTCTTAAACAAAACACAATTATTTGTGTTTCAACCAAAAATTTCTTAATCAAAAAATATTGAATTTATGGCATTTCAACTTCCTGATCTACCTTATGCACACGATGCACTAGAGCCACATATTGATGCTCGCACTATGGAAATTCACCATGGTAAACATCACAATGGTTATACGAACAAGCTAAATGCAGCTATTGAAGGAACCGACCTTGAAGGTAAATCAATAGAAGAGATTTTAGCGAATATGGGTGATAACACTGCTGTACGAAATAATGGTGGTGGTTATTACAATCACTGTTTATTCTGGGAGGTAATGTCTCCTGATGGCGGTGGAACACCAAGTGGTGATCTTGCAGCAGCTATTGATGAAGCTTTTGGTAGCTTTGAAGCTTTCAAAGATGCTTTCTCTGCAGCAGCAAAAACACGTTTTGGCTCGGGATGGGCTTGGTTATGTGTTTGTGAAGGTAAACTTTGTGTATGTTCAACGGCTAACCAGGATAATCCTTTAATGGGAGAAGGTTGTCTAGGCACACCAATTCTTGGATTGGATGTTTGGGAACATGCCTACTACCTGAACTATCAGAATCGTCGTCCTGATTATGTTGAAGCATTCTTCAGTGTAATTAACTGGGATGTGGTTGCAGCAAAATATGCAGCAGCAAAATAAGAAAATATCAGGTTATTATAATGCACATGAACCTTGAAGGTTTATGTGCATTTTTAATTTCCTTTCCATTCATTATAATCATCGATCGTATCTATATCATTCAATGTTTCAAGTAAATGATATGATCGCTGCTTTTCCTCGATTTCTTTAATCGTTGCCTTTAATAAGCCGGAAGTACTCCATTCCTTATTCTCAAAAACAAAGAAATCATCTTTTTTCATTCCCATTAAATAATAACCACCATCTTCAGCAGGACCAATTACCAGATCGTGGTTTGCTAAGCCTTCAAAAGCCATTTCTATATGCGATGCTTGTAAAGCTCCACAATCACTACCGATAATTAAAACTTTTTCTGCTCCTAGCCCCAAGCAATCTTTAAAAGCTGCTTGCATTCTTTGTCCCAAATCTCCTTCAGCCTGCATACATTTATTGAAGTTTTCGGATTTCCATTGATCTTTTTCATCAATAAAGTAAGTGTAATATACAAAACGCTCACAAGTGCACTCAAGGGAAACTTTATGTGTGTGGGTCAATAACTCTTCGTAAATCTCTAATGCGCGTTCATCTCCTTCAGTTGCGGCAATTCGTGTTTTTGCTTTTCCTAAAATGGGGTTTTTGATAAAAATGATCAGTACTCTTTTTTCCATGATTTGCTCTTTAATCCTCAACTATTCGTACGCCATTCTGTTCTAGCTGTACCAGACGAGCTTTGTATAAAGAACCCAGAGCTTTCTTGAATAACTTTTTACTCATTCCTAATCTCTCTCGAATCACATTAGGATCGCTTTTATCATGTAAGTCTAAATAACCTCCATGTTCTTCAATGGTCTGAAGTAGTTCTTTAGCTACAATATCCATATTATCATATCCTTGTGGACGTAGCGAAATATCGATTTTCTGATCTTGACGAATATTAGAAACATAGCCTGTGAATCTGTCGCCATATCTTGTATTTCTGAAATCAGCATCGTGATAAAGCAGGCCTTCGTAAGTATGATTCACAATTACTTTGATACCCAGATCTGTTTTAGCAAAGGCGATCAAATCTACCTTCTCTCCTACTTCAACATCTATATCAGTGGTTTCTAAATGTTTTTTCAGCCTGGAAGTAGCGACTAATCTGTCTGTCAGATCATCGACGTACAAATAAACCACATACCATTTACCGGCTTCCATAGGGTTATGTTGCTCTCTTTTAGGAACAAGTAAATCTTTTTCCAATCCCCAATCCAGAAAAGCACCGAATTTCGTCAGATCTTTCACTTTAAGACAAGCAAATTCATTTAATTGTACTAAAGGTTCCAGAGTGGTAGCGATAAGTCTTTGCTCATTATCTCTATAAATGAACACTTTTATCGATTCCCCTACTTTTGCATCCTCAGGACAATATTTATTGGGCAGAAGCACTTCTTCTCCTTCTTCATTTCCAAGATAAAATCCTACGCTTGTATTTCTTAGGATTTCGAGTTTATGGTATTTTCCGATCGCTAACATACTGCAATATTAGAGTAATCAATACTTAAGTAGTCGTGTAAAAGTTCCTTAATACAATTTATGTTCTATTATGTCGTGAATATTTTGGCTAAAAGCTTCATTTTCTTCGTTGAAAATACTCGCCGTAGCTAAGGCTATGCCTGCGTTTTTCGCCTAGAAAAATAACCTTTTTTCAAATAAATATTTACACGACAAATTAAACCATAAATTGTATAATAATAAAATGTGATTAATAGAGCTTATTGCAAAAATTAAAGTATAGAAGTTCGACAAGCTCACTAACCGCATAAATTCGGCAGCTGATTGGACTCGCAAACGAGCGTATCGGACCGCCGAAGCGGTCGAAGCCCCATTCAAAATACCAAAATCAACTTTTGCAATAAACTCTAATAAATTTCCTGATTTTATAGATTTTATCCATTGCCCTGCCAGGAACGTGAAATAAAAAAAGGGAGTCGTTCAAATCGAACAACTCCCTTTTGATCAAATCTCAGTCATTTGCTATTGCTTGATAACCGGAACAGCTTTCTGAAGTTCTTTATTCTGAAGCGTAACCAGATAAGTGCCTGCTGTGTAAGAAGCCATATCGATAACAAATTGATTTGCTCCTTCAACATTGATATACTCATATTGGCTTAACAGTTTTCCTGAAACATCGAATACGGTAATAATTGTATTATCACCAGCAATTGCCGCGTCAAAATCAATAGTTAATTCATTTACTACCGGATTAGGATATACATTGAAATCAACCGATACTGTTCTTTCCAATACAACGATATTAGGCGCGAACTCCTGCTTACCATTAGTATCGAATATACTTAATCGGTAGTATGCTTTACCATTAGGTGCATCATTATCCAATAAGCTGTAACGCTGAACAACCGAACTATTACCGATAGCATTTACCGAACCGATCGCTTCAAAGTCAACACCATTCAATGAACGCTCAACAGTGAAGTAATCATTATCAATTTCAGAAGCAGTACTCCAGAATAAATTATTTCCGGCAGTAAGTATTTCTCCATCAAACTCGATCAGCTCAACACTTACAACACCACACGGAGGTGGAGTTGCAGCCAGATTCACAGTACAGTCATTGGCATCGTTAAACGTAATATCGTAAGAATCGCCTTCTGTATATTCTAATACCAGAACATCTTCTGCCAAGGTCATAGTCTCATCTCCGATTGTATAACTGAATGGAGCGTTTCCACCTTGTATCGTATAAGAAACATAATACATACCTTCTTCGGGGTGTGAACATTCCTGAGTTGCTGAAACGATAAATCCTGAACACTGATTTATGAAACCTGCATCAATTGAAGCATTACTTTGCCCTCCGGCAATACTGATAACACTTGTTTCTCCTTCAGCATTAATATCACTATCCAGATCATCATCACCAGCATTCTGAGCAGTTGGTGTATAATTTTCCGGAATATCAACTACCACATAATAATCACCGGCAAAAAGGTCATCGAACATATACTGTCCATTTTCATCTGTCATTACAGAAATGGCAATATCATCATCTGTTCCAAATATTGCATCAGCACCTGCTCCAAACAATGAAACGATCACATCTGCAATACCCGGTTCTCCTTCATCCTGTAAACCATTCTCGTTCATATCTTCCCAAACGAAATTACTGATCGAAGTTATTGCACAAGGCGCTTCTCCTGTTAACTCAAAAGAACAATCTTCAACACCTTCATTCTCAACCAATATATTGTACTCAAAACCTGATAAAGGTCCGAATAGTATATTTCCGGCAGTCTGGTTTGTTAATATCTCGTCTCCACTTGAAATGGTATAAGTACCATCTCCTGTTAGTTCGATATTTACAAAATACAGATCGTTACCAATACATGCAACATCAGCATTTACAGTAAAGATACATGGAGTAGGTGTTAAGCAATTTTGAATTCCACTTACTGACTCAGAGCAACCTTCAATCACTTCATTAATTACTTCAAAAGCGTAATTACCATTTTCACTGACAAAGTCATAAGTTCCTGCACTTAATCCAGTTGCCACTACCCCACTTGCGTCTGATACTGAGTAAGTATCACTTCCTGAGATATTAATACTAACTGTGAAGCTGTTATCATCTATACAAGTAACGGCTTCCTGACTCACTTCCAAATCACAAACAGGAGGAACCGAGCAATCGATGTTATCTTCACTAAGAACTAATAAGCAATCTTCAAGTTCATTATCGGTTATTGTTATACTATAACTCGATTCACTGAAAGGTCCGGTTATTACTTCCATACCACCGACTACATCATCTAATGTTGTTACTCCATTAACAGTGTAATTACTATTTCCAATCAGAACGAATGTTACAAAATAAGTATTATCATCGTTACAAATTATCGTAGGTGTAGCCTGAACAGAACATACAGGAGGAGGAGTACAATCAAATAAACCAGATATTGTTTCTGAACAATCGTTGATAGATTCGCTAGAAACGGTTAACTCATAAGCCCCATTTTCAAAAATGTAACCATACGTGCCTGCTGTTAAACCTGTTTGTAACGTTTCGGTTGAATTGGCAACGCTGTAAGTACCACTACCGATAATCGTTATTTCTACTTCATACATTGAGTCAACTCCTTCTATACATTTCACTTCATGGCTTAGCTCCAGATCACAAATAATATCAGGAACACAATCCGATTCACCATCAAGCTCGAAGGCACATTCGTTATTACTTTCATCAATTATGGTAATCGTGTAAGTTGGTGTATCTAAAGGACCTAATAATATTTGTCCTGAACTTGCACCCGTAATTTCATTAATTCCATCAGAAAGTGTATAAGTATTATCTCCTACAAGATCTACTGTTATGAAGTAACTTTCAGAATCATCAATACAACTTGTAGTAGCGGTTGCCAAAATAGAACACCCATCAGTTGAACAATCTCGATTCCCTGAAACTACATACGAGCAATCAGGAATATTTTCGGCTGAAATTACCACATTGAACGCACCATTCGGTAAATCAATATCAACAGAACCATTCTGTCCGGTAATCAGATTTATGCCTGTATCGATACTATAAGTATCATTTCCATCAATATTCAAGCTTAAAGTAAATCCACTTCCATCATCATTACAACTAGTTATATAATCTACATCCAGATCACAGGTTGAAATTGAACAATCTTTGATACCTGAAATAGTTTCAAAACAATTTTCAACATTCTCGCTGATAATTATAATTTCAAAAGTACCATTCGGGTAAGGTCCAAGGAATAACTGACCTGCACTAACTCCATTTTGAACATTTCCGTAATTATCTTCTACTGTATAAGTATCATTTCCTGCAATATCAACTGTAACAATGAATGATTCTTCATTTAAACAATCAACAACCGAATTCACTTCCAGATCACAAGGTGCAGGAGGGCAATTATTAACCCCACTGATCGTACGAGTACAAGTTTCGTCTTCTTCACTAATTACGGTTACGGTATAAGCACCCGGCGACAATGGTCCTACTTCGATAGTTCCCTCGTTCTGTCCGGTAAGTGGTTCATTCACGCCATCGTTAATGGTATAAGTACCTGGTGTGGTAATATCAACCATTAAAGTAAAGGCTTCCTGAGATTCGCAGTTTACTGAACTACTTACCTCAATATTACACAGAGGTGGTTGTGGTTCAGAACAGTCTTCAGAACCAGAAATAATCGTAAAGCAATCAGGATTTCCTTCTTCAAATATTGTAATCGTATAATCTTCTTCGAAGAATGGACCTAACTGTATTGTTCCTGCTGTAACTCCTGTTATTTCATTCAATACTATATTACTTGGGAATCCTAATGATATTTCCAATTCGTTACCATCTTCAAATATTCCTTCTGCAATAATATTACCTTCTGCATCGGTAATTGAATATTGTCCTGCATCTGGGTTTGGAGGTCCGAAGTCAACCGTCCAGCCATCGCCAAATGAATCTAATAATAACAAGGTATAACTAGCTGTTGGATCAAGATCTTCAAATGTTTCTGTATAAGTTTCAGCTTCTTCATACCCTGCTCCATTCGCTACCACATCACCTGTATTATCATTGTATAATTCCCAAGAAATTTCATCAGGGAAAATATCGGTAGAGAATTCAAAGATGAATAAGCCTGCTGAACCATCATCGGTAAAGGTTCCATCCTGAACGGTATAGGTGCCTGTTCCTTCTATGGTAAGGTCGATAATGTAACTTTCTTCATCAACACAATCTGTTGTTAACGAAGCATTCAGATTACAAAGTATTGGTGGCTGATCATTACAAGGGATAGAACCATTTACTGTTTCAAAACAATCTTCGTCTTCATTATCTACTACAAGTAAATTAAATTCATCAACATTCGGATTATTGAATGGTCCTATTACAGTTTCACCTGCACTAACACCTTCTGCAAAAACAAATCCTGATTGAGCACCAAGAATATCGTAAGTATTATCACCTTCAATAGTAATAACCAATTCGATAGAACCGTCATCATTACAAACAACCTCGATAGATGCTGAAAGATCATCACAAACAGGCGTAACCGCCACCGGACATTGACGTAAGCCTTGTAAGTTCTGGAAACAATTATTGACACCTTCTGCTTCAATAAATATATTGATATTTTCAGCAGTCAGATTCTCCAAGGTATAAGTTCCGGCTGTAGCATTCACGATATCATCAAAGCCATTTCCTGAAACAGTATAAGTTCCTGAACCAGTAATGGTTAATTCTACATTATAGTTCGGTAAATCATCGCTTAAACATATTAACTCATAGCTAGCGAATAGGTCGCAAGGTGTAGGTCCATCACCACAATCATCAAAAATCCCACTAATAAACTGACTACAAAATTCACTACCTACTACTTCAAGCTCATAATCACTATTTAAGAATGGTCCTACGGTATATGTTCCTGCTGTAACTGATTCTGAATTACCATTATAGATCAATTCAAATTCACCACTACCTTCTACTATAACTTCCAGATTATAACTAAATAAATCTATACATACCGGCGTTGCATTAGCAACAAGATCACACGGAGGTTCTTCGTCTGTACATTCGTAAGAGCCAGAAAAACTAGCAAAACAATCAGGATCTGTTTCACTTACTATTTCAATAAAGTAATTACCATTTGGAATGAAATCGAGTGGATAAACACCCGGAGGCACACCTGGGAAAACATCATTGAATGCACCAGCATCTATAATAACTGTATAGAAAGGTTCATCACCCTGAATATCCAATAATAAATTGTAGAATCCAGCTTGATCACAAGAAGGTGTAACATTAAAGTCGATCGAACAAAGAGGATCTTGTGTACATTGTATATCACCCGTAATTGTTTGTGAACATCCAATGATATTAGGATTAACAATTATTACCTCATAACTACCTTCTTCAAAATCACCAAAGGAATAACTACCTGCTTCACCAGTTTGTGTTTCACCATTTGCTTCAATTTCAAATACGCCATCACCTATAATTTCAACTTCCAGCACATAAGTTCCATTAGAATTACAAACTGGTGTTGCCGAAGCTTGTAAATTACAAATATCAGGAGCAGAACATTCATAAGTACCTGCAATGGTTTGTGTACATGCCAGATTTCCTTCCTGTGTGATCTGAATACTATAATTTACTACACTGTAAGGTCCGAGTGAAATATTACCAGGCTCAACACCACTTAATACAGAACCACTTCCATCATCGATAGAATATGTTCCACTTCCGCTGATATTCAAGTTAACAGAATATTCATTATCTGTAACACATTCGATATCGACTGCAACATTCAAATCACAAGGTTGCCCCGATGTATTACACTGAATTTCTCCGGCTACCTGCTGGAAACAATTACCGAAGAATCCACCATCTTCAACATCATTGGCAAAAATGCTGTAGTTATTAATGATATAAGGACCATAAGTATATGTTCCGGCGGTAACAGTATCTATTGGTTCAGAACCGAAGAATCCGCTGAATAGCACATATTCTCCGCTACCTTGTACAGTTACTTCTAAGAAGTATTCGTTAGAATCATCCTGACAAATCGGTACCGCTGTAAGGAACAGATCACAAGCCGGTATTGGCTCGCACAAGTAAGACCCCTGATAAGTTTCGTTACATCCACTATCTTCATTGAACACATCAAATCCGTAGAACTGCTCAAAGTATGGTCCGAAAGTGTAAGTACCTGCATCTCCTTGTTGGAATTCACCAGTAAAGAAGTCGAAGATCTGATAAGTACCATCTCCAGTTACGGTTACTTCAACGAACAGTACATCATCTTCATCACATACAAAACTTATGTCTGTTTCAATATCACAAGGATTATCAGGATCACAAGAGAATGATCCACTGATATTCTGGAAGCATTCTCCGAAGAAGCCAGAGTTATCGTAAACGCTTACATTGTAGAATTCAAAACCATTCGTTTCATACGGTCCGAAAGTATAAGTACCTGCTGTATATTGCCCTTCATTGAAGAAATCTATATCAACAAAGTAGTTTCCACTTCCTTCGATGTTCACAACTAGTTCGTATTCGTTCTCACTCAAACAAACATATTCAACATTTGCCTGCAGATCACATTCAATAATTCCATCACAAGAGAAATTACCATTCAAGAATTGTGTACAGTCGTTACTTGCTTCATCAATAACCTGAATAAAGTAGAAGCCTTCAGGAATTGGATATATTGATAAGGTTCCTGGTTCTGTATTATTGTATTGTTGTCCTGATCCACCAAATCCACCATTGACAATTACGGTGTAAGTACTTGAACCATTAATTTGAAGATCAAGTCCGAAGTTACCCAGGTCACCATCCTGACAAACAGGCGTTGCAAGAACGGTTAAATCACAAGGTCCAGGTAAAGAACATTCAAACGAACCTGAAATAAATTGACTACAACCGAAGAATCCTCCACTATCATCGAAAATACTAAAGCCATAGTTAGTTAAATAATATGGTCCGTAAGTATATGTTCCTGCTGTTACATTATTATCGATCAAAGTTCCGAATTGATCTGTGATCGTGTAAGCTTCCGAGCCTGTAATTTCAAGCGTTACAAAATAGCCATTCGTATCATCGTCGCATTCAACACTGTGTGAAACGAACAGATCGCAACCGCCAGTATCTTCACAAACTCCCTGACCAAATACACTCTGGCTACAACCACCATCATTATCGAATACTGTAAAGGCATAGAATTCATCGAAGTATGGTCCGAACTCATATACTCCTTCTTCGACTCCACTTATAACTTCTCCGTTAAAGTCATCGAAAATATCATAAGTATTACCACCTTCAACAGTTACTTCTACCAAGAAAGAGCCATCATCATTACAGAAAACCTCCTGAAGTACATTCAGATCACAATCACCATCGCAATTATATTGACCACTAACGAATTGTGAGCAGAACCCGAAGAATCCTCCATCAGATGTTTCAGCAAATACTTCATAGAATTCGTCGAAGAATGGACCTATTTCATAAGTACCTGCAGGTACATTATCTAAGAAGTTGCCTGTGAAGAAATCAAAAACATTATAATTATCAGAACCAGTTATAGTTAGTATTAAATTAAATGTTCCATCATCATTACAAACTGGTTGAGCAGAAAGGCTTAAATCACACTCTTCTGAATCTCCACAAGTGTAATTACCCTGATAAGTATCGGTACAATCTCCATTTGTTTCATCAACTACCTGAATAAAATAGAAACCTTCCTGAACCGGACCTACAGTTGTATTTCCAGCAGTTAATCCAGAAATTTGCGTGCTACTTCCGAAACCATCACTATATACAACAGAATAAGAACTGCTTCCTTCAATAGTCAGATCGAGGAAGAAGCCATTTGGTTCATCTTCTTCACATCTTGGAGCTGCACTTACATTCAGATCACAAATATTCGGCGTAGTACACTCGCGTGTTCCACTGAAGAACTGACTACAGAAGAAGCCGAAGTCTTCAAATATGCTTAAGTTATAATTACTTCCAGTATAAGGTCCAAAGGTATAAGTACCTGCTTCGTATCCTTGTGTGAAGTTACCCAACGGATCAGAAACGCTATAAGAACCTTCTCCATATATGGTTAAGATAATATTATAGGATGTATTACTGATACATTCCGTTTCTACCGAAGCGAATAGATCACACTGATCTCCACATGGTGATGTTCCACCTAAGAATTGACTACATTCATCGTCATTTTCATCAATGATCTGAATATTATAGAAATCAAAGTCAGCCAAGATAGGTCCTACTGTATAAGTACCTGCAGTTAAACCATTCGCAATATTTTCAAATCCAGCGAAATCACCAAAATCGAATACAGAGTAAGTACTCGAACCTGAAATAGTAATTTCCAGATAGAAACCATCATCTTGACAAACCGGGTTTAATTCAACAGAAAGATCGCAATAAGAAACAGCTGAACAAGCATAATTAGCTTGTAAACTCTGAGAACAATTCGGATTCGCTTCATCGAGAATAATGATCGTATTCGCCCCATTATTAAACTCACCTAAATCAATTTGTCCTGCTGTTTGTCCCGTTAAAGTAGTTCCTCCTACTGTTATGGTATAAGTGCTACTACCCGATAAGTTCAAGGTAGTTTGATAAGTTAAGTCATCAATACATGTAAAGGTTGGGAATGCTGAAATATTACAAACCGGAGGTGCTTCACATGAATAGAAACCAGAAAGTGTTTGATTACAATCCTCTTCATTTAAATCAGTTACTGTTATGTCATAGTTTAATGAAGTTACACCATAAGCATACTCAAAAGTACCCTGTAATACATCAGAAACAACTGTTCCATTCCCAAAGTCAACTTCATAAACACTCGATCCAGTAATATTCACCAATACATTCACCTCATCGCCTATACATTCAAATATCGCATCTACATCGAGATCGCAAGGCGTTCCTCCACCACAATCGTTTACACCTGAAATAGCCAGGAAACAATCTTCAGGATTATTTTCATCGAAGATCTCGATTTCAAAAATACCATTAGGAATAGGGCCTACGGTTACCATACCCTGCGTTTGTCCGGTTAAATTTGGATTTACACCATCGGTAATGGTATAAGTTCCTGCACCACGGAAGTCAAGTACAACAAAATAACCTGTACCATCTTCTGTACATTCAAATTCGTATTCGGTACTAACGCCACAGTTTACAGATCCACAACTATAATTCCCTTGTACTTCAAAAGTACATGCATCATCAGATTGGGCAATTATAGTAAAGTCGTAAACATTGGTATTGAAAGGTCCAACAGTATAAGTTCCTGCAGGAAGATCTGATAAGATCGGATCATCAGGATTACCTGTACCAGCAGAAACTGGTTGTCCTAATTCAATAATGAATTCTGATCCATCTTCAAATATTCCTTCTTCGATAAGATTTCCGGTTGCCAGATCATAAACTGCGAAGTCTCCTCCGCCACCTCCTAAGGTCCATCCATCTCCAAAAGTATCTCTTAAGATAAGGGTATAAGAAGCATTAGGGTCAAGTTCGTCCATTATTTCAGAATAAAATTGGAATGGCTCGAAATATACACCCGGAACAGTAGAATATATTGTTTGTCCTGTATTATCATTTACCAGCTCCCAGAACATTTCGGTAGGCCAATCATCTGAGAAGAATTCAAATAAAAATCCTGTTCCTTCTTCCCCATTATCGGTTCTGTAAATATCATAAATATCCGATCCGGTAATGGTTACATCAATAGAATAGGTTCCATCAGGGTTACAGTAAATATCGGTTGTTGCCGAAAGATCACAAGGAACATCTACATCACAAGGATTCTGAGTATTTAATGCCTGTGTACAGCTTCCGCTATTAACTGATACAATATTGATACTGATCTGTTCCTGATTATATGGACCGATCTCGATACTTCCTGCTGTTACATTTTCGATGTTTTCTTCTCCATCTATTTCAATCTCATAAACATCGCTTCCTGTTATATCCAAAGCAAGTGAGTAAGCACCATTAACCTGACAAATTATTTCAAAATCAAAATCAAGATCACAAACCGGAGGTTGACCGATACAATCTACCTCACTAGATAGTAATTGGAAACAACCTTCAGGTGGTCCCTGTCCTGGTCCTCCCGGATTGAAATCACTACCTACAATTATGAAGTCATAAGCTGTTCCGGTAAAAGGTCCGTAGGTATAAGTACCAGCCGGTAAATCTGAAACCGGTTCGAAATCTATATCATTATTGGAACCTGGTATAAAGTCGTTTATCAATATATCATAAACATCATCACCCTGAATGTCGAATACAAGGAAGAAACTTCCATCTTCGTTACATTCAATTTCAATAGAAATAAACAGATCACAAACTGGTGGTTGTTCGCCACATTCGTAATATTCCCCAAAGTCATTGAAGAAACAATCCTGAGGGTTATTGTCATCGACTACGATTATATCGTATTCGTTTTCATACGGACCGGCAGTATATAAACCTGCTGAAACATTGTCTAAACCAATAGATTCATTTGGCCAGTTTAAAATACTATAAGTACTTGAACCACTTACATTCACCACTACATTGAATGTTCCATCGTCGTTACACTCACGAATAAAGAATGCGGTAAGATCGCAATCTTCATCACAAGCAGGACTTAGATAGAATAATTTCTCACAGTTTATATTTTCTTCCTGTGTAAGAACGAATAAATTTTCTTCACCATCAACTTCAAATGGACCAAAATTATATTGTCCGACATCTAAACTTTCTCCAAGCAATACTGGTCCGCCACCGCCAGGACCGCCACCGCCGCCAAATTCGCTAAAGTTATAAGTACCTGAACCGTTAATAATGAATAGATCAACGGTGTATGTACCATCATCATTACAAGTGAAAGCAACTGTAGCATCTACATCACATGGTGGAGGTGTTACATCTTCACAAGCTACATCATCATAATCTCGATAGAAACAATCTTCGAAGCCATTTACATAAACTACAACATCATATTCTTCATCAAATGGTCCTACGGTGTATGTACCTGGTTCAACATCATTGAATCCTAGCTCTTCGCCTGACCATGTTTCAATATTATAAGTATCATCACCATCAATTTCAACGATAACATTAAAAGTTCCATCTACATTACATTCAGGCGTCATAAATACCTCCATTAAACAACCAGGTGTACATGATGCTGTTGCAAATAGTTGCGTTGAACAATCGGTTCCTACCTGTTCTAAAACGGTATTATTAGGGCAGCCATTTTCGCCATAAGGACCAAACTGATAAACTCCGGCAGGAACGCTTTCTAGTAAGTAGCCCACCTGATTACAGTTACCTCCAGAGGTTGTTGTATAAACATCGAATAAGCCTTCACCTTCGATCGTAAAAATGAAATCGTATAAACCATCATCGAAACATTCGTATGTATAACTAAAGTCAATATCACACTCAGGATCACCCGGCTCTCCGACATCACAACCAAAAGTACCGAAGATCTGCTGTTCACAATCAGGAATATTTTCAGCTATTACTGTAAAGCCATAAAATTCGCTGAAGTCTATTGTTGTATAAATCCCAGCCGGAACATTGGATTCATCTACTCCTCCGCCTGGTCCACCGTAATCAATGGTATAAGTACTACCGGCGGGTAATTCAAGTTCAAAGTAGAAAGAACCATTATCATTACAGATCGGCTGTGCATTCAATGACAGATTACAAACCAGAGGATTATCATTACAGTCTATGCTTCCTAATACAGGTGTGTTACAGTTTGGATTATTCAAATCCTGTACAAAGAATTCATAATCTGTTCCTGTTAATCCATCTATTTCAAAAGCACCTTCTCCCTGCGCTCCTATAGATGTTCCATCTTCATCATAAATTTCATAATCGCTTCCACCAATAATATCCAGTGTTAATGAGAAAGTTCCATCTTCCTGACATTGAGTTTCTGTGGTAACGATCAAGTCGCAAACCGGAGGTTCGCATGAGAATACACCTTCATAAGTTTGTGAGCAATCTGCATTGGTTTCATCGGTTATTGTGATACTATAAATTCCACTTGGTATAGGACCAATTTCGTATTGTCCTGATGTTAATCCGGTAATGTCGTTATTCACACCATCTGAAACAGTATAAGAACTACTTCCTGACAAATCAAGTTCAAGTACATATTCTCCGTTTTCCTGACAAACAGGTACAAAGTTGGCAGCAATATCACAAGCAATACATTCATAACTTCCATTCAAGTTCTGGAAGCAATCTTCGTTGGCATTGTCCACTACTTCAATCGAATATTCACCATTTGAGAAAGGTCCAATCGTTATACTACCCGCAGTTTGATCGCTGGCATAAATTGTATTTCCATCAGAAATGGTATATACACTAGAACCGCTAATGGTTAGCACTAATTCGTATTCTCCATCACCTGTACATTCCTTATCTGCTGAAACGACAAGATCACATGGAAGATCTTCAGAGCAAGAGAAACTTCCTTCTATAGCTCTTTCACAAGTAATATCTTCGTTTCCTACTATCAGAATATTGTAATTTCCATTTGGAATAGGACCTACTGTATAAGTACCTGCTCCTATGGCTGTTTGCACTACTGTTCCGTTATTAATAATATCATAAGTATCAGAACCTGTTATCGTTAAGACTACGTTATAAGTAAATTCATCTATACACACATTGTTATTAGTTACTTCAAGATCACATGGTGGAGGCGGTTGACAAATATGAGAACCTACAAAGGTTGCATTACATTCTTCGTTGGCTTCATCCTGAACAACTACCGAATATCCACCATTAGGATAGTTCCCTAAGTTATACGGATTACCTAATTGAGTAGCATTATTAATTACTGTTCCGTTAGAAGCTGTTATGGTAAATGTTCCTGAGGCATTCAGGTTGAAAATAATGTCATAAGTTTCATTATCAAAACAAGTAAAATCAACCGCAGCATTAATATCACATGGTTCTTCTGCTTCACAATCGGCAGTTCCAAGGAAATCCTGAATACAGTTATCATCGGCTATATCGACCAATAAGAAATAGTAAGTATCTCCTGGATTGTAAGGACCATAAGATAATGTTTCACCACCTGTAACTTCATCGAAAACATCACCTGTTACATTATAAACTCCTGTACCAAATACTTCAATTTCTACATTGAAGGTACCATCTTCGTTACAAACCGGGAATGCATTTGCTTCCAGATCACAACCACCCTGACAATCGAAAGAACCGATATAATCCTGATAACATAAAGGATCGTTTTCATCGAGCATTAAGAAGAAATAAGTTTCGCTGTTATCGAATGGACCGATAATGAACGAATCTCCTGCTTGTAATCCGGTGGTCAACAAATTATTATTTGGCAGATCAACAAATAAACCATCGTAAAGTGAATAAGTGCTTGAACCACTCAGAATTACTTCTAACTGGTAGCCCGAATTATCTGGTAAACATTGTTTATCGATCACAATACCCGGATCGCAACCAACACCCGGCTCACATACTTTCGTACCAGAAACCGTTTTAAAACAAAGATCATTTGCTTCATCCAAAACATCGATCTGATAAGCAGTATTCGAATCGAAAGGACCAACGGTATAAGTACCAGACCCAACACCACCAAATACGTTTCCTTGTTGGTCATCTACGGTATAAGTACTTGTTCCTGTAATCGTAATATCAACAATGTATTCGGCATTGCTGATACATTGCACTTCTGCTTCAACAGTTACATCACAATTAATTTCTCCTGTACAATCTTCATTTCCATTTAAAGTAACGGTACATTCGTCATTCAATTCGTCGGTAATGGTGAGCGTATATCCACCATTTGGTAATGTTCCAAGAACAATAGTTCCAGAACTTGCGCCATTTATTACATTCACTCCGTCGGTTAAAGTATAAGTACTCGACCCTGTTAATTCTACAGATAATTCAAAAGAATCAAAATCTACACAACCTGTTGCAGCAATAGCAGAAATATCACAAGGAATATCTGGTGCACAATCGCGTTGACCACTAATTGGAATAGAACAATTCGGATCAGCTTCACTAGTAATAATTATTGTATAATTTCCATTAGGAATAGGACCTAAGGTAATCGTTCCTGCTACCTGATTCGTTAGAGCTGGGTTTATGCCATCATCGATGGTAAATGTGCCTACACCTCCCAAACTCAATATTACTTCATAACTATCATCATTCAAACAAACCGTGTTTGCTGATGCAGTAACATCACAAACAGGAGGTTCTGAACACTCTTCATTAACATTAATTACTTCTGAACATTCTGCCTCAACCTCACTAGTAATAATAATAGTATATGCACCATTCTGGTATGGTCCTAAAATAAGGTTACCATTTGAAACACCTGTAAGGGTACCACCTATTCCATCATCAACAGTATAAGTTCCGTTTCCTGCTATATTGACAAATACATTATAAGAGAAATCATCAATACAGTTGGTTGTAGAAGTTACAAGCAAACCGCACTCAAAACAATCTTCACTTCCAGATAATGTTTGTGTACATTCAGCATTTGTTTCCGAAGTAATTATAATTGAATAAGCGCCATTAGGATAAGCTACTGTATAAGTTCCGGCAGTTACACCTGTCTGCGTTCCATTTACTCCATCAACTATTGTATAAAAATCATTTCCAGTAATAATATAATTCACAGAAAAACCACTTCCATCATCATTACAAGTAATTACTGATTCTACTGGCAATTCGCACTCGAAGCAATCCTCGCTTCCTGAGACTGTTTCGGTACAGGTTTCATCTGTTTCACTAGTTACAATGATATTATAAGCGCCATTTGGCAATGAATCGATAGCATATGTTCCTGCTACAATTCCTGTTTGAAGTGGATTAATTCCATCATCGACAGAGAATGTTCCAGTTCCAGTAATGGTATATTCTAAACTATAATTTAATAGATCTACACATTCAGTATTTACATTTACGATCAAATCACACTCAAAGCAATCTTGTTCTCCATTCAGGGTTTGTGTACATGCTTCATTTGTTTCTGAAGTTATTACGATCGTATAAGGACCATTAGGATAAGCAACAGTGTAAGTTCCGGCGGTTATACCTGTTTGAATTCCGTTAATACCATCTTCTACTATGTAAGAATCGCTACCCGTAATTTCATAAGTTACTGTGTAGCCACTTAAATCTTCGTTACAATCAAGTGCTGGATTAATACTCAATTCACACTCGAAACAATCTTCAGAACCTGAAACTGTTTCTGTACAAGTTTCATCAGCTTCACTTGTTACGATTATATTGTAAGTACCATTTGGTATTGAACTGATCGTGTAAGTTCCTGCCGCAACGCCTGTTTGTAAAGGATTAATTCCATCATCAACTGTGTAAGTTCCAATACCAGAAATTGTGTATTCCAAACTATAGTTTCCAAGGTCAAGACAAGTTGTATTTACATTGACTGTCAGATCACATTCAAAGCAATCTTGTTCACCACTTAAGGTTTGTGTACATGCTTCATTTGTTTCTGAAGTAATTACGATCGTATAAGCTCCATTTGGATAGGTTACTGAATAGGTTCCTGCTGTTACGCCTGTCTGCGTTCCATTTACGCCATCTTCTACAATATAGGAATCAATACCTGTAATTTCATAAGTTACGGTATAACCTGTCAGGTCTTCGTTACATACGACTGTTGGCGTAATGTTCAGTTCACACTCGAAACAATCTTCAGAACCTGAAACTGTTTCTGTACAAGTTTCGTCAGCTTCACTTGTAACGATAATATTGTAAGCGCCATTTGGCAATGAATTGATTGTATAAGATCCGGCTACAACGCCTGTTTGAAGCGGGTTGATTCCATCATCAACAGTGTAAGTTCCAATACCGGAAATTGTATATTCTAAGCTATAGTTTTCTAAATCCAAACATGATGTACTTACATTAACTGTCAGATCACATTCGAAGCAATCTTGTTCGCCACTTAGTGTTTGTGTACATACTTCATTTGTTTCTGAAGTGATTACAATAGAATAAGCACCATTTGGATAAACTACTGAATAGGTTCCGGCAGTTACACCTGTCTGTGTTCCATTTACACCATCTTCTACTATGTACGAATCAGTGCCTGTAATTTCATACGTTACAGTATAACCTGTTAGATCATCGTTACAAACAATGGTTGGTGTAATGTTCAATTCACACTCGAAACAATCTTCGCTACCCGATGCGGTTTCTGTACAAGTTTCATCTTCTTCGCTTGTTACAATAATATTATATGTTCCATTTGGCAATGAAGCTATTGTATATGTTCCTGCCACAACGCCTGTTTGTAAAGGATTAATTCCATCATCAACTGTATAAGTTCCAATACCAGAGATTGTGTATTCCAAACTATAGTTTCCAAGGTCAAGACAAGTTGTATTTACATTGACTGTCAGATCACATTCAAAGCAATCTTGTTCACCACTTAAGGTTTGTGTACATGCTTCATTTGTTTCTGAAGTGATTACAATTGAATAAGCACCATTAGGATATACTACTGAATAAGTTCCGGCTGTTACACCTGTTTGTGTTCCATTTATACCATCTTCTACTGTGTAAGAATCGCTGCCTGTGATTTCATACGTAACTGTATAACCTGTCAGATCATCGTTACAAACAATGGTTGGTGTAATGTTCAATTCACACTCGAAACAATCTTCGCTACCCGATGCGGTTTCTGTACAAGTTTCATCTTCTTCGCTTGTTACAATAATATTATATGTTCCATTTGGCAATGAAGCTATTGTATATGTTCCTGCCACAACGCCTGTTTGTAAAGGATTAATTCCATCATCAACTGTATAAGTTCCAATACCAGAGATTGTGTATTCCAAACTATAGTTTCCAAGGTCAAGACAAGTTGTATTTACATTGACTGTCAGATCACATTCAAAGCAATCTTGTTCACCACTTAAGGTTTGTGTACATGCTTCATTTGTTTCTGAAGTGATTACAATTGAATAAGCACCATTAGGATATACTACTGAATAAGTTCCGGCTGTTACACCTGTTTGTGTTCCATTTATACCATCTTCTACTGTGTAAGAATCGCTGCCTGTTACCTCATAAGTTACAGTATAACCTGTCAGGTCTTCATTACAAACAATAGTTGGTGTAATATTCAATTCACACTCGAAACAATCTTCGCTACCCGATGCGGTTTCTGTACAAGTTTCATCTTCTTCGCTTGTTACAATAATATTATATGTTCCATTTGGCAATGAAGCTATTGTATATGTTCCTGCCACAACGCCTGTTTGTAAAGGATTAATTCCATCATCAACTGTATAAGTTCCAATACCAGAGATTGTGTATTCCAAACTATAGTTTCCAAGGTCAAGACAAGTTGTATTTACATTGACTGTCAGATCACATTCAAAGCAATCTTGTTCACCACTTAAGGTTTGTGTACATGCTTCATTTGTTTCTGAAGTGATTACAATTGAATAAGCACCATTTGGATAAGCTACTGTATAAGTTCCGGCAGTTACACCTGTTTGTGTTCCATTTATCCCATCTTCTATCGTATAAGAATCACTGCCTGTGATTTCATAAGATACTATAAAGCCTAAGCCATCACCATTACATACAACTGTCGGCGTAACGTTCAATTCACACTCAAAGCAATCTTCACTACCAGAAGCTGTTTCCGTACAAGTATCATCTTCTTCGCTTGTTACGATTATATTATATGTTCCATTTGGCAATGAAGCTATTGTATATATTCCTGCCACAACGCCTGTTTGAAGTGGATTGATGCCATCATCAACGGTATAAGTTCCTGTTCCGGTAATGGTGTATTCTAAACTATAGTTTTCTAAGTCTAAACATGATGTACTTACATTAACTGTCAAATCACATTCAAAGCAATCCTGATCTCCACTTAATGTTTGTGTACACTCATTATTCGTTTCTGAAGTGATTACAATTGAATAAGCACCATTTGGATAAGCTACTGAATAAATTCCAGCAGTAACACCCGTTTGTGTTCCATTTATGCCATCTTCAACTGTATAAGAATCACTACCTATGATTTCATAAGATACTGTGAAGCCTAAGCCATCATCATTACAAACAACGGTTGGCGTAATATTCAATTCACACTCGAAACAATCTTCGCTACCCGATGCGGTTTCTGTACAAGTTTCATCTTCTTCGCTTGTTACAATAATATTATATGTTCCATTTGGCAATGAAGCTATTGTATATGTTCCTGCCACAACGCCTGTTTGTAAAGGATTAATTCCATCATCAACTGTATAAGTTCCAATACCAGAGATTGTGTATTCCAAACTATAGTTTCCAAGGTCAAGACAAGTTGTATTTACATTGACTGTCAGATCACATTCAAAGCAATCTTGTTCACCACTTAAGGTTTGTGTACAGGTTTCATCGTCTTCACTTGTGATAATGATGTTATAAGCCCCATTATCGAATGGTCCTATCGTGTAATCACCAGCAGTTAAACCAGACTGAACCGGATTGATACCATCACCAATCGAGAAAGTCCCATCACCTGTTAAAGTAAATGACACCTCATAAGTAAAGTTATCCAAACAGTTTACCTGAGCAGAAACAGGTAATGGGCAAACAAAACAATCTTCAGAACCAGAAGCTGTTTGTGTACAAGTATCATCATATTCACTTGTAACAACGATTGAATAATCTCCGTTAGATAAAACACCAACCGTATAAGTTCCGGCTGCAACTCCGGTTTGAGTTCCATTGATACCATCTTCAACGGTATAAGTTCCTGAGCCGGAAATTGTATAGGTCAATTCATAATTAAGATCATCAATACAAGTAGTTGTAGCCTCTATATTCAGATCACACTCGAAGCAATCTTCACTTCCTGAAACTGTTTCTGAACATTCACTATCCAATTCACTAGTTACGATTACATTGTATGCTCCATTAGGGTAAGTACCTACTGTTACATTTCCAGCAGTTACCCCTGTTTGAATCGGATTGATTCCATCATCAACGGTAAATGTTCCACTTCCGTTAATAATAAGATCGAGATTAAAATTAAAGACATCAATACACTCTGTATCGGCGGTAACAGCAAGGTTGCAATCGAAACAATCTTGCTCTCCTGAAAGCACTTGTTCACATTCAGGATTTGATTCACTTGTTATAGTTATGTTATAGGCACCATTCGGAAAAGGGCTTCCAACGGTTAATTGTCCGGCAGAAACGCCAGTTAAAATAGTTCCATCTCCATCATCAACTGTATATGTCCCATCACCAACAATTTCAAAAGAAACGATAAAGCCATTAACTCCAATACACTGAACTTCAGCAACGGCATCGAGTGTACAACAGAATGGTGTATTAGCAACTGATTCCGAACAGTCTTCTAATTCTTCACTGCTAACTGTGAAGTTATAACTATCACCTGCATTAAAATCGAAAGTATAAGTTCCAGAAGCTTGTCCGCTTAAGTTTACGCCACTTCCAGGCTCTTCTATAGAATAAGTTCCAACTCCTTCAAAAGTAATTTCTACAGAGAAAGTACCATCATCATTACAAGTAAAAGACTCTGTAAGATTGATTGCACAAGTAAGTTCTTCTTCACAAATAATCGGAACGCCTGGTGCATTATCGCAACCATTTGCATCGGTAACGATCAATACATAATCGCCGGCGGTGCCTGGAAATACACCAGTATTATTAGAATCGACTAAGGTAATTCCGTCAGCTTCATAAAGGTCATAAGTATAGCCTGGTGTACCACCTGAAACAATAATTCCTTCATAACAGATCTGATTGGTTTCAACTTCAATCGGATCAACTGTAGTAGCTGTAATACTTACCGGGCAAGCACCATTAGGGTTGTCGTCAACGACTGTTACAGTGTAGCTTCCACCCGGAATATCAGTAAAAATACCAGTAGTATTATCTGGTGCAACTCCACCACTTATAGAATAGGTATAATTATCTGAATATCCACCAGTAGCTACAATTATTATAGTTCCATAATCACAAAGATCGGTTTGCTCTAATAAAATTTCTTCAAACACATAAACATCAATTGTCAATTCTCCACAACCGTTACTTAAAGCTGCATAAACGGTATAATCACCTTCATCAAGACCATTAAAATTTGCGGAAGTTCCTCCATTGAAAACATCAATTGCAGATGTTCCACCATCAAAAGCAACTCCTTGTGGATACACATAGAAATCGTAGTCAGCAATGCCATTATTAACACTTACATTAATTATACCGTAAGCACAATCGGCAGTGTTATCAACCAATTCTCCAGTATCTTCTATTTCAACCGGAATTGAGAAATCACATCCATTATCATCAGTAACTACTACTTCAAATGTTCCGGTAGATACACCCGTAAATGTTCCTATATCACTTAAGCTACCTTCATTTGAGCTTGTACCATTTGTTAATGTAACTGTATATGGAGCAGTTCCACCTGCAATGCTAACAACTTCGATCTCCCCATTAAAACTACATGGTTCAAAATCGATTTCCATTGTTAATTCATCGATCACATCAACATCGATCGGTGCAGCTTCACAACCATTGGCATCAACAGCATAAACGGTATAAGTTCCGGCAGCTACACTGCTAAAATTACCTGAAGCATCGGCACCAGATCCATCACCTGCATCAGTAGCAAGAGCGGAAGTACCATTATCGAATGCCACTCCTGTATCGTATAAATAGAAAGTCCAATCCGGAGAACCACCTGTTGCCGAAACAGCAACCGTATTGATATTTGAGATACAATCTTCCGGTAAATCATTATCGAGACTTGCTTGTTCGCTAACACTAACAGGTACCGAAGTCTGGCAACCATTGGCATCTTCAAGAATAACATAAAAGTCAGCTGTCGCAGATATATCCGTAAAAGTTCCTGTTCCGCTTAAGCTATTTTCGTTAGAACTAATATCGTTCACACCATTCGGAGCATCTATGCTTGATAAGAAAATACTGTAAGCAACATCAGGGAAACCTCCACCAACTGTAACAGCAGGATCTGTTCCTCCTAAAACAGTTGTTACCTCAATTGTACCATCGAAGAAACATCCATTCAGATCGATTCCTAATTCAAGTTCATCATAAACATAAACTGCAACAGTATCTGCAGAACAACCATCGGCATCGCTTGCTGCGACAAAATAAGCTCCGGCAGGTATGGTGCTGAAAGTTCCATTATTGTCATTCCCAGAGCCATCACCAGTATCCGTTGCTATAGATCCGTTAGCTGGATTATTCGAATCGTAGGTATCTCCTGCTTCAAATAAATAAAAATCCCAATCAGGATTTCCACCGGAAACTGAAACACTCACTTCGTTTAAAGCATCGTTACAAACCTGGTTCAAATTATTTTGCAGATCCAATAATTCAATATATTCTACTAAAACAGCAACTCTACAATTATTAGCATCTTCAAGAATAACATAAAAGTCATTGCTTGTATCAATACCTGTAAAAGAGCCGATTCCTGTTAATGTTCCTTCATTAGAAGTAATATCACCTGAGCCTGCTGTTTCAGAACTTGCTAAAAATATAGTATATCCTGTATTAGCAAAACCGCCTCCAATGGTATTTGCCGGATCAGCTCCACCATTCGCAGCTGTAACTTCTAATTCACCATTAAAAGCACATCCTCCTAAGCTTATTTCAAGATTAAGTGCATCAAAAATCTCAATGTCTATTGGTGTTGCTTCACATCCATCAGCATCACTAGCATAAATGGTATAAGCACCACCCGGAATGGCTGTAAAGTTCGCTGTTATCCCTCCACTTTGACTAGCTACTGCTGAAGCTCCATTATCGAAAGGTGTTCCTGTTTCATATAAATAAAAGTCCCAATCACCAATTGCCCCAAATAATTCAACACTTGCTGCATTCGGATTTGTACAATCGAATGTGAATGTATTTGTAAGTTCTACCTGAGCTTCATAAATAATCAATTGAGAAATCTGACATCCGTTCGCATCTTCCAATACTATATAGAAGTCTGAAGTTGTAGTAATTCCAGTAAGGCTACCAACTCCACTCAAGCTTGTTTCATTTGAAGTAATATCATTACTAGCTCCGGGAGCTTCTATAGTTGATGGGAATATTGTATATGTTCCAGCTCCACCTGAAACTACATCAACATTTACTGTTCCATTAAAAGCACAATCATCGGCACTTAAGCTCAAAGTCAGTGGATCATAAACATCAATAGTAAAAGTCAATACACATGCCGGATCAAGGCTTGGATCAGTAATAGTGATTGTATGTGTTCCTGCAGTAAGTGTTTGTGATGGCTGATAAGTGCCAGTTGTAGCATTATCTAAAGTTCCATCGATATCTGATGTTACTGTATAATTTCCACTTCCTCCTGATAGATTCGTTAAAACAAAAGTATTATCTGTTTCCCCGCAAGCATAACTAAATTCTCCATCCAAGCCTTCTGCTATAGCAATAGTAGTTGTTTGTTCTACACATCCATCTGTGTTATCTGTTACTTCTACATAATAATTTCCTTCCGGAATATTACTAAAAACTACATCTGTCAATCCGTTAGCAGTTATCAGGTCAACTGAACTATTATTATCTGCATTAATTAAAACGAAGTCAAAGTTTCCTCCATTACAATTGAAGCCACCATCTGCCTGAACAGTTATCGTTTGGTCAGGACAAGCATTAACAGACGGAATAACATTGACCTCCAATGAATTCAAAGGTCGCAAGAAGCTACCAGTAAAAGTGGCAACATCACCACATTCATCCTCAGCTGTGTATGTATAAGTCAATGTTTCAAGACAGCCATCATTTGTAATGACAGGTGCGCTTATATTTTCTGTAATTACCTGATTACATCCATCTGACTCCTCAAAATCATCGATAGAAAGATCGGGTGTTTCTCCACAAGTTACCGGAGTTGGGTTATTATCAACATTACCTGCTTCAAATGCTTCCTGTGGGTCAACCGTTGGTGGTATGCCATCAGGGATACCGGAAGTATAAATTGCCTCGTAAGTTGTAACATTCTGACAAGTATCGGTTGCTGTAATCGTTATTGTTCTTCTAAGAATACATTCTAAAGTTTCATCGACAATGGTAAAAATCGTATCAGCTTCCAGATTACAATCATCAATTACGGTGAACTGATCTGCTGTATAATCTGGAAATGGATCACCACACGCCAATAATACAGGATTACCTCCACCATTCAAAACAAAATCTGAATTAGGTGTAATTACATTCGGTGGAACATCGTTTGGTAAGATTCTTTGATAAACACCTGTGTAAACGGTACTATTACCACAAGCATCTGTTGCTGTATAGGTATAAGTTCGTGTTTCAAAACAGCCATCGTCAGCATCTGTAAAATCAAGTGTTTCTTCTGCAACACCACAATTATCTGTAGCTGAAAAATCATTGATGGTTACAGGGTAATCTTCTCCACATATTTCCAAAATCGTTGGAGTACTATCTGTACTTCCTGCTTCAAATTCAGAAGGTGCTGTAACTAAAGGAGCCACCGCATTGTCTACAGTTGATACGGTACGAATAAAAACTCCTACATAGGTCGCAGTATTCCCACATACATCTTCTATTGTATAAGTAACCGTTTGAGTTTCTGCACAACCATCTGCACTTGCCTGAATATCTTCTGTTACTTCATTTGTAACAATTCCTTCGTCACAATCTAATGCTGCGCTAAAATCATCTAATGTATAATTGGTAAAGCCTGTATCACAACCTAAATCTTCAGGTGTTGAATCAGTATTTTCTTCAAAACCGGCAGGCGCTGTAACAGTTACAGCTCCCTGATTTATAAATCTTACATAAACCGCTTGATATTCTGTGGCATTACCGCAATTATCCGTAGCTGTAACTGTTCTTGTTAATGTTTGTGTACATCCGCTTGGGCTAGTTACCAGATCATTGGTAATGCTTATATCAACTTCTATAAGTGAACAATTACTTACCGCTTCAAACTGATTAGTTGCCAAAGTTGGAAAACTTTCATCACAAACAGTCAATGTATCGGGATTAGCATCAGTATTCAATTCAAAAGAGCCCGGATCAATAACCGGATATGTAGCAACATCTATAGTTGGGGGATTCACTAAGGCAGTAACTGGTTTCCAATAATTTGCTACATAGGAAATTGAATTGCCACATAAATCTGTAACAGTAAAAGTGTATATTTTTTCTTCGTAACAGTCTATTGTTACAGGTGCAGTTTCATCAGTAGCTGTTACCAACAGGTCTAATGGCGTACAATTATCTGAAAAGGTAAAACTCGACTCATCCCAGATATCGCCCCACGAAGGAAAGTTATCTGCACATTCTAAAATAGTAGGAGTAGCGTCAATATCCTGTTCAAATTCTGTAGGAGCATTTGTAATTTCAGGGGCAATACTTTCATTAACTGGCACAAGAAATACTGCCTGATAGGTCATTTCATTATTACAAATATCGGTAGCTGTGTAAGTATAAGTGTAAATTTCATTACAGGCATCTACACTTACATCATCTGTAAAAACAACTTCTGCTGGAAATTGCGCACAACCTGATTCGGCTGAAAAACTTGATTCCGTAAAGATTGGGGCTACTTCACCACACAAAAGCTGTGTTGGATCTGAATCAATATTTTCTTCAAAAAAACCAATTTCAAATCCAGATGGCAATGTTATATCTGGTGCGAGACCGTCATTATATGGTTTTGTAAAAAATGCTTTTAGTGTATCACGGTTATCACAATCATCATAAACTATATATTGAATTTCAAAAGTTTCTATACAACCATCATTAATCGGATCCACGTTAATGATCTCTTCAGTTACAACTAAACTACAACTTGCTTCTGCATCGAATTGGTCGATCGTAAAGTTCGGTATTTCGTCATCACAATTAGCAAAGTCAGTATCTGTAAAGTTGGCAGGAACATTTGTTACCGTTGGTGGCACGCCAGGATTCAATGGACGTTCATAAACGGCTGAAAACTGACGAATATTCAAACAAGCATCTTCTACGATGTAGGATACGAAATAAGACTCAATACAACCATCATCGAATGTGGTTTCGTTGATCGTTTCGTTTACAATGAAGCCACATCCTCCAGTTTCATCAAAATCATCGATTGTGTAGGTGGGGTAAGGATCTGTACAAGCCAATTGGGTTGGATTATTATCAAAGTTTGGTTCAAAGTCCGGAAAATTGATTATTACATCAAGTTGAACGGGGTCCTGTGAAGCTGCAATTTGAAAAAACACCGCTTCCCAGGTTTGTGATTCACCACAAGGAGTTTCAACAGTATAGGTCACTATATAAATATCATAACAAGAAGGATCAAAAACATCGCCACTTGAAGGATCTGTATAAGGAACTGTTGCAAACTCTTCAGTAACAGTCTCAGTAAATCCATCAGGACAATCGGTTGTAACTTCAAAGAAGTCTTCATTAAAATCTACAAATGAAGCTCCACATTTTTGACCTTCTGGGTTAGAATCAAAATCTTGCTCAAATCCACTAGGGGCAGTAACGGTTATAGTCGCTGACAAAGAGAAACTAAAACCTAAGCTTAGCAGCAAGGTGGTTAAAATAACGGGAAAGTAAGCATTGCTCATATTACGAAAATTGTATTGAGTAAAAGTATATACGAATTAAGATTTGTTACGCTCTAATTTGTATTGTTACAAAAATATACATTATCATAACTTTTAAAGCGTATGGATATTTACTATTTTAAAACTATAAAAAAGAACAAAAATTCACAATAAAACAAATCAAATAAATAAATAAAAACACAAAAAACTAACAATCAATTAATTAAGATAAAAAAAGTACACAAAAAAGGTAAAATTCAATCCAAAATCAGATAAATGAATTGTTATATATACTGTAAAAACCTATTATAATATTTGATCGCAAATTGAGGTTGTAATGGAATATTAATTTCTAAAGTGCTAAAAAGTTCTATTTTTGGCAGTAAAAAGTGGTCTTAATACAGATTACCAATTAAAATTACTAAAAATAAATTACAATGGGAAGAGCATTTGAATTTCGCAAAGCAAGAAAATTTAAACGTTGGGCAGGTATGGCAAAGGCGTTCACTAAAGCAGGGCGCGAAATTGCAATAGCAGTAAAATCGGGAGGCCCCAATCCTGAAACTAATTCGAGTTTACGTGCTGCTATGCAAAATGCCAAAAATGTAAATATGCCAAAGGATCGTGTTTTGGCAGCAATAAAAAGAGCTTCTGATAAAGACACGAGCAATTATGAAAAGATCAGTTATGAAGGATATGCACAACATGGTGTTGCAGTTTTTCTAGATTGTGCAACAGACAACCCGGTAAGGACTGTTGCAAACGTACGACACTATTTCAGCAAGCATGGGGGGAGTCTAGGAACCTCTGGTTCTTTATCGTTTATTTTTAATCGCAAAGGATTGTTTAAGTTGAATGCTGAAGGATTAGATCCTGAAGAATTAGAACTTGAATTGATCGATCATGGCTTAGAAGAATTGAAACACGATACGGATGCAGATGAAAACCCGGAATTACACCTTTATTGTGAATTTACTGATTTCGGCGCATTACAATCGGCATTAGAAGAAAAGGGCATTGAACCAAAATCTGCAGAACTGGTTCGACTTCCGTTGACAACAGTAGAAGTTACAGAAGAACAAGGAGAAGAAATCATGAAGATGATCGATAAGATGGAAGATGATGACGATGTATTAAGTGTTTGGACGAATTTATCATAACTATGGATGATAATTGATTATTGATAAATGATCTATCATTCATCAATAATCAATTATCACTCATAATATTAGTGCGACCAATCATAGTCTGCTAAGCCAGTAATACAAGCTTTAGTTAAATCGATTGTTTTGCGAATATCTGCCGGATGGCACATCTCTATTGTTTGGTGAATATTTCGGGTAGGAATGGAGATTGCTCCACATATTGCCCCCATATTGTCCGCCATTCTCTGAATGCCCATAGTATCGGTTCCACCTCTTGTTAAAAGTTCTGTTTGATATGTTATACCTTCAGCTTCAGCTCTTTCCTTCATAAAGGCAACCATTCGATAATCACAAACAACAGATGAATCCATTACTTTAATAGCAGTTCCTTTACCCAATTCGGTTATTTTTTCTTCTGCTTTAGCTTCAGGTGTATCGAAAGCAATTGTCGTGTCAAGGCAAATTCCAAAATCAGGGCTTATGGTATGTGTTGCCACTAAAGCACCTCTACAACCAATTTCTTCCTGAACAGTAAATACCGCATAAGTATCATAAGGAACATCTGTATTTGCCAACTCACGAAGTACTTCGATCAATATAAAAACAGAAACACGATTATCGAGTGATTTACCCATAACTGTTTCTCCCAACATTTCCAGGTCTCCAATTCTGGTAACAGGGCTTCCGATTGGCACCAATTCTTTCACCTTTTCTGCTGGCAATCCTGTATCGATATAATATTTCCCTAAATCTAATTTTTCGCCTCTTTCTTTAGGGCTCATCAGGTGAATAGGCTTACCTCCCATTACACCAAGTATATCTTCTTTTCCGTGTACTTTCACACGCATAGAAGTTAATGTTTTAGGATCAAAACCTCCAAGTGGATTAAAATAGACAATTCCGGTTTTTTCATCTATATGTTTAACGATAAATCCAATTTCATCCATGTGTGCTGCCAGCATTAGTCGCTTTTCAGACTTTCCTTTTTTAACAGCAATTACGTTTCCAATATGATCTATGCTTAATTCATCAACCAAAGCTTCTACCTCTTCGATTACCAAATCACGTATTCTCTTTTCAAAACCGGAAGTTCCCGGTTCTTCACAAATTCTTTTAAGTAAATTAAAATTTATATCCATAAGTCGCGCAAAGGTAATTAATAGTATGTTCAAAATGTAAAGACCCTTCTATCAAATAAGGACGTCATACACCTTAATATGGAAAAAATCATATCAAGATCACCAATACTATTACGTATAAGCAGCCCTAATGTTTTAAGAGTACATTTAATTTTCTATAAATTGAAACCCAATGCTTTGCAAACAACTCATCAAAAAGAATTTAAAAATAAGCAGCATAAATAAAAGCTGACATCATTTTTGATACTACCTTAACATATTACAATGGTGTTTATTTACAGTTAAACACAAATATTGAGAATACTATCAACTTCTATTATAAGCTATGGACATACTTAAAAATACAGGATTCAAACCATGGAAAAGTGATCAGGCATTCATATCTATTGCCGGGATTAACTTACTACTTATGGTATTTTGTTCTTATAAATTATGGTCAGGTATAGAGCGAAGTTTTTATAAAGTTCCTATTCTTCCTTTTGAAATTCCACAAACAATAGACTTTATACTCCTTATAGCTTTTACGTTTTTTTTGTTGGGATTAATTCTTTCTTCCGAAAAACAAAAATGGATTTTGATAAGCTCACTCATCTTAGCCTTTTTTATCCTGACCGATATTCATCGGCTTCAAATATGGGTATATCAATCTCTTTTGATATTGATTGCACCATTGTTAGTAAGCAAAAAGCATCAACGGATTCAACTGTTTATCATCATAATTGGTGGAACCTATCTATGGGCAGGTTTACATAAAATAAATTTTGCCTTTTATGATGCGGTTTATCCCTGGTTTATGAATACCTATGAATTCACCGAAGCTTTATCAGATATCAAATATTTATCGGCAATTCCTATAATTACTGAAATTACACTTGGCATATTAATACTTACTCGTAAGAGATTAAAATATGCTTTTTATTTATCAATACTATTTCACACCTCTATACTTTTCTTTCTTGGCCCCTGGGGCAGTGGCTGGAACTTTATCGTTTATCCATGGAATATATTGTCTCCGGTTATGGTTTGGTGTTTATACAGGGCATACAAGCAACAAACAAGCACATTTCAATTTTTTCCTGCACTTGGTGCTTATACTTTAGTTTGTTTAATACTTCCGGCACTCTATATTTTTAACTTATATCCAATGAATTTATCGTTTGCATTATATACAGGTAGAAGCGATTACGCTTACTTTACTAAATACAATGCAAATGGAAAACGATTGAATCAGGAAAATATAGGACAATGGGCAAATACAGACCTTCACATACCTTCATTCAAAAGCGATTGGGTGCATGAATACATGGCAAAGAAACACATAGAAGTGAAGAACGATAGATTTCAAAGGGGGTTGATGATCGTGAAATACAAGAACCCTGTTTTTTCAAGAGAAAAAGAAGTATTTGAAGAGATACTGAATAAATAAACTTCAGGTCTTTATCCTGCTTTTCGTATTCCACTTTTAGGGACTTCTATAACTTCTTTAATTCCATAAGGTCGATCCTCTCTGTTCTCAAAGTAGCTTTTGAGGATGATATCCGCAATCAAGCCCGAAATAAATAATTGCATACCAATAAAAAGTAAGAAAATAGTTACCAATGGCCAGGCAGTTTCACTCATTCCTTGCCCCTGGAAGAAAGAAACCAAAGTTGCGATACCAGAAAGAAATCCTAAGAAAAGAAAAATAAAACCCATACCGCCAAGTAAATGCAATGGACGAGCAGCATATTTGCTCCAAAACCAAACCGAAACCATATCAATGAACCCTTTAACGGTTCTTCGCCAATTATACTTGGTAATACCTACGGTCCTCGAACGGTGATTTACAACCATTTCTCCGATCTTGAAGCCTCGTATTTTTAATAATGCCGGAATGAATCGGTGCATTTCACCGTAAAGTTTCACCTTATCGAAACATTCTTTCTTATATACTTTCAAAGAACAGCCACTATCGTGTATATCATCTTTAACCAAAACAGAACGCAGCATATTCGCCCCTCTCGAAACAAACTTTTTCATGAAGGTATCCTTCCTGTATTTACGCCAGCCCGATACAACATCCAGATCATTCATGATCAGGTACTGTAACAGTTTGGGAATATCGGCAGGATCATTCTGACGATCACCATCCATTGTTATAATGTAAGGGAACTTTGCTTGTCGAATACCGGCATCCATAGCAGCAGTTTGCCCAAAGTTTTTACGCAGGCGAACCAACACAACCGGTTCACATTGTAAAATCTCGGCAACTGTTTCATCAGAAGAACCATCATCAATCATAATGATCTCATACTCTAAACCACTGCGTTCGCATGCTTCTCTGATCTCATCATGTAATGGAATCACATTTCCTTGTTCATTGAACATAGGAACAACGATTGACGCTTGTAATTTTGAAGTGTTTGTACTCGACATCATAACTAATTTAGCTTTTTTCTTTTTAGAGTGTATCTATTTGAAAGATTTATTTATTCAGATTATAGAAAATTTTATACCAATCTACAAATTTCTTAATACCATTTTTTAAAGAAGTATTCGGTTGGTAGTGAAACTCGGATTTCAGATCTTCCACATCTGCCCAGGTTCGGTAAACATCACCAGCCTGATGTGGTAACATTTCTTTTTGAGCCGTAACACCTAATTCTTCCTCCAGCGTCTCAACAAATTCCATAAGATTTACCGGATTACTATTTCCAATATTATAAACCTTATTTTCCGGTGCTTCCTGTACAGCCATTGAATCGGCAATTTTACATATTCCTTCTACTATATCATCTATATAGGTAAAATCGCGTTCCATTTTCCCTTCATTGTATATCTGAATAGGCTCATTATTCATTATTTTATTACTAAACTTAAAATAAGCCATATCAGGTCTTCCCCAGGGACCATAAACCGTAAAAAACCTTAAACCTACTGTACTTATACCATACAAATGGTTATAGGTAAACGCCATTAACTCATTCGATTTTTTGGTTGCTGCATATAAACTTACCGGTTCATCGGTTCTATCTACAGTTGAAAATGGAATTTTAGCATTCATCCCATAAATACTGGAACTGCTGGCATAGATCAATTTTTTAGCCGTCTTACTATTTCTACAGCCTTCCAGAATATTCAAAAATCCTAGTATATTACTTTCAATATAAGCATGAGGATTATCTATACTATATCTGACCCCTGCCTGAGCAGCTAGATGTATAACAATATCAGCATCTTCTTCAAAAACCTTATTTACAGTAGCAGCATTGGTTAGGTCTGCTTTTATAAATTTAAAGTTTTTATACTTTTCACTAAGCACGAATTTATTTTCAACGATATAATTTTTTGAAATACCAAGCTCAGTTAAACGACCAAACTTTAGATTTATATCGTAATAATCATTAATATTGTCAAAGCCAATTACATCATAATTTAGCTTGAGTAACTGATTTGTCAAATGAAATCCAATAAAACCGGCTGCACCTGTGACTATTATCTTCATAAATTTGTCGCAAAGTTCAGTAAAATATTTTTTACTAGCTTTGCAATATTCATTTTAAGTTTATGAATTCAGAGAAAAAAACATTTCCCTACCTCTTAGTTGTTATCCTAATAACATTCGTTGCTTTCTTCCCAAGTTTACAAAATGGATTCACTAATTGGGACGACGACGTGTATGTGACACAAAATCCGGTTATTCAGTCACCCGAAAACTTCGGAATAAAATATTTCTTTACAAAAGCCCAAGCAAGTAATTACCATCCTATTACAATGCTTAGCCTGGCAATGGACTATAAAATATGGGGCTCCAATGCTTTTGGCTATCACCTGAGCAACCTGTTATTCCATTTATTCAATACTGCACTGGTTTTCCTTTTCATTTATCAATTAGCAGATAAACGCGTTTGGGTCGCCTTAATCGCCGGCTTACTATTCGGCATTCATCCCTTACACGTAGAATCAGTAGCATGGATTTCAGAAAGGAAAGATGTGCTTTATGTATTTTTCTTTTTACTCGGGCTTTTAAGTTATTTACGATTCAGAAAAAGAGATAATGATTATAAATGGTATATCGTTACTTTTATCTGTTTTGTACTTTCACTGTTCAGTAAGCCTGCTGCAGTTATTTTCCCGATGATATTATTTTCTATAGATTGGTATCAACAAAGAAAATTTACTATTCCCAATATTTTACTCAAAGCTCCATTTTTCTTCTTATCGGTATTATTTGGTATTGTAACTGTAAACATTCAGAAAGAAGAAGCAATCAGCATGGGCTTTTCTTTAGTACAAAAAATATGTTTTGCCGGATATGGTTTTGTCATGTATCTGGTAAAATTGATCGTTCCTTTTGGCTTGTCTCCTTTATATCCTTATCCGGTTCAAAATGCAAGTGAGAGCTTACCAGGATTTTATTATCTGATGCCAGTAATTGCAATAAGCATTTTAATTGGCTTTTTAATTTTAGGAAGAAAGCATCGTTATTTCATCTTCGGAATACTCTTTTTCCTTATAAATATAGTTTTAGTATTACAGATCGTTGCAGTAGGAAATGCGGTGATGGCCGACCGATATGCTTACTTGAGTTCAGTAGGTATATTTTTCATTATTGGAATGTTAATTGACCAATTCATTCAGAAAGAAAAGCTAAAAACCATTGCCATAGGAGGATTTGCCTTATACGCTGCAATTCTATTCTTTTTATGCTTTCAGCAAACTTCTATATGGAAAGATGGTATATCACTCTGGTCAAAAGCTATCGCAGTTGACAAGAACAATATGCTCGCCTATAACAAACGTGGCTTGGCGTATATGAATGATCCTAAAAAAGCTCAGAAAGCACTTGGAGATTTCAATAAATGTATTGAATTAGAACCTAATTATGATCAGGGATGGGGAAATCGTGGGTATTTATATTTTAAAGCGAACCAATTCGATAAGGCAGAAAGTGATTTTGGCAAGGCAATTGAATTGAATCCAGGGTATTTTAAACATTACAACAACCGAGGACACTTATACTACAAGATGCAAAACTTTGAAGCGGCACTTAAAGATTATAACAAATGTATTGAACTTAACGATGGCTATGCATTAGCTTTCAATAACCGAGCTATTATTTATCACCAACAAGGTGAAAAAGAAAAAGCACTTGCCGATTATAACCGAGCATTGGAGATCAATCCAAATTATGGATCAGCTCAAAAAAACAGGGCATTACTATTGCAAGAATAATGCTGCATGAAGAACAGGTACGCTTTTGATATATTGTTATTGGTTTTATTAGGCTTTATTTGCCTGATCGTTTTCTTCGATTTTATTCGTTTAGAAAAAATTTATTTATTCAAAGATATAGGCAGCGATACCATCAATGCCGTTTATCCACATCTTATTCATGTTTCAGAATATTTAAGAACAGAAGGTATTCCCCGCTGGTCATTTGCTCAGGGTTTAGGACAAAATATCACCAATTCAGGTATTGACAACCCCTTTAACTGGTTATTATATGTATTGGGAAAAGACCGGCTCGCTTATGGGATCATTTTCGTGGAAATCATTAAAATACTGATAACAGCCTGGTTGTGCTATCGCTGGCTATTGGTATTATTCAAAAATCATTTTGCTGCCTTATTTGGAGCTTTAGCCTTTTCACTAAGTGCATATATGATCATTGGAGGAAGCTGGTATGTTCATTCGTGGTTGTGTTTTAAGGTAATACTTTTATTATGGGCTTTTGAAAAAGGATATCGAAAGCAAATATGGTTATGGTGGTCTTTAGCCGTATTCTGGTCATTCGATGTAAACTTCATTTTTATTGGTCAGTTTTTCCTATTGTATTTACTATTTCGATTAACTGTTCAGGATGATGAATATTCTCTGAAAAAACATCCTTCAGACAACAAAGGCTTCAGTTTTAATCAAAGAACAAATACATTTTTTGGTTTACTCAAACCCTTATTTGCCTATTCTATTTTAGGCGTATTAATGAAGGCTCCGCTTATAGGCAGTATGTATTACCGAATATGGGACAGTCCGAGGTTACAAGAAGAATTTTCAGCGACTAAGCAATTATTTGATGCTCCTTTTATAGAATCGGCAATGCACTATGCTACCGTTGTACTCCGAACACTTGGAAATGATTTAATTGGTAATGGATCGAATTTCCTTGGTTGGAAAAATTATCTGGAGGCACCCTTATTTTACTTTGGAATCGTAAGTCTTTTACTAATACCCCAAGCTTTTGTTTTTATGCAGAAAAGGGAAAGAATTGCATTTGGCTTACTTATTTTATTTTGGATACTTGTCATCACCTTTCCATATTTACGTTATGCTTACTATTGGTTCTCTGGTGATTATTATAAAATTGCCGTATCTGTATTTTTCCCTTTAAGCTGTTTGTTGTGCACTAGCCGAGCAATAGCTGCTTTTCAGCAAAACAGGAAAATACATGTCCCTATTTTAATTATTACAGCTGTCATTTTGATTCTTTCGGCTTGTTTTGCCCAATTGGGCGTTCAGGAAATAGTAGATACATACTTCTTTCAATCTATTGTTTTTATAATTATCGGAACTTGTGTTTTACTCATTTTGCATAAAAATAAATTCCAGCATAAATGGAGCTTTTATTCTTTAATACTATTGCTGTCTTTTGAACTATTGATCGTTAATTATCAAACGGTAAACAATAGGCATGCTGTTACAAGAGCAGAATTACAACAACGTATAGGCTATAACGACTATACGCTTGAAGCCGTAGAATTCATCAAAACAAATGACAGAGATTTTTTCCGTTTATCGAAAAGATATTCCTCTAGCTTATCGAAAAACAGAAGCCTGAATGATGGAAAAGCGCAGGGCTTTTTCGGTACTTCTTCCTATTCCTCTTTCAATCAGGGGCACTATGTGAACTTCCTCACCAAAATGGGGGTAATAAACGAAGGGGAAGAATCGCAATCGCGTTGGATATTGGGCTTACATCAACGACCTGATTTAGAAAAGCTAGTGGGCTTAAAGTATGTATTCGGCGATGCTAGTATTAAGAAAAATGGAATGATCGGTGTTGGTTTGTTTGGCGATAAAACTTTATTTAAAAAGCCTGAAAGCATGCCCTTAGGGTTTATTTATACTAAATTCTTTCCTCAGGAATCGTTTTTACGACTGAATAACGAACAAAAAGATTGTGCCATACTAAATGCCGTTGTTATTCCTGAAGAGATTGGTAAAGATAAAAGAAGCTATATGGAACGGTTCACACAACCGATGAGTGATAATTGTTTCCCTGCTGATATCAATAAAATGCAGTTAGAATATTTTTCAAATAACAAATTATTATTCAGCGGTAACAACCCCGGAGGTATATTTTTCACGAGTATTCCTTACGATATAGGTTGGCAAGCAATGGTAACATGTGGCGAGCAGCAGGAAAAAGCGTCCATAATAAATGTAAATTTTGGGTTTATTGGTATTCCATTAGCAAATACCTGTAACGAAACTAAAATAATGCTTCAATATCATCCCCCTTATGCCAGAATAGGATTGATAATTGCATTATTTGCCTGGAGCACTTTAGCGTTCCTATTTTACAGAAACAGAAAAAAGAAATTGATATGAAATCCTTAGTTTATCTATTACTTATGGTTGTTGGATTTTTCATAGGAATGATCTTTGAAAGATTATACTATCCAAGACTTTCCGACCAAGTGAAAACGGAACAGGCTTCAGAAGAAAATGCGGCTAAAGATGAAAAATTAGATAATGTAAAACTTGCCCTGAAAAACTTTGACTTTAAAGGCATGAATAACGAACGTCAGGAAATGAAGGTTACCGAACCAATTGATTTCTGTATTCAATCGATTGATGAACAGGGTAATTATATTGCAGGTGTTGGCGTAACTACACAAGTACTTGGCGATCGTCCACCGGACATGCCGGAGATGATGCACAGCTACTGGTTGTTTAAAGTTATAGAAAATGGCGATAGTTCTTATATCGAATCTTCGATACCAACATTCACTAACGATTGTAATTGGATAGATTTCGCTGAATTACTGAAAAAAGCGGATGAAAATATCGAATAATTTTCAACAAATAATTCACTTATTCTAAGCGCAAGTTTCTATCTATTAAATTTGCTTAATCTATTTTGAATTTAAACTTCTTCTCTAAATCGCGCTGAAATGACAGCTTTTATTTACTTATCGAACATTTGGCAATCGGCATTCACAGCAGCCGTTTTTTTAGGCATTGCCGCATTATTGGGTATGCTTATTGGCTATACGCTTAGAAAGCCTGCTGTAGTGGAGCAGACCGCTGATAATAGTGCTGATCTGGAAAAAGAGATCAATAGCTTAAAGAAAAAATTGAATAATGCTGAAAAGCAAAATGAATCGCTAAAGAAAGACAGAGTCCGATGGGAAGAGAAATTCAATAAGAAAAGTGAAGATTATGAAGCTTTACTTAAAGAATTCCAGCAAGCTAAAATCGATATGGAACAGAAGCTTTCTGACTATTCTGCAATGGTAAAACGCAAAGAACAGATCGAAAATAAGTACGAAAACTTCAAAAAAGAATACGATCTGATAAAGCAGGAATTACCTAATGAACGCAACGAAAAGAATAGCTGGAAAAATAAATCTCAACGTAAGGATAAAGAGCTGGAAGATTTCAGAAAAAAACTATTAGCTGAACAAAATAGAAGCGCACAATTACAAGCTAAACTTAAAGAGCTTGAAACCGTACACGAAAAACTTGAATCGCTTAGACTTGATTATAAGGTTCAGGGAAGAAAAGTCAAAAAGCTTACTTCTGATTGTGCTTACTGGGAGAAACAACACTATGACACGCACCATAATTTAACAGAACTCAGAGAGGAATACGAGGCATTACTCGACCTTAACCAAGAGCGCCACTTGCAAATTTTGCGTATGCGTGAAGAAAAACGTTCTCATCTGGATATGATTCAGGAATATAAAGATCGCTTTGTCAAACTACATGACTCGATTCATAAGGAGGAGTGAATCATGATTCATAGTTAATGATTGATGGTTGATTGTTAACACATTACAAAAATAATCGTCTCATTTTTTTCGTACAATTCAACTTTTTTGTTTCTTAAATTTCAATAAATTATCTTTTAATTTGTATCGTGTGATTAATTATTATTTGAAATTGCCTTGAACGTACTGAACAAATGGTTTGCGTTCTGTTCAGTATGTTCTTTGGCAATTATACTCACAGATACACTCCATAATTACTTTTCCAAATGCAAGGCTTTTTTAGAGCTTTTTCTTACTTCAATCAAGTGAACTTACTGTGTTTAGATGTTAGCTTTCATAACTCAATACAGTTTTACCATTAACATCCTATCGTTTGTAGTTTTTTCGGCTTATTGATAATTCGATGGTGGGGATAAAAGCTAAATGTAAGGATTGTAGATTCAGTCATGCACCAGAATGACCTGACACTGTTATTTTGCCATAGTTATTATATATTTTACGCCTCTCTATAATTGTTATTTATTGAATGTTTGATTATTAGCTGAATTCAAGTTAACAGATCTTCTATTTTGAATCATTTTGACTTATGCAGAAATCTATTAACCACTCATTTTAGCCTTGAACTTAACCTCCTATTGCTTGTGGTTTTTGAGTTTTAAGAAAAATGGGTGATTTAATCAAACTTAAAATGTTAAAATACTTAGTGTTATAGTTGCAGTTTTAATTTCTTTTACACCTTAGCGTTGCATAACTTTTTTGTGTGTGCTACCACATCGCCAAATCGTGTGCTACCGCAACATTAGAAGTTGGTTTTTTATTAACCAAAAACTTTTATTATGAGAAAAATTTTGTTTACCTTTTTCTTTATCTCGGTATTCGTCTCTGAATCCTGTCAAGTAACAAATCAACTTTGTAGTGAGAACTCAGTTGAACCCTATTTTGATGAAACAATTCAATTATGTGGAAGCACAACATTTACCGCATCTGCCTTTGGTGGGAACTACTCAAGTTTAGCTACTCCCAATAATTGGGAATGGAATTATGATATTACCTGTACATCAAATGGTGGTTGTACTATAAATGAAGACATAGATTTTGCAACTCAGAATGTACAAGTAACTATTTGTGGATTTACAGTTGATGCACCATTAATAGACTCAACAGATGAGCAAATAATTGGAGAATCAATCCCCTATTGTTCTGACCCTTCAACTGATTCTACTTACGATTTGTTGGTAGATAAAGAATTATTTATTTGTGGTGGTGGGTGGACTTCTTGGAGTCTTTCATTAAACAGTTCTTATATAAATAATGTGATTGATTTAGGAAATGAAGTAATATATACATTAAATCATTTTAGTAGTGGTGCATTACCAATACCAACAGAATTGGTATTCACTCATCCTTCTTATCAAAATATCATCATACCATTAATAAAGTCTGAAGATATGGGAATTCCAGAGTTTTTAAATGTAGATTGTAACTCTACATCTGATAATTCTGTTTCTTTTAACATTACTCCACATCCTGACTTACCATCTCCTGATTCTCCTAATTGGAGTTGGTCTCCACCTAACGTTGTTTGTGATAGTCAAGGAAATTGTCAAGTTACTGGTAATTTAGATGCTTTTTATGAAGCGACGGTAAATTATAAAAATTGTGATTTAAAGAGCATTGTTGAAATAAGTACAGGAATAGAAAATATAAATATTGAATGTATTGAAACTTATCAAGGTGCAGACTACTACTTTAATCTAGATTTACCAACTGGAGCAACTGTTATTGCAGATAGTTGGAATCCTCCAATAGTATTTGAAGATGAATACGCAACAGAAGCTAACAGCTATTATATTGATGCTAATTTTACGCCTAATGGGGCAATTGAGTTTACAGTACAATATGGAGGTTGTACTATAGATAGAACAGTAGAGTTTGATCAGTTGTCTTGCTCTGGAAGTACGTCGCCATCAAATGGACCAGAGTGTACAGATTATGATATAACAAGCAACATAGAAATTTTAGATGGAATATTTGATATAAGTAGTTTTGACAGTAATGGTGATGGAGAGTTATTGGTATCTTCAAAGATTGAAATTAAATCAGCTGTAACAATTGATGGTGAAGTAATAAAGTTTGGACCAAATGGTAATATATCAGTTCATGAAAATGGACGCTTAATATTAAAAAATGGAGCAACTTTAACATCGTGTTCAGAGCGATGGATTGGTGTTAAAGTTGGAGGACAAATCTCAGCAAATACAGATGATATAGTAGGTACACCTAATTTTATAAGTGAAGATATTGGTACAGTTATAATGTACAATGGCTCTACTATTGAAAATGCAGTTGTGGCAATAGATGCTGGTAGTAGTAATAATTTTGCACACAATGGATTAATTATGATTGGAGACCCTTCACCATATTCAGGTTTCGAACCAGAGCTTGGAGATTATAATTCTAATATGGGTAAGAATATTTTTAAAAATAACTTAGTTGATATAAAGGCAGAGTATCGTCATAGTTGTTGGGGAGCTACTGGCTCAGCACTTTTTAACATTAAAGAAGCCGAATTTATTAGAGGTAGTAAAGAATATGGAATTCAGTTAAAAGATGCCTCAACCGTTAGAATTTTTGATTGTGAGTTTTCTAATAGCCCTGATATTCCCAATTTAAAGTCAAATGGGATATACATTTACAATACCCATTATCACATAAATGATAATACTTTTGATAATTTATTGAATGGAACATATGTATTTAGAGTTTTGACAATAGTTTCCCATACAGCAATAATCTGTTAGAACTAAATA
>JAHDFD010000032.1:8500-33730 GCA_020628375.1 Chitinophagales bacterium | reverse complement strand
AAAAATTTATGGGTAAAGGGGAAGTTTTCCCATTTTCTTTATGCAACAACGCCTTCACAAACTATCAAGTAGTATTTTCTTTTGGGTTTATAATTTATTCTTCTTTCTGCCCTTCTTTTTTGTCGCTTCAAAAAAGCATTATCTATTTTTAATCTGTTAGCTGGCATTACTAATAAATTCTTCAAATTTACCAATAAAAGGAATTGCTCCATAACGCCCTTGAATATAATCATTTTCAAAAGAGCGATCTTTTCTTACCATTTTTCCATTTCCATTAGGTTCGATATATTCTACTAAAGAATATAGGTCAGAAGCACCATATTTATCCTTTTCAACAAAGTAGATTTGATCTCTTCTGAATTTCCCATATTTCAGTAAATTCGTATCATGTGTAGCAAAAATTAACTGGGCATTTCTTTTATTGTATACTGGTGAGTGAAATAAGCTTACAATCGCATTAGTCAATAATGGATGTAATTTCGCATCTAATTCATCAATTACCAAAACTCCACCATTTAGTAAAGTGTCAAATAACGGACCAGATAAATCAATGACCTTATTAGTTCCTGCTGATTCATGGACTAGTAAATTAAAATCCATAATTCCCACCTTTTGTCCATCATCATCATAAACATTATGAAGGGTTTTAATTTTTGCCAATATTTCTCCTTCAAAATTAGAAATTAATTTATTTCTCAGTTCAATTGGCATATCAATGGGTAATATATCTTGTTGAAATGGCTGTTTTTCAAATCGTAAATCATCAAAGCCTAAATCAATCGTTTTATAGAATGAAGTTAGTTTTGACCTTGATTCTTCATCATCTAACAAACCTGCTGTAATATCTCTATAATCTTCGTGCTCTAGTCCTGAAATTACCTTTAAACTATCAAACCATTTCATAATTTTACCCGCAACTTCACCATTAAACTGATCTAAAACCGATAAAAATAAAGCATTGACTCTAGTTTTCTTTACTAAAGATTCATCTGCTTCCTCTTTGAAGATAGGACAAACATGTATCTTATCCATTCTTCTAGTAAAAAGTTCTATTTCTTCGTCCTTTTCCTCATTCAATTCAAATAACCATTCTTGGTAAACCTCAGATATATCCAAAGTAAATCCGTAGCGATAACGTTTATGCTCTATTAAAAGAATAACTTCAAACAACGTTGGCTCATTCTGAGTTCTTTCATTTAATAAAAAAGGAAGAATATTAGTTTTACTTATTGAGTTTTTTTCTGCTGAAGTTCGAATTATCAAATCCATCATTGATAATGCAAAGATTAAATTAGACTTACCACTTGAATTCGCCCCATAGACAACCGCACTTTTCAGTAGTTTGTAGCTACTTTTTTCAAAAACACTATCTTTAAATTCTGTAATTTTTGAAGCTTCTAAAGATAATGTCTTAGGCTCTTTAAAAGACATAAAATTGCCTACTGTAAACTCTAAAATCATACTAATAAAGTTTTGTGAGAAAATTTCTCACAAATTAGAACGTGAAATTATCTTTTATATTTCACCTGACCAAATCATATCTCCAAAATCAACCCAATTGTAGGTTGTAGCAGTCCATTTTCATTATTCAAGAATTTCATATTATATCGAAGTGGATTACTATCAGGCACAAAAGAAGGCTCTCCTGTTTCCAGATCTGTTTCAGGCACTAAGAATGGTTTACTTGATACTTTATTGTTATAGACATTCTGAATATCCAGGAATAAATTAAGTGCAAAGCGCTTAAAAAACCACTTCTTATCTATACGAATATCGAGTTGATGATACGGATTTATTCTTTCAGAATTCAAACGGTCATAATCTGGAATACCTTCACCTCGTGCCGCATAACTTGCAACGATAGAAGAAAGATAAATATCATCGGGCGTATAAGGTGCACCACTCGAATACAACCACTTCGCCCCTATTTCCCAATTCTTTTTAAACTGTTTTCCACCTGTTAATGAAACAGTATGTCGGTTGTCCCATGAAGAGGCTACGAATTTCCCGTTTTTATCTTCAAACTGCGACCAGGAAAGGGTGTATGCTACTAATCCATAAAAGCCTTTGTATAATTTCTGCTGAAATAGTAATTCTAAACCATACGAGCGACCTTCAGAGTCCGAAACAAATTCATCATCACCGATTACGCCAAAATCACCTCCTAAATTAGCAAGCGAAATAGAATCGTTTACAGAAAAAGGGTAATCGGAATAACGTTTATAAAAACCTTCTAAAGTTACACGCGAATTATTACTCGAATTATACTCAAAGCCTCCCACCAAATGTCCGCATCTGATGTATTTCAAATTATCTCTGTTAACAAATTCGCCATCTACTTTATATCCTAAAACGGTAAACGCCGGCAACTGATAATACAAGCCTGCATTGGTATTAAAACTGAATTTATCGTTCAACACATAGCTCGCCGAAATACGAGGCGCTGTTTGCCTGAACAGGTTGCGCATATTCTTATTATAGCCATTTCCCCAGGCATTAAAACCCATCGAAAGTGTTAAGCGATCTTTAAGGAAAGAACGACTTACCTGAGCAAAAATGCCGTATTGATTTACGGGTAATCTCGATTCATACTGTATATCCGGAATATCATCTTCGGTGCTTAAAAAAGTAGTCGTTTCATTCGTGTAAATGGCATTTTCCAAGCCAATTCCAGCAGTAATTTTATAACCATTCACCCTTGTTATATTCTCGATTCTCAGCTTATGCTCCTGTTCTGTTGAAAGATAATCGAATAGCTTCAGCTCATTTTCATCGTTATTCAGATATTTATAAGCAGTGTTATTCAATCGTGAACGACTAATAATAAAATTGGTGTAACTATTATCACGGAACCAGGTATATTTCAGACCATTTGTATAATTCCACTGTTCATTAACTGGAATATTACTTAAGAAATAACGCTGTTCTTCATATTCAGCAAAAGCATCTAAATCGGAAGTATCGTAGAATTTTTCATCTTCATTCAAGCGAAACTGATCAACGGCACCAATACCAATAAAGGTAATTCTGTGGTTCTTATTAATAGGAATATTGATCTTTGTTTGAAAGTCGTTATAGGTTGGCAAGAAAGGTAAGCCAAAGGCAGCAAATAAAAATTGCAAGTAAGAACGGCGAGCCGAGAATATAAAGGTCGCATCTTTATTCTTTTTACTCAATGGCCCTTCCACTACTAAAGCCAGATCGGAAGATCCTAAGGTCAAAGATCCTCCGACTCTGTCTTTCCTTCCTTCTTTGAATTCAAAATTAAAAACGGAGCTCAACGCATTGCCACGGTTCGCCGGAAAAGCACCAGAAAAGAAATTCACTTCATTCACAAAATCAACGTTAATAATACCAACCGGCCCACCCGATGCTCCTTGTGTAGCAAAGTGGTTGATCGTCGGTATTTCGATTCCATCTATATAAAAGCTATTTTCAGCGGGCGATCCTCCACGTATGAGTATATCATTTCTGAAACTAACGGTAGAAGTAACCCCTGGTAAAGACTGTATCACCTTAGAAATATCTCTGTTTCCTCCCGGATTTCTTTTTATTTCACTAACACCAATTGTTTTCAGTGAAACAGGGCTTTCAGCCGTTTTTGAAAAAGGCTTGGCTTTAATAACCACTTCTTCTAAGGCTTCTGTATTTTCTTCAAGTGCAAAATCTACCTGTGCCGGTTTATTGCCTTGCACCTGAATTTCAAAAGCTACTTTCTGCTCATATCCTAAATAAGATACTTCAACATTGTATAAACCAGTTGCCAGATTTTCGATCTTATACAAACCGTCTATGTCGGTTGAAGCTCCGATAGTTGTTCCCTGTACAATAACATTTGCAAAGGGAATACCTTCATTATTGACTGCATCGAATACACGTCCTTGAATGATTCCATTCTGAGCAAAACAAAATGTTGAAAAAAGTAAACTAAAAAGTAAGATTATATTCCGCATTACTGCTTAAACAATTGATTTATGCGCACAGAACATATTTGAACTTTTTTGGTTTAGAATTTTTGATTGAAATTTAAAATTTAACTTTGGAAAAAACCTTGAAGGTTCTTAGAGTATGTTTAAAAATTATTTTAAATAGAAAGTTAAACATACTCTTAATAAAACACACAAATCAAACTTTAATGTATCTACGATATCTTGCAAAATATTACGATGATAATGCTGAAAAAATTGATTATGGTTTTTTCAAAGCATTAGAATACCTCAGGGATCATTACGATCTGAGTATAGAAGACAGAAAAATTGTTGAAGAATATATTTACTGGTTCGATCACAACCTACCTATACCTGATTATTATCAGGATGAAAGGAACAGACAAGCGGCAAAAGCAGCAACTTCCTGGTTTAAGGATACCAGTACGCTTTATATCAAGCGAATGAATGAATTATTCAATATTCTGAAAAGGTATAATATTGAAGTTGATAGGATAAGCAGCAAAAAATTAACAGGAAAAAAGATCTATGAAGATGAATTTCAGGTTACGATTATCCCATATAGAAACAATTTAAAGAAAACTAAATAATTGGCGGTGACACAAAAATAAAGCTGAAGGTTATATCGAACACGAATATCTCATTTTGACGGTAAAAAATAAAATTTCAATTTTTAGATATAACTTAATTTTGGGATACCACATTTTTGTCAATTAATTGCAATTTTCGGGGTATCACTTTATAAAATAAGCCTTAAAAAACTATTGTAATTTAGGACATCGAGGAATTAATGGAATACCATATTTACCGATAAAATGCTAATGTCCTTTTACTTATAAATTTATTATTTTATACAAATTTAAAAATTAAAAAACGTACAAGTTTTCGTGTCATATTGAGCGCAATGTAATGAAGTCGAAATATAGACACCTCCCTATTTTTCTGGGGATGACTCGTATATTGGGCTTAATTTGATAGTGGTTCACGCTCTCATAAATGTACGATATATTAAAGTTAAAATTATTTTAGTTCCGTTTTGTTGCAGGTAAAAGAGACATTTATTTTTCTTGTATACTAAATAGAATTTCTGAAAATATTCGGTGATAATCAGCCGATTCTTTTTCCTTAGGATAATAACAAGAAACTAGATAATAGCAATCATTTTTTAAAGAGTTTATTAAATATTGATCAAAATAAGCCTTCGCTTCATTATTAAATAAAGAGTATTCATAAATAATTCTTAATGCATTCAAATCATTGACTGTAATATTTTTTTCTTCTAAAACCCTGACTTCTGCATTCTTCTTTGTCTCTTCAATTAAAAATTCTCTCATATTTTTTGTTTCTAAGTCTTTTTTGTCGAGAATTATAAAATTTAAGTTTAATTCTATTGAATCTTTATATTCTGCTTGTATGAAATCCATACCTTCATGAGAATATTCTTTAATCTCGAAATCATCTGGTAAATTGAATTTAAACAATTTTGTTTCATCTATATTCCAAAAAACACTATTCTTCCCATTATAGACTTTTTTGTCATACGTCCAAACTCCTTTTTTGAAACCATCTACATAATTCCCTTTAATTTTATTCCTTAAAGTATCTTGATAAATCCAAAATCCACATCGGTAACCATTTTTATCAATATTTCCTCTATATTCAAGCAAACCTGATTTGTAATATTTTTCTACCTCTGTATAATGAGTATCTCCACAAGATGAGAGAATACAGATATTAAATAGAAGTATCCAGTAAAATTTATTCATTAATCTCATTCTTTTTTAATTATAGTAATCTTAGATTCAGTTATTGTTGTTCCAAATATTAAACTACTTTTAAAAAAATCAGGTTTATTTTCAGGTTCTTTCTTTTGTACACGCTAAGTTTGAGTTCCGTTAGAATCAGTCGTGTATACACCAACTTTTGCCTTATTAATTATTGATTTACAATCTATAATTTTTTAAGATTTACTCTCATTTGTTACAATTTCTCTTTCACTTGAAACATCAATTTTAAGAGATCCATAACCTACTCCTCCCTCTGACTAAATGTTTCTATATCACCTTTCTTCAAATATCCTGCACTATAAGTGTTTTTAATATCTTCTATTGATATATTTATTCCTATCTACACAGAAATTATTTCTACACTTTCAAGATTAGCATATCCACTTGAGCCTTTAGAAGTGATGACTCCAATCTGAGATCCTCTATCTAACTGTCGGTGACACAAAAATAAAGCTGAAAATTATATCGAACACAAATATCTCATTTTGACGGTAAATATCTGCTGGTCAGGAGACACAGCAGAGGTTTAACCCGTTTTTGGTCTGGAACGCACAGCTTACTGACCAAAAACAAAGTCAGCCTTACATTTGAGGCACTGCCAAATAATTGTCTTTTATATTAAAACTGAACACTTGGGTCTCCCACCTTACTTCTATTGAAACTCCACAAATTATAATCTAAATTATTGACGATACCACTACCATCAACATCCTGATTAACATACTGATTTACCCCTGAAGCATTACCAGTCCAAACATTATAATCGAGGTTATTAACCAACCCATTATTATCAAAGTCTCCGGCATAAAGCGCAAATATGCTGCCTACAGATTTAGTTTGCTCAACGCCCATTGCATTCTGTTGAACGTTGGTAAAATCGTATAAACCTGAGCTTGCCAAAAAGGCATTGTTTGACATTATACCCAGATGACTTTTATGGTAAACAGCGAAATGATAGGCTATTCCAGTATCTAAACTGGTAAAATTCACACCTGCCGATCCATCTGTATCGACAACCGTTCCGTCTTTCAAAAGGAAACAGGCTCTACTCTCAATAACTGTAGCTGGGTTATTCGCATCTCTTGCTTGTACCAAAACCCAGTCAACTATATCTGTCGAAGGATAAAAAAGAACCGATTCGGCGCCATTATAATTATATGGAGCCACATTGAATGGATGTGCAAAAGGTATTAATGCTTTTTGATTTAATTCGGTAGTCATTTCAGCACTTGCAGTATCGTAATACCCTTCTAAAAATAACTTCAACTGAACATTAACTGTTGTTTGCGGACAGTTAGCAACAAAGGATTGATTCAGTGGTGAACCACCAGATAAACTTGCTACAATATTTCCTGTTGGATCGGTAAGTGTAAAACCTTCTTCTGTAGGCCAGTCACCATTCGATTGAACAAGATCGATATTTGCCCCACTGGTTAAAGAAATAGAAACAGGTGCTTCATTAAAACCATTAGAAAAGCTGCTTCCATAAATACCAATAGATGTTCCATCCTGAATAATTTCTAATGTTGCACCATTCCAGCCATCTCCATATTCATCACTCAACTCCAATGTATATTCACAGTCATCAGGACAAGTTATTCCACTCAGTAAATTGAACGTTATAGTGTGAACAACAGTATTTGAGTTCATATTTGCATCATCAGCTGTTAATGTTATCTGTAAAACACCAGAAGTTCCACCATTAAAAGTAATCGTTGGATTCTGCATGCTACTCGCACCATTTCCTGAAGGAGAAAAAGAAAGATTACCAGATAAAGCAACAATATCCCAATTCCATGAAACAGGACCATTAGACGTTTTATCAGTTAATTCGTAAGTGTTTCCTTCATCCAAACAAATATTAATACTTGTACCATCTGCGGGCATAAAATTGGCAGTTAAGGTACACGAACCTACATAATCTGGTGTTTGATCAACCGTACAGTTTGAAGCACTGGAACCAAAAAGTTGATTAGCCCAATAATTCATTACCTGCGCCTGATCTTGTGTAAACATACTCATTCCAGCATCATCGGTATAATCCATGAAATTAGCTGTTGGAGCAGATCCACCATTACATCCTGCAACACAACCACTCGGTACTCCACTTGAATCAGAAGGTGCATCCGGCGTATCATTTACATTGAATGGACCAGGGGTATTTTCATCTGTTGTACCACAACCACCATCGCCCCAAACATGGTAAAGTCCAAGATAATGTCCTATTTCATGAATAAGTGTTGCTCCTAAATTATAAGCTCCATCTGTATTCAGACCGCAGCCTGTAGAAGTTCCATAACCACCAAATGCTGCTCCACACACAGAAACACCATCGCCATTGGCTGCTCCCGGAATACCATCAGCAACTCCTAAACAACCATTATTCGTTATAAATATATTCAATATTCCACCCCAACCCGGAGCACCATTCCCTCCTGCACTTGTTCCACCTGTAAAAGCACCTAAAGTAATTGGAGGATCATTCGCTGTTAATCCCTGAGCATTTCCGGCTGGAGGTATTGCCAAACAAAAAGTAATACATGTTCCGGTTGAAGCTACACTATTTCCATTCGTATCCTGATACGCTTCAGGACACAAAGCTTCTTGTGCTGTTCCTGTATTATCACCAAAAGCAGCATTTAATACTTCAAGTTGATTCAAAGCATCGGTCAGTAAACAATTTGTATTATCACAGCCTCCGGTAACAGAACCATCCTGAAAGTGGAAGGCAACAGGAACTACGATTGTATTGGAAGCATCACATCCAATTGCAGCTTTCTGATTGGTTTTAGAAATTGAATATGCTTCTTTATGAAATTTACGATAAGTTTTATCTCTTTCCAATCTGATCTCTAATGCTTCCATCGTTCCGCAATGTCGGCCTTCGTCAGATTTTGCTAAACCTTTCTGACCTACTAACACATAACATTGTAGTATGCACAAAAGTAATAATAGAAAACGTTTCATTCTTTATAAGATTACGAGGGTTTATTGAATTGAGAGCTTAACAAAAATTACACTGAACTAATATCAAAAATTACGCCTTTTAGTACAATTATGAACTCTGTAATAATTAAAAATCGTTATTCATGTAAAATTTGACAATTCGTACTCCAAAATCAGCTATGTTATTACTAATTTCATTGATTTAGTTTTTCTTTTCAAATATGAAAATCTCTTGAACCTATATTTGTTTTCAATTGTATAAATACATGCCAGCTATTCTAATTATATTAAAATGAAAAAATATTCGATCGTAATTCTCTTAGCTAGTTTTCAGCTATTCTTTTTACAAGCACAAGAAAGAGATATTGCTAAACAATTTCATTCTTGGTGGACAGTTTCAGGAAATCATAAAGTAGCTCAGGATTGGTCAATTCATACCTTAGTTTCACATCGCTTACACGATTTTGTTAAAGACAGACAACAAACATTGATAAGGGCAGGTGTAAACTATCATTTAAGAAAAGAAATATCTTTCACACTTGGTTACGATTGGGTTAAAACTTTTCCTTATGGTGAACAACCTCTTGCCAAGGATGTAATTGAGCAAAGAATTTTTGAACAATTCCAACTAAAACAAAAGATCGGACGAATTGGATTGAGACATCGCTATCGTTTAGAACATCGTTTCATTGATTTGGGTGATAATATGTTTGTCCGTCATCGCTTTCGTTATCTTTTTGGAATGAATATTCCATTGAATAAAAATAAAATCGAAGCTAAAACGGTTTTCCTTTCTTTCTTCAATGAACTATTCATCAGCTTTGCTCAGGAAACACACCCTAACTATTTCAACCAAAACTGGTCTTATGGAGGTGTTGCTTACCGCATCGATCACAATAAGATCGTAAGTCTTGGATACATGATGCAATATTTCCCTAAAGGTAGTTCCGACTTTGTAGAAAGCAACCATACTTTAATGGTCAGTTATGCTCATAATCTGAACTTGATTCCCAAAAAGAAAAAACGCAAAGCAGAATGATCAACTGCTTTGCGTCTTATAGAAACAATGGAAAACGTCTATAAATTTATTGTTTAATAAATTTACCTGATTCTACTCTTCCTTTCTTATCACTTAGTTCTAATAAGTAAATACCACTGCTCAGGTTAGAAACAGGAATTTCTATCGTCTGTAATTCACTAATTAAGCTTTCGTTGAAAACAGTAATACATTTACCATTTACATCAAATAATTTTATCTGTATTGTTTCATCAACATTGCTTGAAATCGTAACTGAAATATTATCAATAACCGGTACAGGATAAATAGCTGTTATTGCAAAGCCCGCTCGAACATATACTAATTGCTCGATATTACTGTATTCAAACGTGCCATCCTCATCGATCATCTTCAAACGGTAATATTGTCTATTCGCTAATTCAGTATCGATAAAGTCATAAGTCTGCTCAACACTTGTATTTCGCGCTTCTACTCGATCGATTTGCTCAAAAGAAATCCCATCCAGAGATTTTTCAATTTCAAAATGACTCATATCTTTTTCGCTAGCAGTTATCCAATTAAGCAATCCTTTGTCATCTAATAAAGAAACTTTAAAATCTAACAGATCTAAATCTGTTACAGTACAGCTGGTTGTTGAGCTTCCCAAAACAAAAGAACAATCTGTACCACTAGCCGTAATTACATATTCAAAACCCTGCCCTACCGGAAAAGGTCCATCAACCAAAGTGAAATTATCAACCGTTCCATTGAAAGCACCATCTATAGCGGAAGTAATATCGTAAGTGCTATAGGTATCTTGAATCGTTAAAACAACATTGTAAAATTCATTATCGCTTACACACTCTATATTAGATGCCACCTCAAATGTCTGACAAGGTTCGCTGCAATCGAAACAGTTACTAATATTTTCAGATTCAATTTCCACCGATAAATTATTCTGGTTTGTAAACCCTGCACTATAACCGGCAAAAGTGTAGTAAATCACAAATTGATATATACCCGGATTTACTTCGACCGCAACTCCACCATCGAGTAATTGTCCCTGATCATCAAATATTCCATCAATAAAATCAAGTGTCCATATTTCACCTTCCTCAGAACTGATCTCAATAATATCCTGCACGAATTCTATTCCGTTCAAAATATAATTCATCGGATTATCACAAGAACAAGGATCAGCGATTTCAGCACTAGCTTCATTTATAAGAACATTATCACACGAACAATTTTCAATATCAAATGAATCATTGGTATTTGGATTTCCATCGTCACAATCCGGTGCTTCATTGATAATAATACAGGTTGATGAATCGATATAATCGATCGTTAGATCACAACCATCATCGACATTCGGATACTCGCATGATCCATCATCAAGACTGGCTGAGGGATCATAATTAAATGCACAAGGATCAATGCAACCAGGAAGCCCCATATATTCAAAACATGTACAATCAATTGAATTATATATAGTCGTTTCAGGGCAGTCCGGCGTATTTATGACCATACAATTTACTATATCAAAAGAGTCTATTGTTACATCACAACCATCGTCAACGTCTGGAATTTCATTTACAATCTGACAATTTACTATATCATAACTATCAATCGTTAAATCGCATCCATCGTCTGGATTTGGATATTCACATGAACCATCGTCTGAATTAGCATTATCATCAAAATTCGTGGCACATGGATTCGTACAGCCTTCTACTATTGTGCTTTCGTTAACACATGTACAATTTGCTGTATCAAAACTATCTATCGTTGTGTCATTATTATCATCACAATCTGGTTCAGCATTAATGATCTGACAATTTGCTGTATCGAATGAATCGGTCGTTAGAGCACAACCATCATCGACATTTGGTTCAGAATTAATTATCACACAATTTACTGTATCGTAGCTATCGGTTGTTAAATCGCAACCATCGTCTGGATTTGGATATTCACATGAACCATCGTCTGAATTCGCAGTATCATCAAAATTCGTGGCACATGGATTCGTACAGCCTTCTACTATTGTGCTTTCGTTAACACATGTACAATTTGCTGTATCAAAACTATCTATCGTTGTGTCATTATTATCATCACAATCTGGTGCAGAATTGATTATAATACAATTCACAGCATCAAATGAATCAGTCGTTAGATCACAACCATCATCAACACTTGGTTCTGCATTAATTATCACACAATTTACTTCATCGTAACTATCGGTTGTTAAATCGCAACCATCGTCTGGATTTGGATATTCACATGAACCATCGTCTGAATTCGCAGTATCATCAAAATTCGTGGCACATGGATTCGTACAGCCTTCTACTATTGTGCTTTCGTTAACACATGTACAATTTGCTGTATCAAAACTATCTATCGTTGTGTCATTATTATCATCACAATCTGGTTCAGCATTAATGATCTGACAATTTGCTGTATCGTAGCTATCGGTTGTTAAATCGCAACCATCGTCCGGATTTGGATATTCACATGAACCATCGTCTGAATTAGCATTATCATCAAAATTCGTCGCACATGGATTGGTGCAACCTTCTACTATCGTGCTTTCATTAACACATGTACAATTTGCGGAATCAAAACTATCAATAGTTGTGTCATCATTATCATCACAATCCGGTGCAGCATTAACGATCTGACAATTCGCGGAATCAAAAGAATCGGTCGTTAGATCACAACCATCATCAACATTTGGTTCGGCATTGATGATTTGACAATTCGCAACATCAAAAGAATCGGTCGTTAGAGCGCAGCCATCATCAACATTCGGTTCTGCATTGATAATTTGACAATTCGCAACATCAAAAGAATCGGTCGTTAGAGCACAACCATCATCAACATTCGGTTCGGCATTGATGATCTGGCAGTTTGCAACATCAAAAGAATCGGTCGTTAGAGCACAACCGTCATCAACATTTGGTTCGGCATTGATGATCTGGCAATTTACGACATCAAATGAATCGGTTGTTAGAACACAACCGTCATCAACATTCGGTTCGGCATTGATGATCTGACAATTCGCTGCATCAAAAGAATCAGTCGTTAAAGCACAACCATCATCAACATTCGGTTCGGCATTGATAATCTGGCAATTCGCTGCATCAAAAGAATCGGTCGTTAAAGCACAACCATCATCAACATTCGGTTCGGCATTGATAATCTGGCAATTCGCTGCATCAAAAGAATCGGTCGTTAGAGCACAGCCATCATCAACATTTGGTTCGGCATTGATAATTTGACAATTCGCAACATCGAATGAATCGGTCGTTAGAGCACAACCGTCATCAACATTCGGTTCGGCATTGATAATTTGACAATTCGCAACATCGAATGAATCAGTCGTTAGAGCACAACCGTCATCAACATTCGGTTCGGCATTGATAATCTGGCAATTCGCAACATCAAAAGAATCAGTCGTTAGAGCACAACCGTCATCAACATTCGGTTCTGCATTGATAATTTGACAATTCGCAACATCAAAAGAATCGGTCGTTAGAGCACAACCATCATCAACATTCGGTTCGGCATTGATGATTTGACAATTCGCAACATCAAAAGAATCAGTCGTTAGAGCGCAGCCATCATCAACATTTGGTTCGGCATTGATGATTTGACAATTTACTGTATCATAAGAATCAACTGTCAATGGACAACCATCATCTGGGTCCGGATAAACACATGAATCATCATCTTGTGTCGCTAGTGGATCATAATTCAGGGCACAAACATTTGTACATCCTGGAACTGCATCACAAAAATCTGTATCAATATTACTTACACTAAGTACTTCACTATAAGCCGTTCCACCATTATCAACATCATTGTCAAAAAGTAAATCTTCATAATCACATATTCTTTGCTCATCTTGCTTCAAGTGATAGTCTAGAAAGGCACAAAGTAATTCAAGGAAAAGCGTCTCTTGTTCGGCTTGGTCATTACCTCCACAGCCAATTTCCCCTAGTGTACATATAAAATCTGAATTAGCAAAATTACAATGTGAGCCACCGGCAAGATCTACATAAGCTGCATTCGAACTGCCAATATTATTATATATATCTAAAGGATCATTTGGAACTACACAGTCATCATCACCTGCAATAATCAACGATGGCACAGAAACATTCGCTGCTGCTCCAATAGCAGAAACATCTGTCTCAGCCGGTGATAATGCAAACATTGCATCAATATTGGTATTTCCATCAGATGCAATAAAGGCTGCTCCACCTCCCATAGAATGTCCACCAATAGCATCGAATGGAGAAACATTTCCGAAGAAAACAGAACCAGCATTGGTATTTTCTGCCTGCATAGCATCGGCAACAAAGGCCAAGTCTGCTCCAAAATCACCATGATTCGGGAAACCTGTTTCTGTATCTGGGAAAGCTACAATATAACCTTTTGGAACAAGGAAATCTGCGATAGCACTGTATTGTGTATAGCTTATCAGAAAACCATGTCCGAATACAACAACTGGATGTGGTCCCGGAATTATCGTTCCACTTCCATCAACAGGATAAAATATTTCAGTTGGGATTGATCTTCCTCCACGGGAAGGATCGTTAAAAGTAATTGATGTATTAGCAACCGACTGGGCTGACAAGCTGTAACAACAAAACACCAATAAGAATAAATGAAGTAGTTTTTTAAGCATATTAATTTAATTTATCGATCTGAAAAATGAATAAACAACTATATCAAATACATTTTTTTTACTTATGTATTCGTAAACAGCTCGGGTAGAAAAGCCTTTTGAATGAGAGAAGGTTGATTCAGTTATACCAAATCATTAATACTCATTACTTAACAATACAATATATCAATATTTGTTGAAGTTTTTCTTGATTTACCTAAGCAATTAAATAACAGATTAAGAGTATGTTTAAAAATATAAATACCTACCATTAGGTTCTATATGCACCATCGGCGGTCTTCTTTCTCTATTGAAAAATTCATATCCTTCCTGAAGATTATTCCAAAAAGCCTTTAACCGTTGATCTGTTTTCTGATCTTCATACAAGAATGGTTGTGTTTGATCGAACTTATAAGGATAAATGTGAACTGGAATATATTCCTGACCATTATCAGTGCTTTTCACACAAAGCCAGTATAACTCTTTAATATACTCGTCTGTTATAGGAATACATCCGGTTGTTTCACAAGCACCATGAATAAATATGCTTCCACCTAATTTAGCATGTGGACTTACTTTCACATCTGAAGGGTTTGGATAGTTAATTCCGAGTGAAAGAAAAAAATTACTTTGCGGATTAAAACGATTGATCCAGTAAAAACCTTCGGGTATCTGTTCATCTCCTAATTTCCGTTTTGGTCCTAAATAACCCGAGTCTTCACAAAATAAATAATCTCTGAATTTTTGATAAGGCGTATCTGGATGCCCCTGTATCCAGACTTCTAATATTCTTTCTTCTTTAAAAGCTCTTAAGTAAACATTATAAGGTGGATAAGCCATTCCTCTTGCTTCAAACTGAGAACGTAAAACAGCTTCTTTTTCAAACATTGCCGTTTCTACTCTGTTAAAGCGTAATTGCTGTTGCTCAAATTGCGCCTGGATCTGCAAGCTTAAAAACAACATAATTACAATATTGAAAAGACAACTATTTTTCATCGCCTAAAGATGCAAAAGAAAATTCATTCTTTCAAAAAAATTCATTCAATAACGACTATTGCGCCAAATCATCGCTTGGAGTTTCTTTTGTTTCTTCGCATTTAACTGGTTGTGGCGGCAATTCTTTTCCTTTTACAAAACAAGAACGACAACGAGGTTCGTAAGCATCTTTCTCACCAAGTAAGACCGTACTTTCTTCAGCACTGAAACGATATGAATACGTTGCCAGATTACCACATTGAGTGCAAATAGCATGTAACTTGGTTACATAATCTGCCTTTGCCAATAATGAAGGCATAGCACCGAAAGGTTTTCCCGTAAAATCCATATCTAAACCAGCAACGATCACTCTGATTCCTCTGTTCGACAATTCTTCACATACAGCTGCCAATTCAATATCCAGAAATTGCGCTTCATCTATGCCAACAACTTGTGTATCTGCCTGTGTTAATAATAAAATTTGCTGAGCACTATCGATTGGTGTAGAAATTATCGCATTTTTGTTATGTGATACAATTTCTTGTTCATCATAGCGTACATCTATGGAGGGTTTGAATACTTCCATTTGCTGATTGGCGAATTGAACTCGGCGTAAACGGCGAATGAGTTCTTCAGTTTTTCCTGAGAACATTGAGCCACAAATGACTTCAATCCAGCCATTTTGCTCTTTAGTAATTGAGGGTTCAATAAACATTTATTAAAATTTTCCCTTGCTTTGAATTAAATTAGTACCTTATAATTTTGCTCTATGAACTTAGATATTCGTAAAGTTGATACAATTATCCAAAAAATCAACTATTTATTCAAAACAATAAAGAAAAATAAGGATAAAAATTTACCTGCAGAACGTATGTTGCTTAAAAAGTACTCGACCGATCTGTTGGATGCTTTATTGGAATCCGAAATTCGTTTTGAACCTATTGAAGCCGACTTACTGAAACCGCCGGTACTTTCCGACGATATAAATGATACCGGCTTAATAGCGCTTCAAAATCTCAAACAATCAAAAGAGGCGGAAGCTCCACAACTCAAAGTGGTTGATTTCGATGAAAAGTTGATTGCTGAAAATCCATTTATAGCAGATGAGGAGCCAGAAATAATTCTCGAAGAAGAAAATACTTTAGAAGGGTTAAAAGCTGCTAATTCAGGGCAAGAGGAGCCTAAGCCGGAGGAGCCAGAAGAAGTAATGGAAGAAATTCCGGAAGTCGTAACAGAAAATCTTCAATTCATTCCAGAAGAAGCACCACAGGTAATTGAAGAAGCGGAAGAACGCAGTTTAATAGATGAACTTCTAAATAATAATGATACCGAAGACGATCAGAATGTACGAACAGAAGTCTTGGGAAGCTTGCGTTCTACATTGGGAGATGAGGTTGAAGAAGAACCTTATAATCCCGAACCTAAAATGGAACTGAATGATCTGCTGGCGAATGATAATAAGAACGAAATGAATCTTGCTGACAAATTACGTCAGAATTTAGTCGCTGATAAATTTGACATCAGTGATACTCAAAGGTTCTCGTTTATCAATGAGCTGTTCAATGGCGATGTAAATGCTTATGAGGTAACATTAAGAGAACTCAATAAAAAATCGACTGTTATTGATGCATTCTCTTATATTAATCTGAATGTAAAGGTTAAGTATGGTTGGGAAGATGATAGTCCGACTACGCGAAACTTTCAGGAAATAGTGAAGAATCGTTTCTTCAGAAAGTAAAACCAAATTAAAATTTATAATCAGCAAGCTGTCAGGGTGTACAAGATGTATCCCTGACAGCTTTTTTTAAAAATGAATCTTCCTGAACACTCACCGAATTATCTTTGTTTCTGAATTTAGTAATGAAGGATCAACTAATACAATTATCCAAGCTTCTGAAAGGAGAACTTTATTTCGATGATACCATGCGAATATTGTTTTCAACCGATGCTTCAGTATATCGCAAATGGCCTTTGGCAGTGGCTTTTCCAAAAACAAAAGACGATCTTAAGCAACTTATTCGTTTTGCAGAAGAAAACAATACTTCTCTCATTCCACGGGCTGCCGGTACTTCTTTGGCAGGGCAATGTGTAGGTGATGGAATTGTGGTTGATGTATCGAAACATTTCGGTCAGATAGTTGAATTTAACGAGCAGGAAAAATGGGTAATTGTTCAACCGGGAGTTGTACGTGATGATCTGAATTTATTTTTAAAACCCTATGGTTTATTCTTTGCTCCTAATACCAGCACTTCCAATCGCTGCATGATCGGAGGAATGGTTGGTAATAACTCGTGTGGAACGACTTCTATTAAATATGGTACGACACGCGATCATGTATTAGCCCTAAACACCTTATTATCAGATGGTTCTGAAGCTTTATTCGAGAGCGTAAATTCTGAAGGTTTTCAACAAAAAATTAAAGAAAATACTTTAGAAGGCCGCCTTTACCAACAAATCAACACGATTTTAAACACTGAAAAGTACCAAAATTGCATAAAAAGTGAATTTCCTAAAGCAGCTGTTAGCCGCCGAAACGACGGATATGCGATAGATGCTTTACTCGAAGATCACGAGCAACTATCAAGTGCAAAAGGTATTTTTAACTTCTGTAAATTACTAACAGGTTCAGAAGGAACACTTGCCTTTACAACAGAAATAAAACTGAATTTATCTGACTTACCTCCTTCACATACTGCTTTGGTTTGCTCGCATTTCTCTAGTCTTGAGAGCTGTTTAAAAGGTGTAGTAACCGCTATGCAATTCCAGCCCGAAAAACTCGAAATGATGGACGATATCATTATCGATTGTACAAAGGGAAATGATTTATATACCAGTTATCGTTTTTTTATAGAAGGAAACCCTAAAGGAATTTTGGTTACTGAATTCTCAGGAAACTCTGACGAAGAAGTTGCTGAGAAATGCCAGCAATTGATAGAGGCATTCCAAATCAACAATGAAGGAGAGTATTGTGGTTATGCCCACCCTATCGTGCAGGGCGCAGATATGAAAAAAGTATGGGGGTTACGAAAAGCAGGACTAGGACTTTTAGCGAATATCCCAGGTGATCCGAAGGCTGTTGCGGTAATAGAAGATACTGCCGTTGCTTACACCGATCTGCCTGCTTATATCGCCGATTTCAATACTATTTTAAAAGAAAATAAACTTTCGGCAGTTCATTACGGACATGCAGGGGCCGGGGAATTACACCTGCGTCCAATACTCGATCTGAAAAAACAATCTGACAGGGAACTGTTCAGAACAATAGGAACAGAAACGGCAAAGCTTGTAAAGAAATATCAGGGAAGTAATAGTGGTGAACACGGCGATGGGATCGTAAGAGGAGAATTTGTTCCGCTTATTGTAGGTGAAGAAAATTATCAGTTATTCCGTTCAATAAAAAAGGCTTGGGATCCTAAGGGGATATTCAATCCAAATAAGATAGTAGATACACCACCAATGGATAAAGATCTTCGCTATGAAGCAGACCAAGAAACGAGGACTTTTGATACTGTTTTTGATTTTTCAGATACCGAGGGCATTTTGCGTATGGCTGAAAAATGCAATGGCACCGGCGAATGTCGTAAAACACATTTATCGGGTGGAACAATGTGTCCGAGTTATATGGCAACACGTAATGAAAAAGATACCACACGAGCAAGAGCCAATATTTTACGAGAATTTTTAACCCGTTCGAACAAAGAAAATCCTTTTGCACACCCAGAGGTTAAAGAAGTAATGGATCTGTGCCTTTCTTGTAAAGGTTGCACCAGTGAATGTCCGAGTAATGTTGACATGGCAACTTTGAAAGCCGAGTTTCAATATCAATATTTTAAGGAAAATGGTATTCCATTGCGCAACCGAATTTTTGCCAATATTAATAAACTGAATGAAATAGGCAGCTTTGTTCGGCCATTGGCGAATTTTGGTTTAGGTAATCCTTTGGCTTCTTCAGTCTTGAAAAAAGTATTGGGTGTAGCACCACAACGTTCTTTGCCTTTAATTCAGAAAAAAAGCCTTAAGAAATGGTTCAAAAAAAATAGAAACAGACTTGAAAATGGGTTAAAAACCAAGAAAGGCGAAGTTTACTTTTTTGCCGATGAGTTTACCAATTTATTAGATTCCCCTATTGGTATCCGAGGTATAGAATTGCTGTATCGTTTGGGTTATTCGGTAAAAATGCCTGAGCATCCCGAAAGCGGAAGGGCTCATTTTTCAAAAGGCTTGTTAAAAGAAGCAAAGCACTTGGCTTGGCTAAATTTCGAAATTTTCAAACATATAGTTAACGAAAAAATACCGTTGGTGGGCATAGAACCTTCTTGCATTCTCACTTTCCGAGACGAGTACCCACGTTTGGTTGATGAAAAAGATAGAGAACAAGCCAAAAAATTAGGTCAGTATGCTATGATGATCGAAACTTTTTTATTGCAGGAAGCCAACAAGGGAAATATTACCCCCAAAGATTTCACTTCAGAAACAAAGCACATTAAACTTCATGGTCATTGTCATCAGAAAGCCTTAGCATCGGTTTCAGATACGGCACAATTGCTGAGTATTCCCGAAAATTATCATGTAGAAGTCATTCCTTCTGGTTGTTGTGGTATGGCAGGTTCTTTTGGTTACGAAGCCGAGCACTACGAGGTTTCTATGAGAATTGGTGAGCTGGTTTTATTTCCAGCTGTCAGAAAAGCCAAACAAGATACTTTGATCGTTGCACCAGGCACGAGCTGCCGCCACCAAATTTACGATGGAACAAAACGCAAAGCATTGCATCCGGTTGAGGTGTTATGAGTTCATGAGTGATTCGGTAACTGAGCGTAGCCGAAGTTGAGCGGAGTGGCAGCCACTGCTGTTGAGGTTGAGTTGATGAGTTAAAATTCACCCATTCACAAAGCATGATGCTATTATGAATGGGTAAATTCTTTCAATATTATTTGATCAGTGTTACCGTACCTTTTTCTACGACTTCCCGACCATCTAGGTATTTCACATTAATGATATACATGTACACACCCAACTCCTGCAATTCTGAATTATAGAATCCATCCCAACCAAGATCGGCTTGTCCTTCAAAGGCATATACTTTTTTACCCCATCTGTTATAAACCTCTAATGAGAAGCTCTCATGATCGAAAGGTATAACTGTGAAGTAATCATTTATTCCATCATTATTCGGTGAGAATGCTGTCGGAATAATTATATTATCATTCTCATTTTCAAATACCTGAATGATGATCGTACTTATGTCATTACCACAAGCAGACGCAACATTGTAATTGAACTGATAAGTTCCTTCTTCTATTCCTGCAAAAGTAAATATATCATTACCGTTCACATACCCACTATTCTGTGGGCTAGTGCCTGTTAAACTGAATACACCGCCACTATCTGCACCGATCAATAAATCAGTAAGGTTAATAGATGTAGCACCTGCATTATTGAATACGGTAATATTATTTCCTGTTCCGGCTTCAGCACTGCTATTTACTGTAAAACTTACCGTTTCAAAACTATCACAAGTATTATTATCTGGCAATGGATCAAGCGTATAAGTCAACTCATAAGTTCCGGCATCAACACCATCAAAGTCAATAAAGCTTCCATTTACAAAGGCAGGATTATTTCCTACCGGAGCCGAAGTGATCGTCCAGTTACCCGGAGCAGCACTCGTTGCATAATCATCCAGATCGACAACTACATTCACATTATTACAAACATCAGGAACCTGATCTATATCAATAGCCGGACAAGCACAGTCAGCAATTTCAATAACGACCATAGTGGCATCACTTGTACAATTATCTACCATTTGTACTACATAAACTGTTTGTGTTCCTACTACATTATCAGGCATCCAAACTTCGTTATTTGCACCACTCACTTCGGTACTTATTACAGTTGTTAAAGCTGCATCTGCATACCATGTAAAGTTTGCTGTTGGTTCACCAAGTGCAGTTACATTTTCGATCACATCACCAAAACAATATGATTTACTCAATGCTGATGGAACGTTGGGAGCATCTGGATATGAAAGTGTAATATTTTCTCCCAGAGCTGAAGTACAGCCATTATAAGAAATAGTAATATTATTATAATCACCTACACCTAATCCACTCACAAGTCCGTTGCCGGTTGCATCGATTGTAACATCAAACCAGGTTCCTCCAACAAAATCAATATCATGATCTCCAGGCGGAACTCCTGTAATATTCAAGCTTATTGTTCCATCTGTTAGCCCACAACCGGTTGGATTAGAACCAATAGCAGAAAGTGTTGGAGTTTCATTGATTGTAACATTCAATGTATATGAATTTGAACATTCACCTGCTGCCGGTGTAAAGGTATAAGTTCCCGAAGCACTATTATCAATTGTAGCTGGTGCCCATGTTCCATTTATACCATTATCTGAAATAGCTGGTAATGCATCTGTTGTCGTTCCTGAACAATAGGTATCATTAATACTGAATGTTGGCGTTTGCAGTGAATTAATTACCAAAACCACATCATCAGAAACGGCACTACAAAGCGGATCAGCTCCATCCGGATCATCGGTTGTATAAGTTAAGGTTACATTTCCTGTTGCGATATCGCCTGTTCCTGGCGTATAAACATCTGAGGCATCAAAGCTACCGTCTCCTGAAGTTGACCAACTAGCAGCACTAGCATCCCCCCCAAAACTTCCCGCGGTCGTGAATGTTTCATTTTCGCATATTGAAGCGTCAGCTCCTGCATCAACAGTTAAAGTAAAGCCGCATCCGCAACTAGTTACACTTATATCGACTTGCGTAGCAGCACTTTCACAACCTGCAACTGTCTGAGTTACATAAACTGTTTCTGTTCCTAATGCACCTGAAGGACTGAAAGTATCATCTGAATCTATTACTACAAGTAAACTAGCATCACTATACCAGGTAAAAGTAGCTCCAACCTCACCAGATGCGGTTATATCAGCAATAGCATCACCATCGCAATAAGCAGCCGGGCTAGCTGCTGTTGGTGCGTCAGGCGTAGGATTAATTGTTATATCAACCTGTGTTTCCTGACTTTCACAACCATCTACTATTTGAATTACGTAAACTGTTTGTGTACCTACCGTTCCATCAGGTGTGAAGTTGGCATCTATATCAATTACATCAATTAAAGCTGCATCGGCATACCATATAAATGAAGCTGTAGGTTCACCTGTTACTGTTATATCTGAAATAGTATCATCTTCGCAATAAGTAACACTATTAGCATTTGGAGCAGGTGGAATAACCGCTGCACTTATCACTAGATTTGTTGTCTGAACAGATACACATCCATTTACTGCAATAGTAATATTACTGTAGGTTCCAACAGGAATATCCGGAATCGTTGCAAATCCTGCTGCATCGACACTAACACCAGTCCAGCTTCCACCATCATAATTTACCTCATAAATATCCTCAGGCACATCTACAAACTGTATTGTTGCCGAACCATTAGCGGTACTACAATCTGCAGGGCTTGTTCCATTAGCTATTAATACTTGTGGTAAAGGTGTAAAGTCTAAATCTACTGTTACCACATAAGTACAACCATTACCATCGGTAATATTCTCTACCCCAGCTGGGTTTCCTTCGTCATATACAGTTCCGTTTACTATAACTGAATAACCATCACCCGAACAACCTAAATAACTTTCTGTATAGTCTGTTACTGTAGCACAAGGATCTGTACAATCATTAAAGGTCAGATTCACTGTAATAGTATAATCACAACCATTACCGTCCTGTAAAGTTTCCGTACCTGTCGGATTGGATTCATCGTAAACCGTGCCACTTGGTGAGGTAAAGGAAGCGCCTGAACCCTCACAATAAGTTGCTACTTCATTTATATCTGCTGTTAAAGTATTAAATATTAGTGTTACATTAACAGTGTAACTACAGCCATTACTATCGGTAAGGTTTTCTAAACCAACCGGATTACTTTCATCGTAAACCGTGCCACTTGGTGAGGTGTAAGTATAACCGTCTCCCGAACAGCCCGTGTAAGTTTCGTTAATATCTGCTGTTAAGGTATTGAATACTAAATTGATCGTTACCACATAAGTACAACCATTACCATCAGTAATATTTTCTGTACCTGTTGGATTACCCTCATCATAGATTGTTCCATTCACAGTTATTGAATAACTATCTCCCGAACAGCCAGTATAACTTTCTGTGTAATCCGTTACTAAGTCACATGGGTCAGTACAATCATCAAAAGTAAGATTAACTGTCACTGTATAATCACAGCCATTCGCATCCTGTAAAGTTTCCGTACCTGTTGGATTAGCTTCATCGTAAACCGTGCCGCTTGGTGAGGTATAAGTATAACCATCTCCTGAACAACCTGTATAAGTTTCATTTATATCGGCATCAGGTGTATTGTAAGTTAAATCAACCGTTACTACATAAGCACAGCCATTTGCATCTGTTAAGTTTTCTAAGCCCAATGGATTGCCTTCATCATAAACTGCTCCACTTGGTGAGGTATAAGTATAACCATCTCCTGAACAGCCAATATAAGTTTCGTTAATATCCGCTGTTAAGGCATTGAATACTAAGTTGATCGTTACCACATAAGCGCAACCATTGCCATCTACTACATTCTCTGTTCCAGTAGGTGTTGTCTCATCGTAAACATTACCATTGACTGTTACTGTATAACCATCACCTGAACAACCTGTATATAATTCATCGTAATCTGTTACGGTTGCACATGGATCGGTACAATCATCAAAGGTAAGCGCAACGGTTACCGTGTAATCACAGCCATTGCCATCCTGTAAGGTTTCGCTACCACTTGGATTGCCTTCGTTATAAACCGTGCCACTTGGAGAAGTATAAGATGCTCCAGAACCCTCACAATAAGTTGCTACTTCATTTATATCTGCTGTCAAGGCATTGAAGCTGAAGGTTACATTTACATCGTAATCGCAACCATTCGTATCTTGTAAGGTTTCGCTACCTACTGGGTTTGCTTCATCGTAAACTGTCCCGCTCGGTGAAGTATAACTATAACCATCTCCTGAACAACCCGTGTAAGTTTCATTGATATCAGCCGTTAATGTATTGAATACCAAGTTTACGTTTACATCATAATCACAGCCATTGCCATCCTGTAAGGTTTCTGTGCCACTTGGATTGCCTTCGTCATAAACTGTGCCGCTTGGTGAGGTATAAGTATAACCATCTCCTGAACAGCCAATATAAGTTTCGTTAATATCCGCTGTTAAGGCATTGAATACTAAGTTGATCGTTACCACATAAGCGCAACCATTGCCATCTACTACATTCTCTGTTCCAGTAGGTGTTGTCTCATCGTAAACATTACCATTGACTGTTACTGTATAACCATCACCTGAACAACCTGTATATAATTCATCGTAATCTGTTACGGTTGCACATGGATCGGTACAATCATCAAAGGTAAGCGCAACGGTTACCGTGTAATCACAGCCATTGCCATCCTGTAAGGTTTCGCTACCACTTGGATTGCCTTCGTTATAAACCGTGCCACTTGGAGAAGTATAAGATGCTCCAGAACCCTCACAATAAGTTGCTACTTCATTTATATCTGCTGTCAAGGCATTGAAGCTGAAGGTTACATTTACATCGTAATCGCAACCATTCGTATCTTGTAAGGTTTCGCTACCTACTGGGTTTGCTTCATCGTAAACTGTCCCGCTCGGTGAAGTATAACTATAACCATCTCCTGAACAACCCGTGTAAGTTTCATTGATATCAGCCGTTAATGTATTGAATACCAAGTTTACGTTTACATCATAATCACAGCCATTGCCATCCTGTAAGGTTTCTGTGCCACTTGGATTGCCTTCGTCATAAACCGTGCCGCTTGGTGAGGTATAAGTATAACCATCTCCTGAACAACCTGTATAAGTTT
>JAHDFD010000032.1:0-8400 GCA_020628375.1 Chitinophagales bacterium | reverse complement strand
CTTCGTCATAAACTGTGCCGCTTGGTGAGGTATAAGTATAACCATCTCCTGAACAACCTGTATAAGTTTCATTTATATCGGCATCAGGTGTATTGTAAGTTAAATCAACCGTTACTACATAAGCACAGCCATTTGCATCTGTTAAGTTTTCTAAGCCCAATGGATTGCCTTCATCATAAACTGCTCCACTTGGTGAGGTATAAGTATAACCATCTCCTGAACAGCCAATATAAGTTTCGTTAATATCCGCTGTTAAGGCATTGAATACTAAGTTGATCGTTACCACATAAGCGCAACCATTGCCATCTACTACATTCTCTGTTCCAGTAGGTGTTGTCTCATCGTAAACATTACCATTGACTGTTACTGTATAACCATCACCTGAACAACCTGTATATAATTCATCGTAATCTGTTACGGTTGCACATGGATCGGTACAATCATCAAAGGTAAGCGCAACGGTTACCGTGTAATCACAGCCATTGCCATCCTGTAAGGTTTCGCTACCACTTGGATTGCCTTCGTTATAAACCGTGCCACTTGGAGAAGTATAAGATGCTCCAGAACCCTCACAATAAGTTGCTACTTCATTTATATCTGCTGTCAAGGCATTGAAGCTGAAGGTTACATTTACATCGTAATCGCAACCATTCGTATCTTGTAAGGTTTCGCTACCTACTGGGTTTGCTTCATCGTAAACTGTCCCGCTCGGTGAAGTATAACTATAACCATCTCCTGAACAACCCGTGTAAGTTTCATTGATATCAGCCGTTAATGTATTGAATACCAAGTTTACGTTTACATCATAATCACAGCCATTGCCATCCTGTAAGGTTTCTGTGCCACTTGGATTGCCTTCGTCATAAACCGTGCCGCTTGGTGAGGTATAAGTATAACCATCTCCTGAACAACCTGTATAAGTTTCATTGATATCGGCATCAGGTGTATATTCTGTTAATGTTACTGTTTCTGTTGCCGTACAACCACTAATATCGGTAAAGGTATTTGAGCCTGAAGCAGTATAAAGATTTCCATTTGGCGAAGTAAATGAACCTCCCGGACAAATCGTTTCATTATAAGTTTCATCCAATGGTGTATTTATAGTTAATGTTAAACTTGCGCTTGCTTCTACACACGGTGCTCCATCTGGATTATCAGTTGTATAAGTTAAAGTTACGCTTGTTTCGCCAGCACCTGGGGTATAATCTGTTGCGGTTAAAGTTCCTGTTCCGGTTGTTGTCCAAGACCCACTCGTCGCACTTCCTCCAAATGTTGCATTTACACCTGTTAAATCTAAACTACCATCTGCACAAATAGTTGCTCCCGGATCTACACTTGCTGTAGGAGGATTAGCACATCCACATCCTGCACAGCTTATTGTTCCCGCTAAAGCTGGTAAAGAACAGCCTGCTGGCTCACTTCCTGCCCATGCAATATCTGCTGTAAAGTCATAATTCAAAGCATCGCCATCGGCTACACAAGTCGCTGTTTGTTGAGTTGCACAAGTATTGCCATTGGAATCTAATAAATCGGCTGTTAAGCTACCACAAGTTCCATCACCTGATGTACTTACTGTTAATATTGGATAAACCGTTAGCGTTATTGTTCCTCCAGAAACATAAGAATCATCTACACCGCCATTAAAGCCATCACTATTTGCATCACAGCCTATCCAAACAGTTAAAATTTCGGTTGTTGGCAAACAACTTGTATTAGTAAACGTACCATTGGTATATTCATTTCCTACGTTGGGTTCCAAGCCATCTGTAGTATAGAACACACCTGCTGCTGTGCCATCTGTATCATTATATAACAAACCACCTTCGTTACTTAAATCTGCTGTATCTCCATTACAAATCGCCTGTGTTTCGCTTGCAGTTGTTGTTACTGTTGGACAACCACTACACACTTCACAACCACTTACACTTTCACTACCCGATGCATCTGTATAATTACAAGCTGTCGGGGCTGTTAATGCAAATGCAGGTAATGTTTGTGTCCACTCATAAGCTACTGTTGTTGGTGGAACACTTGTTGCTGTACATCCATCCTGTGGGGCTGTGCCTCCCTGCCAGCCCTGTGCTGTTAAGGTTGGGCAGTTTGAATCGGTAATTACTGGTGCCTGACCACATCCACCACTTACTGATACTGTTATCGCAAAATCTGAAGGATCAGGATAAATATTTACTGTTATGCTTCCAGCAGGGGCAAAACTGCCATCCAGGTTACATTCTATCCATAAAGTAAAGGTTTCTGTTAATAAAGTACATCCAGCATTCGTTAGACCTATACCATCAATAACATTTGTTCCTGCTGGCGGTAATCCATCATTTGTCCACACAAATCCTGCAAAATAGCCATTCGGATCATCGTAAGTTACAGCGCTCGTTGAAAGGTTAGCATTGGATCCTGTACAAATATCTTGTATGCCTGAAACATCGTTTGTTGATGTAGGACAATCACAGTTTGGCTCACTTACACTTACTGTTGCCACATCACTACAATCTCCATTATCAAGGGTTAAAGTATAAGTTCCCTCTGTATCAACAACAGGATTTGCTGTATCAGCACCACTTACTATATTCCCATCAGTTGTCGTCCAACTATATGTTGCACCTCCCAAATCTGATCCGCTTCCATCTAAACTTGCCTGATTGGTTGCACAATCTAAAAGCTGGGCTGATCCGGCATTAGCAACAGGCTGAGGATTAAATACCAAATCTACATTTACATTATAATCACATCCATTAGCATCTTGAACCACATCATTAAATGTTGGATTCGTTTCATTATAAGTAATTCCATTTACTACTACTGAATATAAATCACCTTCACAACCGGTATATGTTTCATTAATATCTGTATCAGGTGTATATTCTGTTATCGTTACTGTTTCTGTTGCCGTACAACCATTAGTATCCGTAAAGGTATTTGAACCTGAAGCAGTATAGGTATTTCCATTTGGTGAAGTAAATGAACCTCCCGGACATATATTTTCGTCATAGGTTTCATCTAGTGGAGCCATGAAATCGAAGGTAATATCCTGTGTGCTGTTGGCTACTCCGCAATTAATACAATCGCCTGTTGAATTATCTGTAATATCACATACCCATGTAAAACGGTATTCACCTTCTATTGGAACAGTTACTGTTGTATTTTGTGTTAAATCGTCGGGTACAAATGTTAAACTTGTTGGTGGTGTTCCACTGCCTAAATATTCCCATTCCCAACGACAGTTGGTACTTTGAATATCAGGTACACAAGGTGTTAAGCCAAGCAATGCATATTCTGCTGCATCGGGGCTACATAGTGTTCCACTGCCTCCCGGGCAAGCTTGTCCGGCAGATGAAGAAGCATCGAGGCTAAGCGTTAATCCACATACATCGTTATTAACCGGAGGGCATGGTGGAGCTGCTGTTGCATCTCCTTCAAAGAATATATAGTAAGCTGCAGAGCAAGTACCAGCAGACCAGGTAAACTCATACATTCCACAATTATCTACTGTTACATCAGATGCCGGATTCGTATCATCTGCAAAGACAGCATTTCCTGTTCCGGTATATGACCAAATACCTGAACTTGCATTACCCATTGATAAAGTATGTGTTAAACCACATACTAATTCATGAGCCGGTGCTGTTGGTTGAGCGCTTATTGTCAGCACTAAATCAGCTGTAGCTGGGTTACAAGGAGCTCCCAAAGGATTATCTGTTGTATAAGTCAAGGTTACACTTGTTTCGCCTGCGGCAGGCGTATAACTTGTTGCTGTTAAAGTTCCGGTTCCGGTTGTTGTCCATGAAGCACTTGTGGCACTTCCGCCAATTGTCGCTCCTACGTTTGTTAAATCCAAACTTTCCCCTTCACAGATAGTGGCTGTAGCATCTGCATTTGCTGTTGGTGGATTAGAACACCCACAACCAGCACAAGTTAAAGTTCCTGACAAGTCTGTTGGTAAAGCTGCACAGCCAGCAGGTGGAGTAAAGCTTGTCCATGTTGAAGCTGCATCATTTACAAAATCATAATCGAAGGTATCTCCATTTGTTGAACAAGCTGTTGTCGCCGTTAAGGTAGTACAATTTGTTCCATCTGCTGATGATAAACTAACACTTGGTGTTCCACAAGTTGAACCATCATCGGTCACATTCACTGTTAAGTCTTCAGGATATACATTAATTGTTTCTGAGGCTGGAGCATCAGCATAAGTACAAGCACCTGCAGTTACTCCAAAAGCTGTTTCAATATCAGCTTGTGAGAAAATATGACTTATACTAACACCATTATTCGGAGAACATCCCTGATTAGTAGGGGCATCTAAATTTTGTGTTGTTGAACAAGCTACTCCATCTGCACCTACTAAAGTTACTGTTACAACTCCCATTTCTGCACTACATGCGTCTAATGTATTTACTACAGCACTAGCTGTTGGTTGAGCAGGGTAAACTGTTATGACTATACTTCCTCCATTTACATAAGAACTATTTAAAGTACAAGGTAACCAAGCATAAAGCGTAGTGGTGGTAGCAGCACAAGTTTCATTGGTTAATGCTGTATTTGAATAAAGTGTTCCTCCTGCTCCCGGATCAGAGTTATTAGTAGTCCACTCTAAAGTTCCTGCATAGTTATTAGGGTCTGAAATAATACTGAAACCTGTTGTTACATCACTTAAATCCGGTGTTGCTCCACTACAGATTGCCTGAGGAAGATTTGCCGAATTAACCATTGGGCAATCACAATTTGGTGCACTTACTGTTGCTGCTGTAGCACTTGCACAACTTGGTGCTGTATTTTGTGTCGCCATTACATCTGCTGAAGTGGTTGCTTGTGGTAATGTATAACTTACCGTTCCAACTCCAGTTCCATCTGTTGTTACACTTGTTGCATTTGCGCCTGTTACAGCTGTTCCACTCAGATCATAAGTTGCACCGGGCTCGCCAGTAACCGTAACATCAAAAGTATAGTCGCTGCCTGAACAAGCTTCATTGGTAATAGTTACCACCGGAACGATCTGGAAATCCAAATCTACATCTACATCATAATCACATCCATTAGCATCCTGAACCGTTCCATTAAATGTTGGATTAGCTTCATTATAAGTTGTTCCTGCAACGTTAACTGAATGCCCATCTCCTTCACAACCTATGTAAGTTTCTGTAACATCAGGTGTGATTGGATGAATAGTAATTATCAAATCATCATCTTCCTGTGAACAGTTGGGATCTGTTGGAACATCAGAGGTTAAGGTAAGTACTACACTTCCATTGGTAATATCTGTTGCTCCGAAAGTATAAGTTGTTGCTGTTGAGAATGTTGTTCCTCCATCAAATGTTCCATCACCTGAAGTTGACCAGGTTCCTTCATTTGTATTCTCAACATTAACAGAAGCACCAACAGTTTGTAGATCTATTGATGTTTCATCGACTAAACAAACCGGACCAAAAGTTCCTGCTTCTACCACCGTTGCATTCGGACAAGTACAAGAAGAACACGTTTCCTGACCAGAAAGGTTAGTAGGAGCACAAGCTACTGGTTCGTCTCCCAAGGTCCAATTCAAAGCAGTTGTTCCTGAGAAATCCCAATCAAAAGTATCACCATCCAATACACAACCAACTGCATCTGTTTGTGTATCACAAATATCACCATTAACAGCTATTAAGTTTACACTTGGTGTTCCACAAGCTGAGCCATTATCGGTTACATCCGTTGTTAGTGTTGCAGGGTAGATATTTACATTGTCCGTGCCTGAATCATCAGCATAACAACTACCGCCAGTTAGTCCTAAAGCTGTTTCTATTTCTGCTGCTGTCCATCCATAACTAATTGGTTCATTCAGCATTGCATCACAGGTTTCATTTACAGGAGCGTCTGGTGTAATCGTCGCACAAACATCTCCATTTATTTGTAATTCTACTGTTAAAACATCTGTTGCTTCACTACAAGCCTCCCCTACATTATTTATAACTACAGCTGTCGGCTGTGGTGGGTAAATTGTAATTGTATGGGTAAAATTCAGATTCTGCCATACATCCGGTGTTCCACTATTGTTGTCATCATCACATAAGATCATTGCGTGTAACGTTACATCCTCTGTTGAACAAGACGGTATTGTCTGGCTCAGATTATCTCCTGTAAACATTTCTCCTATTGGATTCTGGTTGTCGGAAATATCGGTAAACCATTGAACCGTACCACCGTTATCATCATTAAGTGTTGGAGGTGTTAGTGTAATAGCTCCACCATCACAAATATTTTCTGTTGAATTAGGATCGGTAGTTGAAGGGCAATCGGTACAAGCATAAGTCATATCGAAGATAAATGACTGGCAAATTGCATCTGAACCTGAGTAATTCCCATTTGTAACCGTAAAAGTAATAGTACCTGAACCAGTGGTAGGTACAACTGGGCTTGAACCGTTCGCATCTAAGCTATTACTTATGGTAAAACCTGCTTCAGCACTACAATCGTAACTTGCTAAAGAAGGTGCACAAGTTCCATCGTCAGTAATTGAACCGCCCAAAGCACTTAAATCTGGATAAATATCTATGGTTACAGAGCCAATTCCAACATAGGTATCGTTTGCTGAATCAAGAACTGGATCGAAGCCATCTCCATTCGCATCACAACGAAGTGCTGCATAAATGGTATGTTGCTCAGGAGTACATTGATTAGCCGTTCCTAAATTACCCGGTACATAAGGAGTTGTAAATCCTGCATCGGTGAACCATTCAACACCATCGGCATCTGCATCATTGGTATCTAAGTTTGTATTATCTGAAATGCTTATACCCGTAGCTCCACCAACGCTTAAGTCAATTCCTGAATCATCGGAACAGAAAGGTGTTGGATAAGCACCTGCTACTGCTCCTACCGGACAGCCACATACAGGCGCATCTATAGGTGTAAGGGTAAAAGAACATGCAGCAGTTGACTGGCTTGTTATAATTAAGTCGAACGGTGCATTTGCTATCACAAGGTCTAGCGGAATACTTGCTGCTCCACTTCCATCTAAGGTTATTGTAGCAGCACCTGCTCCACTTGCTGCTGAACCTGTAAGATCGTAAGTTGCATTCGCTTCCCCGCCTGTTACATTTACGGTTATATCGAAGTTGTTACCATTACATATTCCCGCTCCTGCTGTTAGGGTTGGAACAGGTTCAACGATTACATCTACAGAAATTTCATCGGTACAACCATTTCCATTGGTACCCAAAATATAATAAGTTGTTGTTGTAGCAGGAGAAACACTAGTGCCTGCTAATATATTTCCGGCATTCGCTGGTGTTGTTGAGTGGAAGGTGTAGGAAGTTGCTCCACTTAAATCAGTATTTAAGTTAGTTAACTCAAATGAATCACCTTCACATATTTCTGGATTTGATCCACTGAATGAAACAGATGGATTTGTACATGAGCCTGGAACGGTTGTCAATGACTGAATCGCACTTTGACAACCACTTTCTACACATGCATAATAAATTGTTACAGCATTTGCCTGATCATAACTCGGTGCTGCTGTAGTTGCTCCTGTTCCTGCTAAATCATCAAAATAAGTTAATGTTCCCGTGCCACAATCGGTGTCTATATTGAATGTTCCACCTGTTAAAGTACATGTCGCATCACAGGTACTTTCAGTAGCACTTATTGCAGGAACAACTGGTGTTGGGCATGTTCCCGGTATGGTAGTCAATGACTGGATCGCACTCTGACAACCACTTTCTTCACAAGCATAATAAATTGTGATTGCATTTGCCTGATCATAACTTGGCGCTGCAATTGTATTCGTTCCTACTGCATCATCATAATATGTTAATGTTCCGGTGCCACAATCGGTAATGATGTTAAATGTTCCACCTGTTAAAGTACAAGTCGCATCACAAGTACTTTCTGTCGCTGTGATCAATGGATCAACAGGTATCGGGCATGTGCCTGGCACTGTTGTCAATGACTGGATTGCACTTTGACAGCCAGCTTCTTCACAAGCATAATAAATTGTTACAGCATTTGCCTGATCATAACTTGGAGTTGCAATCGTATTCGTTCCTACTGCATCATCATAATATGTTAATGTTCCGGTGCCACAATCGGTGTCTATATTGAATGTTCCGCCTGTTAAAGTACAGGTTGCATCACAGGTACTTTCGGTTGCACTTATGGCTGGAACAGCTGGAACAGTACAAGTTCCCGGAACTGTTGTTAAGGACTGGATTGCACTCTGACAACCACTTTCTTCACAAGCATAATAAATCGTGATTGCATTTGCCTGATCATAACTTGGCGCTGCGATCGTATTCGTTCCTACTGCATCATCATAATATGTTAATGTTCCGGTGCCACAATCGGTGTCTATATTGAATGTTCCGCCTGTTAAAGTACAAGTTGCATCACAGGTACTTTCGGTTGCACTTA
>JAHDFD010000031.1 GCA_020628375.1 Chitinophagales bacterium | reverse complement strand
GGAAAGTTATGTGTTTCGGCAAGATTGCGGCTTAATTCTTTTCCGAAGTATTGATAAATAATACATTTTAAATTACCTGATTTATAGTAGTCTTTTCTTTGAACCTCATTATCAATCAGATCATAGCTAGATTTTAAATTACCATTTTCCCAGTAAAGTTGTTGTTTGTAATCTGGTGTGCTATCCCAAAAATTTGGAAAAACGTAAGGAATGTGAGGAAAGTCAGAACGATGAAAAGATAAACATTCAAATGTAGAAAGGAATAGAAATAAGCATAAAATAATTCTAAACATATAAAAGCAATTTTATTTGTTTTAACGAATCTATAGTTAAGATTTATTATTGAGCTTAGAGTATGTTTAAGAATTATTTTAGATTGAAAAGCAATGGCCTGTGGTTCTGAGTAAGAAAAATTGTGTGCGTTTAGGGACATGGCTGTACGACTGTGACTGCAAGCTCGTGAAGCAGGCATGGAGTATAGCTATTGTTGCATGCCATATTCATTTATTTCTAAATTTACTTTCTTCAAAATTTTCAACTTTTTTCATCCATTCTTTGGGGATATTTACCTCTTCTGTTGACATTATTGTTATTCCTCCTACTATTGCGCAAATTGTATCTCTATCTCCTAATATCGAAACTGCTTTCCATATAGATTCTTCAAAGTTTCCTAAATTATTTGATGCACACCATATTGCAAATGGAATCGTATCTTGGGCCATTATCTTACTGCCATTTCCTAATATGGATTTAACGGTTTCAATATTATAACTGTATGGTATTGAATTCGATTTCTTGATCTTTGATTTAGTATCTGAATCTGGTAAAAATCCTATTATTTGGTTTATAAATTCATATGAATTTATTATCACTTTTTCAATTTTTAGTCTTGTCGCTATCGCTGTTGCTATTGATACTGCAATTGCTCCCGTTATTCCCTCAATATTTGAATGAGTTATTTCCGCTGATTTGATTGCTAATTGTTTTACCTTATGTAAATCATCAAAATAATAAGCTCCAATTGGACTTACTCTCATTGATGCTCCATTTCCCATTGAACCCATCCCTTCAAATACATTTTGAGATACTTCTTTCCAATATTTTCCTTCATCAATTTCTCTTAATATTCTTCTTGCAGTTGCTCCATATCCTCTATTCAAATCTAGTTTATGGTTAATTGAAAATTGTCGAGCTAATTCATCTTGTTGTATGGTATCATACTTTTCCAACTGCTCAAATACTGCTATTGCCATAACAGTATCGTCTGTAAATTCCCAACTTGTTTCTGGTATTTCTCTTTTTTGAATATATTTCAATATCTGATCAGCTTCTCCAAAGAAACTTTCTCCAAAGGCATCTCCTACTGAAATACCTTTTAATGATTTTTTCGACAACTCTATTCTTTGTTCTCTATTCATTTTCTTTTAATGGAAGCTAACGCCACATACACATTATTGTGTGTTCATTTTTTTATCTACTTTTTTGTTTCTTTCTTTTCGTCTTTTTCCATTCTTTTAGCGCAAAGACATCTTTTCTGATTTCTTTTCTCCATTTTTTTCCATATTGGTCAGTTAAATACTCAAATATTTCAAAGTTGTAATATTTCATACAGTCATATTTGGCAGGCAAATCTCCATAATCATAAAAGACAATCTGATATTTATCTTCAAAATATTCATCTGTTGTATACTCAATCGGACCTATTCCTCCAACTATTAAGACTTTGACTTTATTATCTCTAATATCATTAATTGCAACTGTCTTTGCACTTTCACAATTTTGAAGAAACAGTAATTTAGAATTGGTCGGTGTATCTGAATTAATCACTATTGAATCTATTTCAGCAAGACCATTTGATTGATTTTGACTATAAATATTTGACAGACTTAATCCCAATAATATTAAAAATACAGTTCTTTTCATTTTTCATTTTTCATTTTTAATGACACACAACGGTCTCGGCTAAACGCAGTAGCGACCGAATAGGAGCTATTGCCGTTTTAGCCATTCTTGCCTACAGGCTTCTTTTTCTTAGTTATTTCTCCATCGTATGAGACAGTAATTATTGAATCTTCAATTAATGCAATATCCTGAACAAAATTTCTATGCTCATACAATTCTATAAAATTCAAATTTTCTTTAGTCCACACTTTTAAAGTATTATCCTCACTCGCTGAATAGATAAAATTTTCATCTATTGATAATCTTCTTATGATTCCATCATGGCATTTTTTCCTATCTAATTCATTCAATGTTTTGCTTAAATCATCGAATTCTAATTTAATGATTATTCCATCAAGTCTTCCAAGTAGTATTGTTTTTTCTTCTACTACAATAGAATTTATTGGTATTTCTTCTTTCCATATTACTACTTCTTTAAGCGAGTCATATTGCCATATTTTTATTGAGCCATCTTCACTTATCGTAGCATAATATTTAGAATCTATTTTTGCTATATCCCATATCCATTCATTATGTGCTTTTTGACTTATTTTCAATTTTCCATTTATATTGATTTGATTCAAAACACCATCAGCACCTCCTGAAAAAAAGTAATCATCACTAATTCTACAGAGGGATAAAACTGCACCTTTATGATAGATTACACTCTCACTTAATTGAAAGCTATTATCTTTTGTTATTTTCCATATTTTAATTGTTGTATCTCTTGAAGCACTTATTATTGTGTTTTTGTCAAATTTAATTAGGCTAAGAATTGAGTTTCTGTGTCCTGTGATTTCGGATATTTTATTTCCTTCCTTTGACCATATTTTAATTTTTTTGTCTCTACCACTTGTAATCAATTTATCATCAATTATTGTAGCAGTCCAAATATATCCAAGGTGTCCTTCTGCACAAAACCCTTCATCTAATTGTTCTATTCCTTCAATTTTCTGGTATATGATATCGCTTCTTAAAATGTATTTCTCGCCATTTAAAACTTCTTCTCCTGAATGCCATAAATTATGGTCAAAGATTATTAAGTCTCCTTTTTCTGGTTTATAACTTTCAATGATTGTGTCATCTTGTTTTGAATTGAAAAATAGAGTTCTTCCTCCATCAAAATCTTCACATCCATTGAGGTAAATCATGAATGTTAGCTTTGATTGTTTTGTTTCTGAGACGAAATGAACTCCGTCCAAATGTTTATTAAAATATTGATTAGGCAAGTATCTACAAATTCTTATTCTTGAATTTAAGCTATCTAATTTCCATTTCCCAAATTCTTGTTTACTTATCCCTTGTATTTCAATTTCTTTAGGGATATAATTTTTAATTTCTTGGAAAAGTTGATTCGAAAATTCTTCCGTATCTATTACTTGTCTTTCATTATTTCTGTAGGATGTTGGATAATGTGTTTTAGCTTTTTTAAAGGAATCTTTTTTTTCTTTTATTATTTTGTTGTAGAAGTCATTATCAAATGCTCTTTTTACCAAGAGACAATATTCATTTCTATTTGATAATATGTTTATGACTTTTTTCATTCTTTCTGCTTGTAGCCAATTAGTTAATAAATACAATTTTCAACATCAGATTAATAAAATATTGTTTTTCAGTTAATAGTAATTTAAACATACACGTAGAATAAGTTTAGGCATACTTCCTCACCGTACTTTTCCCTAATTGATATAAATGCACCTCATCTGGTCCGTCGGCATAACGCAATGTTCTGGCATGAGCATAAAATTCAGCAAGAGGTGTATCGCTGCTAACACCCATTCCACCATGAATTTGCATTGCCCTATCAATAACCTTCAATGCCATTTGTGGAGCCACGATCTTAATCATGGCAATAAGGTCTTTAGCTGCCTTATTACCCAATTTATCCATCTTGTCGGCAGCAGATAAGGTAAGTAAACGAGCTTGTTCAATTTCACAACGTGAGTAGGCTATTTCCTGACGAATGCTACTATAATCTTTGAGCAATTTGCCAAAAGTAGCACGCTGAGTAGTTCTGACACTCATAAGTTCAAGTGCTCTTTGAGCCATGCCAATTAAACGCATACAATGATGAATACGCCCGGGACCCAATCGTCCTTGAGCGACTTCAAAGCCGCGTCCTTCTCCCAGGATCAGATTTTCTTTAGGAACCCGAACATTATCTAATAAAATTTCTGCATGTCCAAAAGGCGATTCATTATAGCCAAATACACTTAATGGACGAATAATTTTTAAGCCTTCGGTATTCATGGGCACTAAGATCATACTCTGTTGATGATGTCGGTCATTATCTGGGTTGGTTTTACCCATTACAATTCCAATTTTACAATTGGGATGTAAAGCACCCGTTGTCCACCATTTTCTGCCATTAATTACATATTCATCACCTTCTAACTGTATCGAAGTAGCAATATTTGTTGCATCTGAAGAAGCAACGTCTGGTTCTGTCATTAAAAAAGCAGAACGTATTTCTCCATTCAGTAAAGGTTGAAGCCATTGCTCTTTTTGAGTTGCTGTTCCATATTTTGCCAACACCTCCATGTTTCCAGTATCAGGTGGGCTACAATTAAATATCTGCGAAGACCAGATAATGCGCCCCATCATTTCTGCTAAAGGAGCGTATTCTAAATTACTTAAACCCGGACTTAGATCTCCAAAACTTTCAGGGAGGAATAAATTCCATAATCCGGCTGCTTTAGCTTTCTTTTTTAAACGTTCTATTCCAGACCATTCTTTCCAGATATTTTTCGGATTACGATAAAAGGTATCTGCTTCGTGTTCTACTGGATGAATATTTTCCTCGAAGAATTGTTGCAAACGATTTAAGTAATCTTGTGTCTTTTCTGAATAATCAAAGTTCATTGGAAATATTTTGAAGGGATATATGTAATTTAGAGCCTTAAGATATACAAAGAATTTAGATTATGGGAAGTCTGTCGGAAAAATTTGACCTGTCGGGAAAGGTAGCTATCGTTACCGGAGCCTCAAAAGGTATTGGTGAAGCGATTGCACGAGGTTTAGCAGAGTATGGAGCAAAGGTAGTTGTTAGCAGTAGAAAACAAGAGGCTGTTGATGCTATTGCAAATAGTATTGTAGCTGATGGAAAGGAAGCAATAGGCATTGCTTGCCATGTTGGTAAAGAAGAACAATTGCAAGCATTGGTTGAAAAAACGATCGAAACTTATGGTGGGGTTGATATACTGATCAATAATGCTGCAACGAATCCAGTTTTTGGTCCGATTGCAGAAGCAGATGGACTGGTTTTCGATAAAATTATGAATGTGAATGTAAAAGCTTGTATGTTGTTATCGAACCTTTGTTATCCGAGTATGAAATCAAGAGGAGGAGGTTCGGTAGTGAATATTGCTTCTGTGGAAAGTGAAAAACCCTCATTGGGTTTAGGGATGTATAGTATTAGTAAGGCTGCTTTGATCATGTTGACCAAAAGTCAGGCGAAAGAGTGGGGTAGTAATAAAATAAGAGCCAATGCAATTTGTCCTGGATTGATACAAACAAAATTCAGTGCCGCTTTGTGGATGAATCAGGCTTTACTCGATCAGGTTGAGGCACATTTGCCTTCGGGAAGAATGGCTCAGGCAGATGAAATGGCAGGTTTGGCGCTGTTTCTGGCGAGTGATGCTTCGAGCTACTGTACTGGTAGCGTATTCACTGCCGATGGTGGGCATTTGATCGCCTAAAACTAAAGTATGCTCAGTAAAGAACAGATCCTTAGTACTTTAAGGGAAGAAATGAGCTGTCTGAATGAAAAATATTCAGTTAAAGCAATTGGTTTGTTTGGTTCTTTTTTAAACGGAACAAATCATAATAATAGTGATATTGATCTTTTAGTGGAGTTGGAAAAACCTATCGGTTGGGATTTTTTGTTTCTGGAATTATACCTTGAAAATTTATTTTCCAGAAAAGTTGATTTGATCCTGAAAGGAAAGGTAAATCCTTTATTTGAGCAAGAAGTTTTAGAAAATGTGGAGTATGTACAGCTTTCCTAAGAATAAGTTTAAAAATTATTTTAAATTGAAAATCAATAGTTTGTGGTTCTGAATAAGAAAAATTGTATGCGTTTAGCAAGCTAAATAAATGCGATTTTTCAACATCAGGTTCATAAAATATTGGTTTTCAGTTGATAGAAATTTAAATATACTCTTAGGCATTTTATGCTTTGTGTAGTAAGTGCAAAATATATTTATGTAAAATAGAAAGCTTAGGAGCTTGCTTATTTAATTTTCTGGTCGATAATTCAGCTCTGAAAACAGCATAAATATAGGAAGACGCTTCATAACTATAAGACATGTCTTTATGTTGATACAAAAAGGCTTTCATGCGCTCTATTAAGCTTTTACATAATAAAATATTACCACTTTTATAATAAATTAAGTATTCATACAAGCAAGCCCATAAAGAAATATAATAGTTTGGAGAATATTTTAAATCAGAAAAAAGAGTAAGTGCTGTATCGTTGCCCTTAGAAGTATCATTTTCAGAATTTTTCATTATAATGATGGCTTCTATGAATTCTTTATAGAAAAGCGTATGTGCTGAAAAAAAGAAATCCTCATGTTCCTTCATTTTTTCAACCGCTAAATCTTTTTTATTACTGAAAATAAGGAAAAGAATATGGTAGAAAAAGCTTAAGGCATCCCTGAAACCCATAACAAGATTTACTTCTAAGATCTTTTCAGAATATTTAAGCAATTCATTAACGTCAGAATCTTTATTGAAGCCATTAACCATTTTAAGGAAATAAGCCCTTCTTAATAAGATCAAACGATCTTTTTCTTTTAATTCATAGTCGTCTAATTTTGAAATTGCAGCTTCAATTAGCTCATCAAAATTGGGATTGAAGAAAGCAAACCTTGCTTTAGTAATTATATAATCTGCTGCAAATATCTTATTCAAAGAATCGTCTGCAAGTTTGTCAAGTTCCTCATGGCTGGGAATAACCATCCAGCTTTCAGATATCGACTCATCTATAGTTGTCGTCGATAGTAGTCGGTAAAACCCTGATAATTGTTCGTGGTATGTAAAGTTTAAATAGTTCTTTTTTTGTTCCAGAAGCGGCATGATGTTCTTAATATGCTTGTCATTCTGAGAACGACCATATCGGTTTATCTGTGCATTCAGATATTCATTGTACAAACTATTGTCTGGAAGTTTAAGCGCAATGTTTTTAAGTTTTGAAAGAAAATATTCCTGTAAATATTCTGCTTTTGTTTGCATAGACCATTTGCTCAAATATTTAAGTCTGAGTGATGGATTTTGTTTGATATGTTCAGCTATCAAATAGTCTTCAATGATCTTACACGAATAGTCTATGAAACGCCTGATACTTTTATCCGTTTCTTTTGAATCTTTAGCTGAAATACTAGCAAATAAATCATTTAAACTCGTATCAAGTGCTTCATTGGATTTGAATTTCTTTTTCAGAATAGAAGAAAAATAAATAGCACGTTTATCATTCGATATTTGAAGCATATCTGATATGTCCTGTTTATTCCGGTTACTCAATTCTTGCAATAAATGATATAGACGTTTTCCCTTCATGTACTTATTTTAATTCTGTAAAGTTTTTAACTATATGGGAAGATCGAGGGAATAATTATTTGTAAAAGCCCTAAAAAATGAAAAGTGTTTTTTTTAAGATTTTATCGTAAAAATAGCTGTTTTATAATCGTTAAAGCCCTTTAGCTTGTAAATAAAGCCATTGTGTTTATCTCACTACAAATCATAAATTCACTAATGAAAGAATTGTAACTTGTTAAAAATAAAAGCAATTTTAATGTAGCAAACTTAGCAACAGGATATTATTTACTGGCAGTGAAGTTTAACCAGAAGGAATTGACAGATAAATTCCTGAAACAGTAAGGATATTTCATAATTTCCTTCAAGAAATAAACGGGTGTCTTGTAGCTCAGGCAGTTAACTAATTGTCTGAGCTTTTTTATTGTTGAAACTTTTGGAAAGGTAGCATGTTTCGGAATTCAATTATATTTGAATATGGCAAAAATTATCACCGACATAAACGAACTGGATTTTAATAAGACTTATACTTATGCTGATTATATTTCCTGGCAATTCGATGAGATCGTTGAGTTGATAAAAGGAAAGATATTCAGGATGTCGCCACCATCTCCTAATCTAGACCATCAGCGTTCAAGCAGTAAGTTACACACCAAAATAGGGAACTATTTATCAAAGCAAAAATGCGAATTGTTTTCAGCACCTTTTGATGTGTATCTAACACCTGAAAATGCTGAAAAAGCTACCATTGTGCAACCCGATTTGTGTGTGGTTTGTGATATTAAAAAGCTCGATCAACGCGGTTGTAAAGGAGCGCCTGATCTGATCGTAGAAATTCTTTCTAAAAGTACTGCCAAAAAGGATGTGGATGATAAATTCAAGCTTTACGAAGCGAACGGTGTTCGGGAATATTGGATCGTACATCCTAAAGACCAAACAATACTTCAATATTTCTTAGATATTGAAACTAAAAAATATATACTGAAAGAAAACAGACCATTCACCTCAAGCGAATCGATCTCGTCTTATATTTTCCCAGATTTAATAATCGATTTACAAGATATTTTTCAGCCTTTGGAATGATATTATTTATTCTGTAGAATTACAGTTTTTCAAGAATGCTCTGGTATGTTTTGACGTTGATCGAATGAGCATTAGCTTCTTTTAATTCATTATTGATCTCTTCTGTAATTATATAAGCTTCTTGTAATTCTGCTAAAATGGCAAATTCGTCAAATTCCTGATGGTCAACTTCAATTCTTGTAAGGTCTTTGATGTTTAATTGTCGCTTTTTTGCTCTCTTTAAAAATTGAATTTCTTCTAATTTTATTTGAAAATCTTGTTTGAGTTGTTTATTTCGCTTAAGCAAACTTTCATAAACATTAACAACTATTTTAAGATTCTCAGCAACTTCTTCTCCAAATAACTTACTCGTTTCCTCTAGATGTTTATGCTTTTTATTATCTGATAATTGTGCAGATAATTGTTGTTTGAATTCATTGTGCTTTTTTTCATATTCTTCAATGAACTTATTTATGTTTTGAATCTTTTCTGTTATTTTTCCTTCAGTAGAATTCAGATATATTTCTTTTTTACGGAGGCTTTTTTCAATATTTAATCGTTTGGTTTGACTTTTTCGCGTAAAAAGACCCAGTAATAATATGATCAGTATCGGAATGAGTAAAAGGGAAAATCCTTTATTGGAAATATCTTCTATCAAATACTTTATCAGATCAAAAAAAAGCTCTCTTAATAACCAAATTCCTACAATGGAAATAAGTATATAAATGAAGGTTTTATGTTTTCTTATGATATGAGGGGCTTTCAAGGTCTTTTATGTTTCACTTATTCGGAGTAATACTTCTTTGTATGCTTTAAAACTATCTTTTTGTATTTCAGCTTTTGAAAGTTTGTTGTTTATTTCTTCTGTAAGAATAACTTTTTTCTGTAATTCGGCTAAAATCGTAAATTCATCATATACTTCTTGTTCGTCTTTCAAGTCATCGATTAGTTGTGTGTTAGGTTGTCTGTTACTCGTTCTTTTCAGAAAATTAAGTGTATCTAATTGTTTAACAAGTTCATCTCTGAGTTCGATGTTTTTTTGAATCATCTTTTCATAAGTGTCAATAACAATTTGTAAGTTATTTTTAACTTCTTCACCAATTAACTGAAAGGACTCTCCTAAATGTTGGTTACTTTTATTGTCATTTATCTGAGCTTCTAATTTATTAGTGTACTTTTCATGTAAATCAGCTTGCTGTATTATATACTGATCTACTTTCTTAATCTGATTTTGTAGTTTTTCCTCTGAAATTCCATCCACATTACTTCTGTTTTTTGGAGTCTTGAAAATATTTGTCAGCACACCTGAAAAAACTACCGCAAGTATGACTAAAATGAAACAAACAATAGCTATTTCAGAAATAAATTCCAAAGCATTGAAAAAAATATTTCCAGATAACTGATTAAGAAAGTACATGAAAACAACTAATTTTATTGTAAATAAATTGCCTGTTATAAGTTTCTGGCTTTTTAATATTTACTTCTACTTCTCCGGAACAAAATATACATCCGTCAGGTTCCTGTATTCCATTGCATTTTGCGGAAAATTACGAACATTTGGCTGCAACATGCGCTGATCTTTCGGATAGTATAAATACAGAAACGGAGCCTCATTGGTCGAAACCTGATCGGCTTGTTCATACAAACGGTTACGCTGTGCATTATCAACTGTTTTCAGTGCTTGTTCATATAATTTATCATATTCAGCATTTGTAAAACGGGTAGTATTCAAGTAAGACTTATCGGTCATTTTAGGTGGAATATGTTTACTCCATAATAAACTAAGGAAATTTTCAGGATCAGGATAATCAGCGATCCAACCAGCTCTCCAAAAATCAGCTTTACTCGTTTCAACAGCCTCTAAATGTTGAGCAAAAGGCATTTTAGTAATATTTACTTTAACATTAATATGCTCTTCCAGCATTTTTTGTATCGCTTCTGCAACCTGCTCGTTACGCTTTCCACCACTGTTGATCTGTAAAACAAGTCCTTCTAAACCTTTGCCATTCGGATAACCTGCTTCTGCCAATAATTTACGTGCTTTTTCAGGATTGAAATTATAGCCTTTCACATTCTTTCCTTCAAATCCCGGAAATACAGGCGGTACAATTCCTGCAGCAGGAACTCCAGCACCTTTTACCGTAAAATCAACGATCTTTTTTCTGTCAATTGCATAATTGAAAGCCTGACGGATTTCAGGTTTATTAAAAATTTCTCCCTTCGTTTTAAAACCATAATATTGAAGGGTCATCGAAATTTTTTCCTGAAACTGATACTGTGTGTAACCTTCCTTCAGCTTTCCATCACGTGTAACAATATCGTCTGTCATTTCCAATGGTAAACGATATACGATATCCAAATCACCTTTAGTGAAATTCAATAGTTCCGATTTTTGATCACCAACGAATGAGAAACGAATACCATCTAAATAAGGCAATTGATTACCAGTATCATCTTTACCCCAGTAGTCTGTGTTTTTAGCTAAGATCACCGCTTCATTTTCACGAATTGCCTTCAGATAAAAAGGACCTGTTCCAACTGTTTTTATTCGCATTTCCAAGCCATATTTCTCAACGGCCTCTTTAGGGTAAATATAACCGAAAGGCAATGCCATTATATTGAGGAATCCTCCAAACGGACTTACCAGATCGATCTGAACTGTATTATCGTCGATTTTCTTGATTCCCGAAACACCTCCTGCCGGAATATTACCTGATTTGCTCGCTTCGTAATAAGCTTTAGCTCCTTTAATTCGTTCTTTTATGAAATCATAACCTCTGTTATTTGTATCGAACTGACAAAGGCGGTTTAAATTGTACATAACATCATCAACGGTTACTTCTCTGCCTTTACCGCCTTCAAAGCAAGGATCATTGTGGAATTTAACACCCTTTCTTAATTTGAAGGTATAAGATGTTGCATCATCGTTAGCAGTCCAACTTTCTGCCAATGCCGGCAAAATACTCAAGTCTTTTTGATCAAAGCGAACCAAACCTTCATATATCTGATTGGTAATTCTATTTCCTACTACTTCAGTAACATTCAACGGGTATAAACTTCTTAAATATTCTGTTTCATTCATTTTGAAAATACCGCCATAATATTTACCACCTTTAGCGGCTTCTAAATTCCCTGAGGCTTTTGAAGATGAATTTTGTGAAGTACTATCAGAAGCGCCACCACCACAAGCGGCAAAAAGTACGAGTATTGAAAACAGTAAGAATATCTTTTTCATTATTATAGAATTGAATTAGTTCGAAGATTAAGTCTGAAAGTATCTACTGATACACTGAACTTGATAACAAATATAAAAGTATTTCGTATCTATATATTATTTGAATCAACTCAACCCAATAGATAAGTTTCTTTAGATTCGTTAAATTGGGTGTATATATTCCCTTTGTAGCTATTTTAGTGGTTTATATTGCGTTGCAATTAATGAAAGTAAATGAAAAACATATAGATGACTTTCTGGATCATACGCCAGAAGTGTTTTTTGAATTGATTAAAAACGATGAAGCATATAGTTATCTGAAAGACTTTTTAACCTTTGCCAACTTTACAAATACCATTAATCAGCAAGGCTTTCATAAAGAGCTAGTTGAATTTATCGATTTTGTTTATCAGCAGGAAAATATTCTTAACTGTTCAGAGGAAGAAATAAAGGACTGTTGCATTACACTTTATATAAGAGCTTATTATAACTTGGGTGCTTATGAAAAATTAATAGCAACTTCTGCTCATTTTGAAGAAACATATAATAATATCCTTGCAATTCGTATCACTGCCCTAAATGGTTTGGCATTAGGAAACAAAAAGATTGGTAGAATAGCCCAGGCTTGTAAATATCATGTAGAAGTTATCAAGAGTATAAAGGAGCATGAGTTTTGCGAAAAGTTCCAGGTAGATCTATATACTGCTTATGTAAACCTCGCTGTTATTTTTACAGATAATAAAGAATATGAATTAGCCTTGGAATACTTCAATAGAGCCTTGCATACTATAAATAAATATAAATTCTTTAGTGATAAATCAGTAGTGGTTTTAAATATATCAGATGTATTGTATGAACTGGGAAGAACTACTGAAGCACTCGAAATGATCGAAGATGCACTGAATCTGTATAAAGATAAAGTGGTTAAATTCAATCTTTTTATTTACAAATTAATTCGCTTATATAAAGCAAAGTTCCTTTTAGGTGCTCAACGAATTGAACAAGCAAAAGATATTATAGACGATTTTATTCCAATCAGTAAAAATCAGGAATTACTCGTAAAAGCTGAAGCCACACACAGAATACTTACCTATGCTTACATGAATAAGAATTATCATTCCTTTTTTAAATATTTTGAAAAATCCTATGAATACTTGTTTCAGGATAGATCATTCAGTTTTTTAGAGGAAATACTTACTTACGCTTTAGAAATAGCAACCGAATTAAATGATAAAGAAAAGCTTAATCAAGTTAAGCACTTATCTATTAGACTCATGAATGAATCTCCCGAAAAGCAACAATTAGATGTAAATGAATTAAGGTCGAAACTTAATGAAGTAATGGAACTATAGGATGCATGTAATTTGAATAGTATCTATTAGTTAATTCAAGTTGCGATGTATAATGACATTTTTGTACATAGACGATTGTTTAACAGACCACAAAACCTTACTCTTCACGATTATAATGTTTTTTGTGGATAGTGGACTATTTGTACTGTTGACAGTTGAGATTTATCGCAACTTAGGTTAGTTAATAAACCCTCTGAGTGATCGGAAAAAATTAATGTGTAGTTTCCCAACCTATTTTTCAGAAAAAGATATTAAATAATAGACATTAGATTGCCTAAATGTGGCTTTTAAGAAGCTTTTGAAATCTTCCAACATCTATTGTCTAACTGTAATGGGCAATCAACTTATGGACATTTTATTGTTGGTCAGGAGACCAACAAAGGTCTGTACCTCAGTTGGTCTCCTGACCAACTGAATTTCTTTAAAGTATCCACAAGTAAGTTGCCCATTACATCTAACTTACTAATGTCCTTTAAAGATTTTTAAAATCACTTGAAAAGTAACTCTACCGAATTATTTAAACATGAATTTCTCATAAAGTATATAGATATGTATCAAAGCAAGTGAAGTCATGTCTAATAGTTGTAGTTCGATTATCTTTGTCGGGCTTTTAAAAAGCGATAAATCAAAAATTAAAGAAATGAAAGTAGCAGTGGTTGGCGCAACAGGAATGGTGGGGCGTGTAATGTTGCAAGTATTAGAAGAAAGAAATTTTCCGGTTACAGAATTAATTCCGGTAGCTTCAGAGCGTTCAGTAGGTTCAAAAGTTACCTTTAAAAATATTGAATATACCGTTGTTGGTATGCAGACCGCTATCAATGAAGAGTGCGATCTGGCTATTTTTTCCGCAGGAGGAAGTACCTCGAAAGAGTGGGCGCCAAAATTTGCAGAAGTAGGAACTATTGTAGTTGATAATTCATCTGCATGGAGAATGGACCCTTCTAAGAAACTGATCGTTCCGGAAGTGAATGCAGACGCCTTAACTGCTGACGATAAAATTATTGCTAATCCAAACTGTTCAACTATACAAATGGTTGTAGCACTGAATCCATTACACAAAGCTTATGGTATCGATCGTTTGGTGATCTCTACTTATCAGTCGGTAACAGGTACCGGAAAAGCAGCCGTAAATCAGTTAAGCTCTGAACGTTCGGGTATGCATGATGCCGATAAAGTTTATCCTTATAATATCGATCTGAATTGTTTACCACATTGCGATACTTTCCAACCAAATGGTTATACACGTGAGGAAATGAAACTGGTACACGAAACCAGAAAAATATTAGGCGACGATTCTTTAAGAATTACCGCAACCGCAGTAAGAGTACCTGTAATTGGTGGGCACTCAGAAAGTGTAAACGCTTCATTTAAATCTGATTTTGAAATGGAAGCGGTAAAAGATATTCTTGAAAATGCAGATGGAGTTAAATTGATGGATAACCCTGAACAGGAAGTTTATCCTATGCCTTACTTTTCAGAAGGAAAAGACGATGTATTTGTAGGACGTGTGCGCAGAGATGATTCAGCAGATAATACTATGAATATGTGGATCGTTTCCGACAATCTGCGTAAAGGAGCAGCTACAAATGCTGTACAGATTGCTGAATATCTGATGGAAAAAGGTTACCTTCAAGCTATATGATATACGATTGCTCATTTGTAAGTGAACAAATGAGCAATTTTAATACTATAAACTATGAGATTTGATGAGTTTGGTTTTAACGATATGTTACTCGATGCCCTCTACTATATGGGGTTTGAAGAAGCAACACCTATTCAGGAACAAGCCATTCCGCAAATTTTAGATGGTAAAGACCTGATTGCCTGTGCTCAAACAGGAACGGGTAAAACAGCAGCATTCATTCTGCCGATTATTCATAAATTAGCACAGAATCCTACACAAACAACCAATACGCTGGTTATTGCTCCAACTCGTGAATTAGCTATTCAGATCGATCAGCAGATTCAGGGCTTTTCCTATTTTGCCGGTGTAGGTTCAATGACGATTTATGGTGGAGGCGATGCCTCAGATTTCAGTGAGCAAAAAAGAGCTTTAACAGAAGGAGTAAATATAATTATCGCAACACCAGGGAAATTATTAGCACATATCAATTTAGGATATGTAAAATTCGATAATATCGAACACCTTATTCTGGATGAAGCTGATCGTATGCTGAATATGGGATTCTATGAAGATATAATTCGTATCATTAATTATTTACCCCAAAAGCGACAAAATCTTTTGTTCAGTGCTACTATGCCGCCCAAAATAAGAACATTAGCAAAGAAAATACTGGATAAGCCGATTGAAATAAAACTGGCAATTTCTAAACCTGCTGAAGGCGTAAACCAAGAAGCTTTCCTTTGTTATGATAAACAGAAAAATGCCTTGTTGAATCATATTCTTATTAAGTATGAAGATTATGAAAGCATTATCATATTTACTTCTACCAGAAAAAATGTAGGTGAGATCACGCATGCTTTGAAAAGAAGAAAATACGATGTGGAAGGTATTTCTTCCGATCTCGATCAAAGTCAGCGAGAATATGTGTTGGCACAATTTAAAGCTAAAAGAGTAAGAATAATCGTTAGTACCGATGTATTAAGCAGAGGAATCGATATTAAAGATATCAATTTGGTTATCAACTATTCTGTGCCTCGCGATGCCGAAGAATATGTTCACCGTATAGGAAGAACAGCACGTGCAGGAAATAATGGGCATGCTATTACATTTGTTAATCCGGCTGAAATGTACGATTTTTCAGGAATTGAAGAATTGATCGAGAAAGAAGTACCTAAAATACCATTGCCTGAAGCACTAGGTGAAACACCTGAATGGGATCCTAAGAAGAGAAAAAGAGGGAAGTTCTCCAGGTCTAAGAAGTATGGAAATAACAAAGGCAACGGGCGCAACAATAAAAACCGTAATAATAAAAATCGGCAAAATTATAAAAAACGCAAACCCGGAGGCTCGCAAAATAAAGCCGGGTAAAGTTGAAATTGAAACCAGCCAGACTTCAATATTGAAGAGGAAGAATCATACACAGTAGAAAGTGTTTCCTAATTCAAGTTGTGATGCTTAACACCAATGTTAATGACCGACAGACCATAGGGTATTAAATATAACTTTTTTAAGTAAACTTAGCATTTTTATTGACAATGGACTATTGACTGTTGTGATTTTGGTGGTAGATTAAAATGGTTGATTGGGTCAGGGGACGGTGTCCCAGACTGTGCGTCCCAGACTGTGCGTCCCAGACCAAATCGGGAATCCATTGCTGGTCGCCTGACCAGCAATTCTCATTTTTAAAAATCATTCATTTTACACCACCACATTGCGATTTTATCGTAACTTAGGTTTACTAATAAGAATTACCTTTGTGCTTCCATGCCTAAATATTCCATAGTAATACCAGTATTTGAACGCCGTGATGAGGTAAAAGAATTAATGGATAGTTTACTCGAACAACGTTATCAGAATTATGAACTGGTAATTGTTGAAGATGGTTCTCCGGTGAAATGTGAAGATCTGGTAATGACTTATGCCGATCGTATCAATATTCAGTATTTCTACAAAGCCAATAGTGGACCCGGATTAAGTAGGAATTACGGAATCGAAAGAGCTAAAGGTGAATACATCATTTTATTCGATTCAGATTGCCTGATTCCCGGAAACTACCTCGATGAAGTAGAGAAGTTCTTGAAACATACACCCTTGGATTGCTGGGGCGGACCCGATGACGCACATCCTTCTTTCTCAGATACACAAAAGGCGATCAATTACACAATGACTTCCTTTATCACAACGGGAGGAATAAGAGGAAGGAAAAAACAAGTAGATAAATTTCAACCCAGAAGTTTCAATATGGGATTTCGTAAAGAAATTTATGATAAAATAGGTGGCTTTACCACCTTACATCCCGGTGAAGATCCTGATTTGAGTTACCGGATCATGGATGCTGGATATACAACGGGTTTAATACCCGATGCAAAGGTTTTCCATAAACGCAGAATCGATTTTAAAAAGTTCTGGAAGCAAGTCTATAAATTTGGCTTTGTACGAAATATATTAATGAAATGGCATCCACATACGACTAAACCTATTTATGGTTTGCCAAGCGCATTTTTACTTGGTTGTATTGTTATTTTGTTTGCGGCTGTTTTTATTGCGCCAATATATTTATTACCAATCCCTTTATTGGCGATCATCATTTTTTTCGATGCTCTCAGGAGTACTAAAAACCTGAAAATTGCCTTTATGGCGGTTATGGCAAGTTTTATTCAATTATTTGCTTATGGTTATGGTTTTCTGAAAGGCTTTATCAATATTCATTTACTGAAAAGAGAAGAAAGACAATTCAAAGAGTTTTTCTTTGAAAGCTGAAAAGATAATCTGTCTTCATACCATGAAAGCTTATATTCAAACCGATAAAAATGGCGATTATTACAACGTAAATGCCTTTGTTGCATCCGTAGGATTCAAAGCCTTAAGTTTTGAGGTGTATAAATACTATAATCTTGATAATATTAGCGAACCTGATAAGTCAAGCATTTTTGTAGGAGGTGTTGGGATGGTTAGAGCAAGGCTAAAGCAATTAGGTATTGATAAACCCGACGAGATCGAATACCCTGAAGAGTTGCATGATTTTTTGAACCGAAAAGTTTGGGTATCAAAGTTAAGTGATGTTGTTAACGGGAATAAAACGGGAATTTTTATCAAGCCTCTGAAAACCAAATTATTCACTGGTAAGGTAATCAATGAGTTCAAAGATTTTATAGGATTGAAATTCGACGAAGATATTGAAGTTTGGTGTTCTGAAAAAGTCGAAGTGCTAACAGAATGGCGATGTTTTATTAGATATAAAAAGATACTCGATATCAGATACTATAAAGGAGCATGGGATAATAAAATTGATTTGAAGATTGTTGAAAATGCAATTAAAGCTTACAAAAATCAACCGGCAGCTTATTGCCTTGATTTCGGAATAGATAGCGATGGGAATTATCTGCTGATCGAAGTAAATGATGGACATAGTTTAGGTACTTATGGTTTAGGAGCCATTTCCTATGCGAAATTTCTTTCAGCAAGATGGTGTGAATTAACAGAAACAGAAGATTACTTGAATTTTTAGCTTTTACAGACAAATAATTTCAATTACTGTAAGATGAAAGAAATCTACGAACCCGATTATATTGAAACACTGTTCGATGATATGAGTGGAACTTATGCTTATATGAACACGATTACTTCTTTCGGTTTCAGCGAACGTTGGCGTAAAAAATTGGTTAAAGAAATTGAATTAAAACAAGACCATATAGTCGCTGATCTGATGACCGGAATGGGCGAGTGCTGGGATTATATCCTATCTCAAAATGTTAAGCAACTCATTGCGCTCGATCTTTCTGGAGAAATGATTGCTCAGGCAAGAAAAAAAACAGATAATTATAAGCACAAAGACATCGTTTTATTGAAAGAGAATATGTTTGACAATAGTATTGAAGACGAGTCAATAGATGTGGTTATTTCTGGCTTTGGACTGAAAACTTTCAATAAAGAACAATTAAAAGCTTATGCAAAAGAAGTAAAACGCATATTAAAAAAAGGAGGTCGATTTGCCATGATCGATGTTTCTGTTCCAAAGAATAAACTACTGAAAATGTCTTATCTGTTCTATCTTAAGAAAGTAATTCCATTTTTAGGAAAGGTCTTTTTGAATGATATTCATTGTTATAAGATGTTGGGTGTTTATACAGAACAATACGGAAATTCTGAAAAGCTCATTAGTATTTTTAAGAATGAACGATTTGATGTAAAATACCTGAATTATTTTTATGGCTGTGCGACTGGAATAAAAGGCATTAAGTGTTGAAAGATTCACATAACAACTAGCTCATAATTACTGAATACCATAAGTTTGTTACTTGAAATTACTTTCGTATGGATTTTTATTTTAAAAAAGAGGAAGACCGATCTTCTTTGCTTCATTTAGAAACAGCATGGAGAAAAAGCCTTTTATTTCCTCATGATGATTATTGGGATGCTGTCTTAAATGCTTGCACGAATTGGCTTGTTTATTTAGATGATACTTTAGTCGGTTATGCTCAGATTGGCAGAAATAATACCTTATATCAATTCTATATAGATGCTAAATGGCTGAATAAAGGAAGAACGTTGATTAAAGAATTCATAGACCAGCAGAAAATTGAAAAAGCTTGTCTGATAACGAATAATCCGATTTTTCATACACTGGCAATGCACCATCACAAAAAAGTTGAAGTTGATAATTACTTATTTGAGAACTTAGTAGATATTAAAATAGCAGAGCAAGAAGGAAATTTCAGAATAGCAACGCTCAAAGACCTGGATAAACTTGTAGATTTTTCTAATGAAGTGTTAGACGCACCTAAAGATTGGCTTAAAACCTATATCAAACAATGGATAGACAGAGATGAATTCTTTATGTTTTCCAACGAAAGTGAAATTATCGGAACTTGTGAGACAAGATCGGAAAATACGACTGATTACGCTTGTTTGGGAATAGTCGTTTCAGCAAAACACAGAAACAAAGGAATTGGCAGCTTTTTATTGAATAAAGCAAAAGAAATTTCGATCAAAAGGAATAAGATGCCCATTTGTAGTTGCGCAAAAGATAATATTGCATCATTGATCGCCATTGAAAAAAATGGATTCAGGATTAGGCATATAGGCTTGAATGTGTACTTTTAAGCTTATTAAGAAACTTTTTTCCGACTATTAAAATATTCATTTTCTTTGCAATTTCAAAGAAGTAATAAAAGTGGCAGCTAAAAAAGTATATTTCAAAAACCTCGATGGCTTGCGATTTATAGCAGCAAGTATGGTGTTGATCGCTCACTGCTACTATTTTTCTTTTAATAAAGAAACCATTAGTACAACTTACTTTGGATCGTTTTTTACTTATTCTGGTATTTATGGTGTTAAGCTATTTTTTGTATTAAGTGGTTTTTTGATTACCTATTTACTCATTCGTGAACAAGATTTAAAGGGAAAGATCGATCTGAAAAACTTTTACATCAGAAGAACGCTCAGGATCTGGCCGCTTTACTTTTTAGTGGGTATTGGCGGAACAATTGCTGGTCCGCTCGCCTTGAGTAAACTTGGCATTCCTGCCGATGCCGAATTTATATGGGAAAACCTAATGTATGTTTTTTGCTTCGGAATTAATTTCCAACTCATTTTCGATACCTATAATCGCGGAATCGTGGAAATACTCTGGTCGGTTTGTATCGAAGAACAGTTTTATCTTTTATGGGCGCCATTGCTCATTTTCTTCCGAAAAAACAAACAAGCGATTTTAATTTTAATAACCCTGATCGGTGTATTAAGCCCATTCTACTTTTATTACTTCGCTAATCCAATATGGAATCAGCCTGCTTACTTTTTCACTACCTCGGCATTCAGTATGTTTGGCTTCGGAGGAATACTGGCTTACAGTCTTTATAATGGAAAAATAAATGATGAAAGCTTCTTGTACAATAAAGCATTTCAGTTGTTTGTTTTACTCGCTACTATTTGCTTTTGTTTCAATATCTTTTCACCCATAAATGAAGTGGCTTTTTATAAATCAAATCTGATAAATATCGTTAGTGCTGTGTTATTTGGTTTGCTAATAATGCAGGTGATCCATCCGAGCTCAATTCTTTCATTAGAAAAAAAATGGCTGAAAGAAGGTGGTAAGATTTCTTATGGAATTTACGTTTATCACACTTTTGTAGCACAGGTGATGATAAGGTTATTACCCAAGTTGGGAATAGCTAAAACCCATATTGCTTACGAATTTGTTTGTTGCCTGCTTGTAATGTTGATCAGCTTTATAGTATCCTATATTTCTTATTATACTTTTGAATCTTTTTTCCTCAGATTAAAGAAGAAATTTGAATAAATTCCAGATCACAAGGAATTAGCTAAATTTGCAGAAACAAGCATTTCGTAATGGCTGAGGCACGGAAAAAGATTCAACTTAAAAATTATATTAATGGTTCTTTCAGAGACCCAAGTTCGGGGAACTATCTCAATAATTATAATCCGGCAATTGGAGAGTTATATGCCCTAACACCCGATAGTAACGAAGACGATGTAAATCTGGCGGTTAAAGCGGCTGAAATGGCGTTTCCCCTTTGGTCGAAAATGCCAATAGAAAGTCGTTCACGGATAATGACACGCATTGCCGATCTGATAGAGCAAAACCTCGATATACTAGCTTCAGCTGAAACCGATGATACAGGTAAACCACTTAGCTTATCAAATGAAGTTGATATTCCCCGTTCGGCAGCCAATTTTCGCTTTTTTGCGAATGCGATCAGCCTTTTTTCTTCAGAATCGCATGCAATGAACGATGCGGTGAATTATACGCTTCGTAAACCTATTGGGGTTGTAGCTTGTATTTCTCCATGGAATTTACCATTGTATTTATTTACATGGAAAATAGCACCTGCGCTTGCAGCCGGAAATTGTGTGGTTGCCAAACCTTCGGAAGTAACACCCCGAACAGCCTTTTTACTTTCTAAGATATGTGATGAAGCAGGTTTGCCACATGGCGTTCTCAATATCGTTCATGGTTTGGGTACTACTGTTGGAAAAGCTATGGTTGAACACCCGAATGTAAAAGCCATTTCTTTTACCGGAGGAACAGAAACCGGACGAACGATAGCCGCCGCCGCCGCACCGATGTTTAAAAAAGTATCGCTTGAATTAGGAGGGAAAAATCCGAATATTATCTTCGCTGATGCCGATTTGGACAAAGCCATTGATACTAGTGTATTGTCTTCTTTCAGGAATCAGGGACAAATTTGTTTATGTGGTTCAAGAATATATGTGCAGCGGCCTGTTTATGAACGTTTCAAAACGGAGTTTATGGCTAAATCATATATGCTTAAAGTGGGTGACCCGCGTGATCCAAGCACTAATATAGGTTCGGTTGTTTCTGAAGCACACATGAAAAAAATTCTTGAACATATTGAAATTGCTAAAAAAGAAGGCGGTGAAATCTTATTGGGAGGAAATCAACTTAAGTTAAAAGGACGTTGTGAGCATGGTTGGTTCATACATCCAACGATAATCGAAGGTTTACCAATAGATTGCAGAACCAATCAGGAAGAAATTTTTGGTCCTGTTGTAACAATTCAGCCTTTTGAAACAGAAGAAGAAGTAATGGCATTAGCCAACGGAACGAATTATGGCTTGTCGGCGAGCATCTGGACAAACGACATCAAAAGGGCTACCCGTATGGCAGATGAGATCGATGCAGGAATTGTTTGGATAAACACATGGATGAAACGCGATCTGAGAACCCCATTCGGTGGAATGAAGCAATCGGGACTTGGTAGAGAAGGTGGCTTGGAAGCACTGCGCTTTTTTACCGAACCTAAAAATGTATGTATTCAGTATTAATTAAGTTGATATGAAAAAAATAGCCTATGTTACTGGCGCGACAGCTGGTTTTGGAGAAGCCATTGCTTATTTATTGGCAGAAAATAATTACGATCTTGTACTAACTGGGAGAAGAGCAGAGAAGCTTGTCGAAGTAGCGACTAAGTGTAAACGACTTGGAGCTGAAGTGCTGGAACAAACCTACGATATTCAGGAAAGAGCTTCAGTGGAAAAAGCAGTGAGTGCTCTTGATGGGAAATGGAAAAATATAGATCTATTGGTGAATAATGCAGGCTTAGCAGTTGGCTTAGATCCCTTTCAAGATGCTTTTGTAGAAGACTGGGAACGCATGATCGATACGAATGTGAAAGGCTTATTATATCTGTCCAAAGCCATTGTTCCATTAATGATCGAAAATCAGAAAGGACATATCATCAATATTGCTTCTACTGCCGGAAGTCAGGTGTATGCCCGTGGTAATGTGTATTGTGCTACCAAGCATGCAGTAAAGGCATTGACCAGAGCAATGCGTATAGACTTGTTACCACATAAAATACGAGTTTCGAGTGTAAGTCCGGGTGCTGCCGAAACGGAATTTTCGGTTGTTCGATTCAAAGGAGATATAGAAAAAGCCAAGGCAGCTTATGTCGGATACGACCCAATGGTTGCACAGGATATTGCCGAGTGTGTGCTATTCGTGGCGAGCCGACCTGCTCACGTTTGTATCAACGACCTCGAATTAACCCCAACCGCTCAAGCCGACTCATTCAATTGGTTCAAGGAATAACTTAGATTTTGAGATTTTGAGATTTTGAGATTTGAGATTTGAGATTTGAGATTTGAGATTTGAGGATTGAGGATTGAAAGTAGTAAACATTCCATCCTTATGGTCATTCTGGCGCATGCCAGAATCCCCCAACCTTAAGAATAACCTTTGACCTTAAAAAAGCAACCATAGACTTGAAAAATCATTTTATTTGAAGCTATCTACTCAACAGTCAGCATCTTGGCAAAGCCTGAATTTGACTTCAGTATATAAATACCGGCACTTAAATCCGATATATCGAAGCTGAAAGATTTTTGCCCTTTTTCCAGATTAAAGGTTTTTAAAAGCTTACCTGTCATGTCGTATAAAAACATCGATAGATTCTCTACCTCATTTTCAAATGAGACATTAATAGTTTCATTTGCAGGAACAGGATGAATATTAAAGGAATTATTATCAACTATGAGTAAATCATTCTTTATATAAATAATATCTGATCTTCCAATACGACCATCATAATCAATATCATCAAGTCGATAATAAGCAGCAGCAGGAGCTGTTTTGTCATTAAAGAAATAGTTATTTTGTACCGAACTATTTCCAGCTCCATTAACTCGACTTATTTCTTCAAAATGAATACCATCGCTAGAACGCATAAGTTTGAAGTGATTGTTTTCGTTTTCACTAGCAGTTGACCACTTCAGGATATTACCTTCTTTAGTTCCTTCTCCTTCAAAGGAAAGTAGTTCTATTTGATCAGCTGAGCCGTTTAAAAGAGCAACTAACTCACAACCAGTTGACAGATCTGTAACAGTAAGTTCTGACATTGCTTCGTGCGGAATGGAAATTTGAGTAGGGCCTTCAAACGTTCCTTCACTCACACAAGCAACAATATAGGAAAATTGACTACCTTCCAGAGCCTCTATAATAATGATTTTTTCATCAAAGTTATACTCATAAGTTACCGAAATTGGTATGTGGCAATCCGATTCGCCATAAGCAACACAAGCATCAGCAACCATTTCAGTGGTACAATCGCTTCCATTATTAGAAATAAGTAAGTTGGGTTTGTCTAAATTGAAACTATCGAATTTCTTAACCAGACAACATGTTTCAAGTACTTCATTATTTCTTATAATGATCTCATTTTCTATAAAGTTAAGAATGTGTAATCCTTCAAGACTGCTGAGTGAAGGATTGTTTTCAATTATCAGATTATTACCGATATTATTTAGATTTTTAATTCCACAGAAACTCTGTAAATTGTCATTCTCCTGAATGATCAGGTTTCCATTAATAGTCGAAACTTTTGGCAAGCCATTGAAATTATGAAGCTTGGGGTTATCCGATACTACAAAATCATTCTCTACATTGGTAATTAAAAAGTGTCCATTGTTATTTTCTAACTTCGGGTTATTACTTATTTCTACAGAACCAACTTTGGATATCAAAAAGGATGAATCATCTGAAATTAGTGAAGTAAGATTTGGATTATTTTTTATACTCAGTTCCCCACCAATTTCTAAATTATCTTTAAGCCCATCTATACTTATTATTGTATTGCTTTCAAGTATAATTAAATCACCTTCAATAGATGTAAATTGTGAAAGCCCTGATAGGTCATTAATAGGAAGGTAATCAGGGTGTTCTATTGTTCCGAGACCGCTTTTAATGATTATAGAGTGCTGAAAAGATGTACAATCGGGGTAATGCTCTTTAAACTGTAACATTTGATGTTTGCTGGTAAATAGCAAGTTTGCGTTTGGGCATTGTGCTGTACACTGAAAATAAAATAACAAACTGAAGAAAATGAATAGTAGTTGACGATGCATAATTAGTATTTTTGATGATAAGTACGTTTTGCTTATAACGTTTATTGTAAAATTTTTATAAATATAATTCAATTTTTTGAAATTAATAACTTTCAGAACACTCACCGTTGAAGATATAAGTGAGCTTTATCAGTTTTATTCCGATAAATCAGTAATGAAATACCAAAGTATTAGGGTCGTCATGGAATCTCTTGACGATGCTTTAATATTCGTTAATGAACAGTATTTAATGGAAGAAAGTAAATTAACGATCAGAAAAGGAGTAGAACTTACCAAAACCAAAGAGCTAATTGGCAGTGTGATGTACTGGTATTATGAAAATAAACCCAGTATTTGTGAGAATTGAGAATTGAGAATTGAGAATTGAGATTTGAGATTTGAGATTTGAGAATTGATACAATTTTAACTTTAATATATCGTACATTTATGAGAGCGTGAACCACTATCAAATTAAGCACAACATACGAGTCATCCCTCAAAAAATAGGGAGGTGTCTATATTTCGGCTTCATTACATTGCGCTCAATATGACACGAAAATTTGTACGTTTTTTAATTTTTAAATTTGTATGAGAATTGAGAATTGAGAATTTGAGGATTGAAAGTAGGAAACATTCCATCCTTATTGTCATTCTGGCGCATGCCAGAATCTCCCAACCTTATGAATAGCCTTTGGCTTTACAGAAATAAGGGAAATCAACGATCAGAAAATAGCTTTTTACTTATCTCCTTCCTCAAAATAAGCCTTCACCGATTTAGCTTGTTTTAAACTTAGTATTTGATGCAGATCGGTAATACTCGCTTCACGAATAGCCTTAATAGACTTAAAATGTGAAAGTAGTTTGGTAACAGAAACCTTTCCAATTCCAGATATTTTTTCTAATTCAGATTGAAATGTTCCCTTAGAACGCAAATTACGATGATAAGTTATTGCAAAACGGTGTGCTTCGTTGCGCAAATGTTGTACAATTCGTAAACTTTGTGATTTTTTATCGATATATAAAGGTAAAGAATCGCCTGGGAAATAGATTTCTTCTAACTTTTTTGCAATACCTACTATAGCAACTTGCCCATAAATACCTAACTCTTTTAGTGCTTTAACTGATGCACTTAATTGTCCCTTTCCTCCATCTATCACAATTAATTGCGGTAATGATTTCCCTTCACTCAGCAAACGTTTATAGCGCCTTCCTACGACTTCGGTCATGCTGGCAAAATCATCGGGGCCTTCAACTGTTTTTATTTTGTAATGCCTGTAATCTTTTTTATAAGGCTTAGCATCTCGGAAACAAACCATAGAAGCTACCGGATAGCTTCCTTGGAAATTGGAATTATCGAAACATTCTATATGTCTTGGCAATTCTTTCAATCGGAAATCTTTCTTTATCTGATTAAGTATCTCAAATTGTCGTTGACTCGCATTTTTCTCTTGCTTTTGTGCATCACGTTGTTTTTTGTAATACAAGGCATTCTTGAAAGCAAGTTCTAAAAGCTTCTTCTTATCACCTGTGTCTGGAATAAGCAGTTTTACTCCTTTTTCCTCGTAATCAATTTCAAAAGGTACAATTATTTCTTTAGAATTTGACTGTAATTGTTCCCGAACATCGAGCATCACTAATGGTAAAATATCTTCTTTATCCTCTTCTATTTTCTTATCGACTTCAACCATTTTTACCTGAATAATTGAACCATTCACAACTTTGAAAAAACTTACATAAGCTGCACGTTCATCTTCTGTAAAAGCAAAAACATCAACATGGTTGATCTTGGGATTTACTACTGTATTCTTGCTTTGATGTGCTTCGAGCATACCAAAACGTTGTTTTAACAAGTGTGCTTTTTCAAATTCGAGTGCTTCTACTGCGTCTGCTATTTGTTCTTTCAGTGCTTGTTTAACCGGAGCAAAATTCCCTTTCAGAATTTGTTTAATGGCTCGAATATCGGCATTGTATTCTTTTTCTGTTTGATTGGCAACACAAGGAGCCTTACAGTTACCAATATGGAATTCAAGGCAAGCTTTGAATTTATTGGCTTCGATATTTTCTTTAGATAATTTATAATTGCAAGTCCTGAGTGGATACATGTTTTCAAGAAATTCCAATAAAGATTGCACTCTCCTGACTGAGGTAAAAGGTCCTAAATATTCAGAACCATCTCTAATGAGCTTTCTTGTCAAGAATACTCTTGGAAAACGTTCTTTTTTAATACAGATATAAGGATAACTTTTATCATCCTTCAATAAAATATTATAACGTGGTTGTAGCTTTTTAATGAGCGCACTTTCTAAAAGAAGCGCCTCCTGTTCGGTATCTACAATAGTGTATTTTACTTCATAAATATTACGAACGAGCATACGTGTTCTTCGTTGTTCGTGTGTTTTGGTAAAATAACTGGAAACCCTGCGTTTCAGATTTTTTGCTTTACCAACATAAAGAACTTCAGCATATTTATCGAAAAAACGATATACGCCCGGCTCTTCAGGTAAATAAGGTTTTATGGCTTCGTAAGCTGGGTGTTGGGGCATAAAGCACCTTAAAATTTATTGAAAATAATGAATGGTAAAGTTAAACTATTACTCTGAAGAACTGCCCGGATTTGTCCCATTCTTCTGTAGTGGACTGTGTGGGCTTGAATCGATAAAATCAACAAGATCGGTTACATCTCTCCAGATTTTTACATTCTTTGGAACATGGGCAATGAATCGAGCTTGATAACCAGAAATGAATAATTGTGTTTCATTAAGCGTTTGAGCTACTTTCTCAACATATTTTTGAAGCTTATTTTTTGGTGGATAAATGGTCATCATTAATAAAGCGAAAGAAAAGTTTTCCATTTTATTTGCAACACCTATATTGTCTAATGGCACATTTGCACCTGCATAATAAACATTATATCCCGATTCTTTAAGCATGTAATAAGCTAACAACAAACCAATTTCGTGGTACTCTTTTTCTGGCATGAACAACAAACACTTTTTAGAAGTAAGTGTGTTCAAGGGTAAGCGTTCTATTGCTGCAATAAGTTTCTGACGGATAAGATTTAATACAAAATGCTCTTGTATAGGCTTTATTTTGTTGGTGATCCATAAAGTGCCAATTCGAGTCATAAAAGGGTAGATCACGTTAATGATCGTATGTTTTAATCCATATTCTCTAACATTTTTCTCAAATATCTGTGAGAACAGCACTTCATCCATAGATATCATGGCAGTTACCAGACCATTGATTTGTGGAGGCGCCTGACTATCTGAAATAATATGATCTGTGTATGTCTTATTAACAGTTTCTGTATCCATTTTAGCGATCTTCGAAATACGAAGACCTTTACTATTCAATAAAGCAACTTGAAGTAAGTAGCGTAAATCTGCATCAGAATAATAACGGATATTGGTATCTGTTCTTTTCGGACTGAGTAAAGCATATCTTTGTTCCCATATACGGATCGTATGGGATTTAATGCCCGAAAGCACTTCTAAATCTCGTATGCTATATTCGTTATTCAAAGCTGTTATTTCAAATTTAATACTTTGTATTCAATACTTTCAAGAAAAATTGAAAATTAGTACATCCTATCTCTAACAAGAAAAAATCAGAATTGTTGAAAGAACTCAGAGTTTTACAAGTTTTAAACCGTTTAAACATCGGAGGGGTTAGCCTAATGGTTTTTAATTTGTGTAAAACTCAAGAAGAAAATACTAATGTAAAACTGCTAAGTGGCTTAGCTGAAGAAGGGGAGGGAGATGCAAGTGTTTTAGCCGATGAAATGGGAATAAGTGTAACCCATGTTCCTGAAATGAAGCGTAAGCTAAACTTCAAAAATGATAAAGAAGCCTATCGTGTTATCAGAAATTATATACGTGTTTTTCAGCCACATATAGTACATACACATGCTGCTAAACCCGGAGCATTAGGGCGTTTAGCTGCATATAATGAGAAAGTACCTGTGATCGTTCATACTTTTCATGGGCATGTTTTTGATGGTTATTTTGGTAGCATCAAAACAAATATGTATTTACAAATAGAAAGATTCCTGGCTAAAAGAACTACAAAAATTATTGCTATATCTGCATCTCAGAAAAAGGAACTGTCTGAAAAATATCGAATTGCCGAAGCTTCAAAATTTGAAGTGATCCACAATGGTTTTGATCTGGAACCTTTTCAGCAAAATATTGAAGATAAAAGAATTACTTTCAGAAAAAAATGGAAAATTGGAGAAAATGAAGTCATAATTGGTATTATAGGCAGATTGGCTCCGATTAAAAATATTGCTTACTTTATAGAAATTATCAACGAGCTGAAACATTCATGTGCCCTTCCTTTTAAAGCATTGATTATTGGTGATGGAGAAGAACGTGAAATACTCGAACAGCAAGCAAATGTGTTAAGCCTTAACGATAAGATTATTTTTACATCCTGGATCAATCCAATAGATACAGCCTATGCAGGAATAGATATGCTTGCACTTTGTTCTAAAAATGAAGGAACGCCTACCACTATCATTGAAGCACAGGCAGCAGGTATTCCGGTTGTTAGTAACGATGTAGGTGGGGTAAAGGATATAGTAATACCCAATGAATCGGCTTTTTTGATTGAAAAGGATGATCTTTCTTCGTTTGTACAGCAGCTGAAGTTATTATTAGAAAACAGATCACTAAGAAAAAAAATGGGTGAAAAGGGTAGGGCTTATGTGAACGAAAATTTCAGTAAAGAGCAAATGCTCGAACAAACTTATTCCCTTTATAGGAACTTACTTGAAAATGATTTTTTAAGTTGACTTTAAAGCGGTTTTAATAACCAATTATTTAGAATTTTACTTATGGTAAGTCAACAAAGTTCTGAGCGTAGTAGAAGGGCTTTTCATGATATAAATGATTTTAAAGTTAATTAATTGAATTTATTTCAGCTACATTCAGTTATTTAATAAGATTGGCTATATTGCATGAAGTAATAGAGCTTAAATTAAATTTTTTATTAGAAGTATGTCTAAATAATTTTTAAACATACTTCAAGGAATCTGAGCGAAGTCGAAGGTCCGTAAAGAAATTTAATTTTAAAAACTAATTTTTAACATACAGACTCAAAAGATGAATCCAATTTTAGATGTACGTAATGTTCGTAAGGTTTTTGAAAATAATGTTGCGGTAAACGATATCGATCTTCAGATCAGACAAGGAGTTATTTTTGGTTTACTTGGTCCGAATGGTGCAGGTAAAACCACTCTGATCAGAATGATCACCAATATCCTTTATCCCGATTCTGGTTCTATTAGCCTGAACGGGCATACCGATGGGCGTAAGCGTATGATGGAAATTGGTTATATGCCTGAAGAAAGAGGTTTATATAAGAAAATGAAAGTCGGAGAGCAGTTAATGTATTTGGCTCAATTGAAAGACTTACCATTTAAGGAAGCGGAAAAGCGTATTAAAAACTGGTTGGTTCGCTTCGATATTACCGATTGGTATAATAAAAAGGTAGAGGATCTTTCTAAGGGAATGCAGCAAAAAATCCAGTTCATTTCGACGATACTTCACGAACCAGATCTCATCATTTTAGATGAACCCTTTAGTGGACTGGATCCTGTGAATACCAATTTGATACGAGATGAAATTTACCGTTTGAATGAGGAAGGAGCAACGATTGTTTTTTCGACACACAGAATGGAACAGGTAGAACAAATTTGTGAAGAGATTGCACTAATAAATAAAGGAAATAAGATTCTTCAGGGTAGTGTTAAAGAGGTTAAACAAGAATATAAATTAAACCGCTTCGAAATAGAATTGAGTGGTAATATTCCTGAAATCAGCAATCCGGCATTTGAAATTCTGGAACAAAGAGGGCAAAAGCAAATTCTACAATTACATGAAGGCTATGAAAGTAAGCATATACTTAACGCCTACCTTCAATCGAATGCTGATATTTTAAATTTCAATGAGCTGTTACCAAGTCTGAATGAAATTTTTATTCGTAAAGTTCAGGCATAATAAACTCCATTTACAAATGTTTTTGATTGCCAAAGTTGATTAATCTGAGGCAGTAAATGTCATTCAGGAATTTATTGGCTGATAATTGCGATACATACGAAATTAAGTAAATTGATGAATGAAGTAGGAATACTTCATCTGATTTTATCAAATCTTTAATTATTTTCGCTTAAAAAAATCGTAATGGAACAACATCACGATATAGGCTTTGGAGCTTCGCTTGAACAATCAAAAGGGCGACTCATTAATAAAGATGGAACGTTCAATATTATCAGAAAAGGAAGTGTGAATTGGGATTGGTATCAATACCTTATTAATATTAGTAACTTACAATTTATACTTTTTACCTTTACTTTCTTCATTACCCTTAACTGTTTATTTGCATTAGGTTTTCTTGCATTGGGTATCGATGGTTTAAGTGGTGTGCCTGAAGGATCGATCTTAAGTGATTTTTTATATGCCTTTTTCTTTAGTGTTCAGACTTTTACAACCGTTGGTTACGGAGAAATGAGTCCGATAAGTATTCCTGTTAATTTATTAGCTTCTTTATGCGCTTTGATCGGAATATTAGGCGCAGCATTGGTAACCGGTTTGTTTTTTGCCCGTTTTGTTCGTCCGAAATCACACATAGCTTTTAGTGAAAAGGCGATTATTGCTCCCTATCAGGGCTATCCTAGCTTTCAATGTCGTTTAGTGAATACGCGTTCGCATAAAATAGTGAATTTACATGCAAGGGTAGTTTTAAGTTGGGTTGAAAAAGATGATATCGGAATTGATCGGCGAAAGTTTGTTGAATTAAAACTCAGAAGGGAAAAAATCATGCTGTTTCCTCTGAACTGGAATTTGGTACATCGAATTGATGAAGAAAGTCCGTTATACAAAAAAAGTTACGAAGACCTTAAGAAAGTAGATGCTGAGTTTCTGATAATGGTCGCTGCTTACGATGAAAGTTATAATCAGAATATACATGCTGATGTTTCTTACACTTGTGATGAGTTGGTTAATAATGCTGTTTTTAAAACCATGTACAGAAATAATAAAGAGGGAAATATGACTGAATTATATTTAGACGAGTTGGATATAATAGAGAAAATATAGCTACGGAATCAAAAAGGGGGAAACTGTGTAAAGTGCTCTAAATTTTGATTTTCTATAACATATAAATACTTAATCATATAAGTCTAAAATGACTATGACTTGTGTTGCAAAAATTGTTAATTATAAGGTAATTATTTGTTAGTAATTACAACTGTCGATTTCGATCATTGAAGTGGTTATCTGTACTAATATTGAGGTGTTTTTCTAACCCATATAAACTTATAAATTAATGAAAACAACATCTACAATCAAAGAATTAAAAGTAACAGAACAAGGAAATGTTAAATTACTTTTAGAAGTTGAACTATCCGACTTTTCTCAATTAAATATTGCTGAATTATTTTCCAAGAAAGACGTTGATGCCTTGCTTGGAAACTCGAAAATTGAGGAGAAAAAAGCACCTAAGCCTGCTAAAAATGATTTGAAAAAATTAAGAGGAATTGGTGTTAAGCTAGAGCAGTTTTTGAATGGTCAGGGAATTAAGTCTTATGAACAATTAACTCAAATTTCGTATAAAGAAATGCGCGAAATGTTAGATGAAGGTGAATTGTACATTATTGATCCTTCTGATTGGGCTGAGCAGGCTCGTGAACTTATGAAATAAGTCAAGTTAATTCTATAAAAGTATAACAGACTTTGGTAATCGTCATTTCGTTATTTTGTGAAATGACGATTTTTTTATAGGTAGTTTTATTCTAAAGGTCGCAGTGCTGTAAATAATGAACAGAGCGAAATCTATCTAATCGAAGGTGTTTACAGTGGTGTTCGGGTAGTTTATAATAATAACCTTGGTTTTTGTGGAATATTGAGGTTTTTGTAGAAAATATAAAACGCCCCAATCTCTGAAGAAAAAGGGGGGCTTTACATGAAATTATTACTCCTTTTCAATAAGTAATAATAGATGAACAAAATAAGCAAAAACTGGTGCAGTAAAACTTACCCCAATAATATCACTTATAAAGACGCTTCCATATAAAATAATTGAAAAAGCAAAACCTATTAAAACTAATACCGCTGTTAAAATTAGTGATAAGTTGAATCGTTGCTTATTAAAGGGTAAGGTAGTATTTGGTACTAGTAATTGAAAACTTCCAGATGTAGCCAAAGAAGTAGAATTACCAACGATTACCAATGTTCCATAAGTCAACAATAAAATGCTCATTAAAATTAAGCCCCATTCTGAAAGGGTCGGAATATCTGTGTTGATAGATGGTTCTTGTGAACAAGTTACTATTAAACTTATATCATCATATTGAGCGTTACCTACTGTTTGCTGTAAATCAGCAACTAATGAATCGACAAAACACAAGTTAATTGTTTGACCTGCATAAGCTACTAAATCTACAGAGAAGTTATCCCATTGTGATTGAGTATCTGGTGTAGGCGTGCTTGGAATTGTATGGAGTATCTCTAAAACATTGTTGTTAGTAGAATTGTAAACACTTACCTGATGTAAGGCAAAATACATTTGACTATGTTGAATATTTTCGTTCCAGATAAAATTTGCTGAAGAAGCATTTGAAGGAATCGTTACTTCTTGACATAATCTAATAGCACAACCCTCAAATGTTGCTGTAGGACCTAAAGGTTGGATTGCTGTGTAAATACCTTCAACAGGACTAATTACATATGTTGTAACTCCTTGAGTAATTGTCCCTGGAAGTGAAACATCAGTAATTGTACTTGTTGTATTACAAACATTATTTGTTATTGTCCAACCAGTATAATCTCCTGTTTCAAAGCTACCATTTACAATTATATCTTCTCCCTCGTTACATTGTGCATTAGTATTATTGAATAATAATAAGCAACTTAAAAGAGTAAATATTATATTTTTCATTGTTTAAAGAATTTTTGTTGATTGATTTTATTTTTGTTTTTATCGTAAAAAGTAATAGAGTATAAACCAAATGATAAATTTGAAACATCTATTTTACTCAAAAAGGAGCATTCTATTACTGAAATACCGTACATGTTTCGGATAATTATTTGTTGTATTTGGTTCTTTATGATTTTATGTGGTATTCTGAATTCGAGGTTCAATTACCCCAA
>JAHDFD010000006.1:124644-137928 GCA_020628375.1 Chitinophagales bacterium | reverse complement strand
TACCTTTCTAACCTTCAAAAAAACATACACTCAATCCCCGATACCGAAAGGTGTCGGGGATTTTTTTATGCAGTATCTTATATTAGATGTCTTACATTTTATACAAACGAACTAACAAATAAATACACTTTTAGGATTTTCATGGTAATTAAAAAATAGTAATGAAAGTGAGTATGAAATTTTATTAACAATTACAATTTATAGTAGGTTGATAATCAAGAAATAGATTGGTAGTGTTATAAACTACAAATGAAATCAGTAGCTGATTGGTATAGTTATTGTTACGTTGTTTGAAGTAAAAGTGTGTCTAATAATACATTTAGTATTTGATACATTTTACAACACACTCTACTAAATAAAATACGTAATCTCTTAACCTAAAATACTAAATACTACTTTTTAAAACCTTTAATTTTTAATCATTTATGAAAAACTTCTACAAGCGCTCAAGCTGGACGTGGTGTGTCCCGCTTAAGCTACTCATGCTTTCATTGCTCTTTTTTCTACCCAATAACACCGAAATCCAAGCCCAGGAAATACCTCAATTAGGATGTGCTTGTGCTGAGTACTTATATGTGAATGAGCCCGCGAAGGGAGGACAGGTACGTAAATTCCTGATTAATCCAGATGGTTCTTTAGTTGAAGTAAATCCAGCAGGACCGTGGTATCCAAACGGAGGTGCAAGTGAAATGCCAGCACCGCACGGTTTAGGTACTGATTTGAATGGTTATCTATACATAGCCGAGAACTGGAACTGTAATAATGGACCTTGTGGTATCAGAAAATTAAATTGTGATGGTGTAATAGAGCCTACTTCAGAATTTTATATTCCAGATATTGGACCTTTTAATATTTTCAGCTCAGGAAATACATTATTTGCAAATTCTAGTAATACAGGAGCTTATGCAGGTGATGATATACATGCATTCGATTTATGTACAGGTGATTACATTGGGAATATAGATCTATGTAACGCAGCTGATGCTTCCTGGGGTATGTATCGAGATTTCTTGACTGATACTTATTACGTTGTTAGCCAAACAGGTGATGGAGCTGTTTATCAGTTCGATCCGAATGATCCTACTATTTATACAGATTGTATTGATCCGAATTTCACAGGTAGTGCAGGAGCACAGTTAGACGATAATATTAGCCAGTATGGTATTACAGTCGCTCCTAATGGTGATGTATATTTGGTTGCTTCTGAAGGTTATGGAGGATCTGCTAAAATCAGAAGATACGATGCAAATGGTAATTTTTTAGGAGAAACTACTTTAGATGCTGTTGATGGTGATGGTGGATGGTACGGAACAGTAGGTATCACTTACTCAGAAACTTGTGATTGTATTTTATCATCAACATGGTCAGCTATTGAAGATTGTATTTATGCTTGGAATTTAGACCTTTCACCAATCGGCCCTGTAGTTGGCCCATTAGGGAATGATCCGGCTAATAATGAAGAATCTGTTCAATCAAAAGCATTAGCGCGTACTGTTGAATGTTGCCCGTTATTTGAGACTTTCGAGGACGATTATACTTTTTGTTTAAATCCGGGAGAATCATTATTCTTAATAGATTTCTTACCATGTGAATTCATTTGTGCAGGTACTTGGACGGTTAACTCTTCTACAGCAGGTACTTATAACGCTTGTAATAACACTTATACTTATGAGCAGGCAGGTGAAGGTTGTTTTACTTATGAGTATAATCCAACACCAGGAGATTTGAATGCACTTTGTCAGCCATTCAGAATCGATATATGCTTATTCTTAGATAATGCCCCTGCTGAACCTGATTTTGAAATTGTAGATAATGGTTGTAATCCTAAAACGCCGGGAAGTATTAATGTAACGACTAATTGTGTAGATTCTCAGCTTGAGTGGTCAACAGATGGTGGATTTACGTGGGGAACAACAATTCCTACTTATGATGAAACAACACCAATAGCAATTTTAGCACGTTGTAACGATACATCATTTCAAAATTGTTTTAGCAGTCCGGTTTCATTGATTACAAACCCCGATCCAAGTTGTCCATGTGAACCACCTGCTGCTCCGGCATTAGGAGTAAATGATAATATTTGCGAAGATAATTCTGGTAGTTTTAGTATTTCAACACCTTGTGGCGCTGGAAGTACAATTGAATATTCAACAGATGGAGGAATTACTTGGTCAACAACAATTCCGGCATATAATGCTGCAATGTCAATGACCGTAATTGCTCGTTGCTTTAATAATGATGATGCTGAATGCTTTAGTGATCCGTCTGCACCAATAACTTCAAATCCTGATTTTCCACCTGCTGCTCCAGTTTTAGGAGTAAGTGATAATATTTGCGATCCTATTGTTGATGGTTCTTTCAATGCTATTTCAGCATGCGAATCAGGAACTTTAATCGAATATTCTGTTGATGGTGGAACTACCTGGAGTGCTACAGTACCTACCTATGATCCTAATAATGCCATTTCAGTAGTTGCTAGATGTAATGATCCAATTGCTCCGAATTGTATTTCAGAATTATCGAATGTTGTTACATCAACACCAGTACCATGTGCTACAGATGTTAGCTTGGTGAAAGATGTTGACCCTGCTGGTCCTGTAAATGTTGGTGATCCTGTTACCTGGACAATTACAGTTACGAACAATGGTCCAGCCTTAGCAGAAAATGTAAGTGTTACAGATAATTTCCCTGCCTGTTTAACTTATTTGGGCAGCACAACTTCAATAGGAAGTTTTAATGTAGCTAACTTAACATGGACAATCGGAGATTTAGTTGTTGGACAAACAGAAACTTTAGAAATTACAACCACTGTTGATGAAATAGGTGTTTGTGTTAATGAAGCAACTGTGTCCATGACTACAGAAGACTCTGATCCTACGAATAATACAGATGATGAGCCGATTGAAGCAATTCAAATTGATCTTGAACTTTCTAAAACTGCCAATGCATCTGTGGTAAATGTTGGAGATCAGTTCGATTATACAATCGAAGTTTGTAACATTAACAATGCTGGAGCAGGTTTGATCTATGATGCAACAAATGTACAAGTATTCGATCAGTTACCAGGTAACGTTCAGTATTTGAATGATGTACCTTCTTTAGGAACATATTCTGCTTCAACAGGTCAATGGAATGTTGGTACAATTGCCAATGGAACTTGCGAACAATTAGTAATTACTGTTTTAGCAGTTATTCCGGGAGATTTTGATAATACTGCACAGGTAAGTGCAGCTGACCAACCAGATATTGATTCAACACCAAGTAATGATGACGAATCAGAAGATGATCAAGAAACTGTTCCAGTGAGTGCTGAACAGATTGACCTTGAATTAGAAAAAACTATTGTTGGAAATATTGATATCGTAAAATTAGGAGACCAATTTACTTACCTGATTACATTGGTTAATAAAGGGCCGGATGTAGCAACAGGAGTAGAAGTAACAGATTATCTTCCTATTGATGTACAATATATTTCAGATAATCCTTCTCAGGGAACATATAATGGAACTACAGGAGTTTGGACCGTTGGTACATTAGGAATTAATCAAACTGTAACATTGGAAATTACTGTAGAAGTAACAAATGAAAATTATACTATCACAAATGTTGCAGAAGTTACAGGACATGATCAACCGGATATAGATTCTGAACCAGATAATAATGGTAGTGATCCGTTTGGTACAAATGATGAAGATGATGAAGATGTTGTAATTATTGGAGGTTCAGCAGCTGATCTTGAACTCAATAAAACAGCGAATGCTTCAGTAGTAAATGTTGGAGATCAATTCACCTATACTTTAACTGTTCAAAATCAGGGTGGGGCAGTAGCTAATAGTGTAGAAGTTACTGATTTACTTCCAGCTTGTGTAGAGTATGTTTCATTTAATGGTTCAGACCCTACTGATACCTATAATGCTGGAACGGGAGTTTGGACTATAGGAACGATAAACGTTGGTCAGGTTGTTACCTTAGATATTACAGTGAATGTTGTAGATGCAGGTGGTTGTGTGAATGTTGCAGAAATTACTAACTCAGATCAACCCGATGTTGATTCTACACCTGATAATAATGATCCAACAGAAGACGATCAGGACGATTGGGAGATCGAAGGAATTTTGATCGATTTAGAATTAACTAAAGTGGCAAACGCAACAACTGTTAATGTTGGAGATCAATTCGATTATACGATAGAAGTTTGTAATATTAACAATGCGGGAGCAGGATTGATATACGATGCAACCGGAGTAGAAGTATTCGATCAGTTGCCAGGTAATGTAAGTTATGTTTCTCATACTTCTTCTGCAGGTGTATTCTCTGTATCTACAGGTATATGGAATGTTGGGAACATGTTGAATGGAAGCTGTGAGCAATTAATTATTACTGTTTCAGCAGTTTCACCAGGAGACGATATTCTGAATGTAGCTCAGGTTAGTGATGCCGACCAACCAGATATCGATTCAACACCAAATAATGATGATGGAGATCAAAGCGAAGATGAAGAGGATGCAGTGCCGATCAATATCGATCTGATAGACTTGGAATTGGATAAGACTATTGCAGGAAATATCTCTGAAGTATCCGTAGGGGATCAATTCACTTATGTGATTACTTTGGTAAATCAGGGGCCTGATGTTGCTACTGGTGTAGCAGTTACAGATAATTTACCTGCAGAAGTAACTTATATTTCAGATTCACCTCAACAGGGTGCATATAATGCTACTACTGGAGAGTGGACTGTTGGTACTGTAAATGTAGGACAAGTATTGACTTTAGAAATATTAGTGGAAGTGAATGCTGAAAGCGATGCTATTACTAACATAGCTGAAGTAAGTGCTGCTGATCAACCAGATATAGATTCAGAACCGGATAATGATGACGGAGATCAGAGTGAAGACGAGGAAGATTCAATTACTGTTGGAGGTACTGCAGCAGATTTGGAATTAGATAAGGCGGTTTCTCAGAACATAGTAAATGTTGGTGATGTGATCACTTTCACACTTACACTTCAGAATCAAGGTGGTAGTGATGCTAGCATGGTTGAAGTAACAGATCAACTACCTTCTTGTGTAGAATATATCTCATTTGATGGAAGTGAACCGAGTGACGTTTATAATCCATTTTCTGGAATTTGGACTGTTGGTGATATTGCCGTTGGTGAAATTGTAACAATGGATATTACAGTACGTGTTTTAGACATAGGTGGATGTATCAATGTTGCAGAAATTACTAACTCAGACCAACCAGATTTAGATTCTACACCTGATAATGGTGATCCAACAGAAGATGATCAGGATGAAGAACCAATTACAGGTGTAATGATAGATCTTGAATTGACAAAAGTTGCCAATGCAACGACTGTGAATGTTGGTGAGGAGTTCGATTACACGATCGAAGTTTGTAATATCAATAATGCAGGAGCAGGATTGATATATGACGCAACTGGAGTTGAGGTATTCGATCAATTACCTGGAAATGTTAGTTATGTTACACACACAACAAGCCAGGGTGTATTCTCTGCTTCAACCGGAGTTTGGGAAGTTGGTACTATGCCAAATGGTACTTGTGAACAATTAACGATTACTGTAGAAGCTATTGCACCAGGCGACGGAATCTTAAACGTTGCTCAGGTTAGTGAAGCCAATGAACCAGATATCGATTCCACCCCGAATAACGATGATGGAGACCAAAGTGAAGATGAAGAAGACGCAGTTCCTATTGATATAGATCTAATTGACCTTGAATTAGACAAAGCCATTGTAGATAACATTTCTGAAGTAAATGTTGGAGATCAGTTCACTTATATACTTACACTAGAGAATAAGGGACCAGACGTAGCAACTGGAGTGGTTGTGAACGATCAATTACCTTCGGAAGTAACTTATGTTTCAGATGTACCGCAACAAGGGACTTTCAATGCAACATCAGGCGACTGGGTAGTAGGAACTGTAAATGTTGGGCAAGTTCTAACGCTAGAAATTACTGTTGAAGTTTTAGTTGAAGATAATTTAATTGTGAATGTTGCTGAGGTTAGTGCTGCTGATCAGCCAGATATTGATTCTGAACCAGATAACGATGATGGAGATCAAAGTGAAGATGAAGAAGATTCAGTTGTGATCAACGGTGTAGCTGCTGATTTAGAATTAGATAAAGCTGTTTCTCAAAGTGTAGTGAATGTTGGTGAGCAAATTACCTATACATTAACCTTAGAAAATCAGGGAGCAAGTGTAGCAAACGATGTTGAAGTTACAGATAACTTACCAGCTTGTGTTGAGTATGTTTCTTTTGATGGAAGCGATCCTTCTGATACCTATAACCCTACAACAGGAATATGGGATGTAGGAACAATAGTAGTTGGTGAAGTAGTAACTATGGATTTAATTGTTACTGTTTTAGATCCGGGTGATTGTTTGAACGTTGCAGAAGTGACCAATAGTGATAAGCCTGATACAGATTCAACACCAGACAATGGTGATCCGAATGAAGATGATCAGGATGAAGAACCGATTACTGGTATTTTAGTCGATCTTGAATTAACGAAAACTGCCTCAGTTACCGAAGCTTTAGTTGGAGATACTTTCGATTATACGATCGAAGTTTGTAACATCAATAATGCAGCTATTCCATTGATATATGATGCGACAGGAGTAATGGTTTATGACCCACTACCAGCAAATGTTCAATATGTGAATTCTGTTGCTTCTACTGGTGTTTATGCAACTTCTACTGGTGAATGGACAATTGGAACGATCACTAATGGTACATGTGAACAATTAACATTAACGGTAGAAATTATTGAAGCAGGTACATTTGATAATGTTGCACAGGTAAGTGAACAGAACGAACCGGATATCGATTCAGAACCGAATAACGATGATGGTGATCAAAGTGAAGATGATGAAGATGATGTTCCGGTAACAGCCATCGAGCAGATCGATCTTGAATTAGTGAAAACGACCGATGCAATTGGAGTACAAACACTAGGACAACCGGTAACATTTACTATTTCAGTTGAAAACTTAGGTCCTTCAGATGCAACAGGTGTAACAGTTGAAGATCAATTACCAAGTTGTGTAAGCTTTGTTAGCTCAACAGCGAGTATTGGAAGTTATAGTGCTAATACTGGTGTTTGGACGATAGGAAATATTCCTGCTGGAACAACTGAAACATTAGATATTGTTGTTGTAGGTACGGAATTGGGTACATGTGTGAATGTTGCTCAGGTTGCATCACATAATGAACCGGATATAGATTCAGATCCTAATAATGATGATGGAGACCAATCTGAAGATGATGAAGATCCGGAACCAGTGATATTTGATGACGAACAGATCGATTTGGAATTAACAAAAGTAGTTAATGCTGCTACTGCGCAAGTAGGTGATATCGTAACATTTACTATTACAATAGAAAATATGGGACCAGATGATGGTACAGGTATAGAAGTAACAGATTACTTACCAACAGGTATGACACTAATGAGTGCTACACCATCACAAGGAACTTATAATAATTTCTTAAATGTATGGAATGTAGGGAGTATGCCAAACGGAACGATGCAAACACTTTCACTTGATGTAAGAATTGATGTGCCGGGCACATTCAATAATATAGCGGAAGTAACCGATCAGAACGAAGGTGATATCGATTCTTCACCAGGTAATGATGATGGAGATCAAAGTGAAGATGATGAAGATAATGCTGTTGTTTCAACGGATGATATTACTATTGATGTTGAACTAGAAAAAACAGTAGCTCAAACTACCGGATACTCTATCGGAGATCAGGTAACCTTTACTGTTGAAGTTGTTAATCAAGGACCAGATACCGCTACTGGTGTAGTTGTTTCTGATCCTGCTGTTACTGGTTTGAATTACTTTGGAAACAATCCATCACAAGGAGCTTATAATACCACTACTAATGAATGGTTAGTGGGTACTTTGATTCCTGGACAAACGGAAACAATTGATTTAACCTATACAATTACCGCTTCTGGACAGTTGACAAATATTGCTGAAGTATCAGAACACAATGAAGATGATATTGATTCAAATCCGGGGAACGATGATGGCGACCAGAGTGAAGATGATGAAGATCCTGAAACAATAACTGTTGGAGATGATCCTGATGTTTCAGATTTAGAACTAACGAAAGATGTGAATATATCTCTTGTACAAGTAGGCGACTTTGTAATTTATACTTTGGTATTAGAAAATAAAGGACCTGCCCCAACGACGAATGTAGTGGTAAGCGATCAATTACCTGCAGGGGTGACGTATGTAAGTGCGATTGCTTCACAAGGAGCGTATTCGAGTGCAACAGGTTTGTGGAGTGTAGGTGCTATGGTAAGCGGTCAAACAGAAACACTAACAATTACTGCTGAATTAGATGGTAGTGTGACTTCTGGAACTATTGTAAATACTACGGAAGTAACCAATTCAGATACTCCAGATATCGATTCAACACCGAATAACGATGATGGAGATCAGAGTGAAGACGATGAAGATAATGCACTAATTACTTTTATAGGTGTAGATCCAGTAATTGATTTAGAATTAGATAAGACAAGTGCAGCTTCTGTGGTTGCACCTGGAGATCAGTTTACATATACGATTACCTTAGAAAACAAAGGGCCGGATATGGCAACAGGGGTTGTTGTTACCGATAATTTACCTGCTGGCTTAAGTTATTTATCTGCTTCAGCTTCTCAGGGCTTTTATTCAAGTGGTTCTGGCGATTGGACAGTAGGTTCATTAATGGCTGGACAGGTTGAAACTTTGGATATTACTGTTTTAGTAACTGCCACTAGTGGTGATATTATAAATATTGCTGAAGTATCAGCACACAATGAAGATGATATTGATTCAATGCCAGGCAATGATGATGGTGATCAGAGTGAAGATGATGAAGATGATCACCCTGTAACTGTTGTTGATGATCCGGTAGAGATCGATCTTGAACTTCAGAAAACGGTAAATACTGCTTCTTATTCTCCGGGTGATGTTGTTACTTACACGATCACACTAGAAAATAAAGGTCCAGATACAGGTACAGGTATTAGCGTTTCCGATGTATTGCCTGCTTCGGTACAATATATCAGTGCCTTCGAATCTCAGGGTTCGTATAGTTCGACAGCAGGGTTATGGACAGTAGGAACTATGGCTGCAGGACAGGTTGAAACCTTAACGATTTCTGTTTTGGTTCCTGCTAATGCTGGTGAAATTGTTAATGTTGCACAAGTTGCTTCTCACAATGAAACAGACATCGACTCTAATCCGGGTAATGATGATGGTGATCAAAGTGAAGATGATGAAGATAGTGTGCCTATAACACCTATTGTAGAAATCGAATTTTCAGATCTTGAATTAACAAAAGATGTAAATGCTTCAATTGTTGAGATAGGAGATAATATTACTTATACGATTAGCTTATTGAATTTAGGTCCTGAACCTACTTCAAACGTTACAGTTACAGATCAGCTACCTGCTGGTTTAACTTTTGTTTCATTTAATACTAGTCAGGGATCTTATAGTTCAGCTACCGGTTTATGGACTGTTGGAAACATGGCTGCAAACCAATCTGAAACCTTAACGATCACTGCTCAGGTAAATAGTGCTGCTTCTGGTGTAATTGAAAATGTTGCTGAAGTTACTACTTCATCTACACCTGATATCGATTCAGAACCGAATAACGATGATGGCGATCAAAGTGAAGATGACGAAGATGATGCAATTATTAGTGTTAACGATCCTTTAGTTGACCTTGAGTTAACTAAAACAGTGAGCGAATCACAGGTGTCTCCTGGAGATGCTGTAACATTTACTATCACTTTAGTGAATAATGGTCCGAATACAGCAACAGGGATTACAGTTAATGATAATATGCCTGCACAGCTACAGTTAATTTCATTCAATACAAGTCAGGGAACTTACGCTACTGCTTCAGGAAACTGGACAGTTGGAACGTTGGCGGCTGGTCAGGTTGAAACATTGAATTTAACAGTGATTGTACCTGAAGGAGATTTTGTAAATACAGCACAGGTAACATCACAGAATGAAGATGATATCGATTCAACACCGAACAACGATGATGGCGATCAGAGTGAAGATGACGAAGATGATGCACCAGTATCTGCGAATCCGGGAATTGCTGATCTTGAATTAGTGAAAACCGTGAACGAAAGTGTTGTAGCACAAGGTGATGTAATTATGTACACTATTGTGGTTACAAATTCAGGTCCTGATGTAGCTACTAATGTTGTTGCAAACGATCAGCTTCCTGCCGGATTAAGTTACTTATCTTATTCAACTACCGATCTGACAGACTTTTATAATCCTGCTACAGGTGACTGGTTAATTGGAATATTACCGGTTGGTGGAACAGCCACATTGAATATCAGTGCAATAGTTACAGCTGATTCAGGTACAATAAATAACGTTGCTGAAGTTACAGAATCAGATCAGGATGATCCGGATTCAACACCTGATAATGATGATGGCGATCAGAGTGAAGATGATGAAGATGATGAAGATATTGTGATTGAAGATCCTGAACCAACTTGTGAAGATCCGGGTGATTCAACTCAGGATTTCTGTGAATATGTCTTAGCAAACCCTACAAGTCCAATTGCATTAGCAGATTGTGATAATGGTGGTGTTACGAATTTAGAAGAGTGTCAGAATGGAGGCGATCCTTTTGATCCAAGTGATGATTGTAGTGAAATTTACTGGACTTCTGATGAGCTTTGTGTATATGTACTGGCAAACCCTACGAGTATTCTTGCATTGGCAGATTGTGATAATGGTGGAATAACTAATTTAGTTGAATGTCAGAACGGTGGTGATCCTTATGATCCGGCTGATGATACAGTTGTCATTGGTAACTATGTGTTTATTGATGAAGATCAGGATGGAATACAAGATGCTTCCGATACACCTGTTGCTGGTATTACTGTTGTTTTACTAGATAGTGGAGGAAATATTATCGCAACAACTATTACAGATAATAATGGAGAATATTACTTTACAGTTCCTTCTTATGGAACATATACCGTTGACTTCCCATCAAATGTTCCAGGTGGAAATGGATATACAACACCAAATAATGGTAATGATGCTACTGATAGTGATGCAAGTGGAAATGGACAAGTTACAGTTACTGTTGGAAACACTGATGACTTAACAATTGATGCAGGTTATTTACCAGAACCGAATGTTCCTACTTGTACTGATCCGGGTGATTCAACTCAGGATTTCTGTGATTATGTCTTAGCAAATCCAACAAGTCCAATCGCTTTAGCTGATTGTGATGCAGGTGGAGTTTCTAACTTAGAAGAATGTCAGAATGGTGGCGATCCTTTCGATCCTTCTGATGATTGTAGTGAGTTATTCTGGACTTCAGATGAACTATGTGTATATGTCTTAGCAAATCCATTTAGTATATTAGCGCAGGCAGATTGTGATAATGGTGGAATTACCAACTTTGTAGAATGTCAGAATGGTGGTGATCCTTATGATCCGGCTGATGATACAGTTGTTATTGGTAATTATGTATTTATTGATAATAATACGAATGGTCAACAAGATGGTGGTGATGCTCCGGTTTCAGGAGTTACCGTAACTTTATTAAGCCCAAGCGGTGGAATTGTTGCGACTACAACTACAGATATAAATGGAGAATACTACTTTACCGTTCCTGCTTATGGAACTTATATAGTTGATTTCCCTACTACCGTTCCAGGTGGAACAAATGGGTTTACTTCAACGAATATTGGAAATGATACAACAGATAGTGATGCGAGTGGAAACGGTCAGGTGATCGTAACAGTTGGAAACACAGATAATCTAACGATTGATGCTGGATATTTACCACAGATAGATACACCAACATGTACTGATCCAAGTGCAGGAGGAGTTGATTTTTGTGCTTATGTCTTAGCTAATCCTACTAGCCCGATCGCATTAGCCGATTGTGATAATGGTGGAGTTTCTAACTTAGAAGAATGTCAGAATGGTGGCGATCCTTTCGATCCTTCTGATGATTGCGACGAAATTTACTGGACTTCAGCTGAATTATGTGCTTATGTATTGGCAAACCCAACAAGTATCTTAGCTCAATCTGATTGTGATAATGGAGGAATTACCAACTTTGTTGAATGTCAGAATGGTGGTGATCCTTATGATCCGGCTGATGATACAGTAACAATCGGAAACTTTGTATTCATTGATTCAGATGGTGATGGTCAGCAAGATGCTGGAGAGCCAGGTGTTCCTGGAATTACTGTAAATCTGTTAAGTCCAAGTGGTGGAATTGTTGCGACTACAACGACAGATGCAAATGGGGAATACTATTTCACAGTTCAATCTTATTCGACTACCATTGTTGATTTCCCTAATAACGTACCAGGTGGAAATGGCTTTACCAGTTCAAACGTTGGAAGCGATGTAACCGACAGTGATGCAAGTGGTAACGGTCAGGTGATCGTAACAGTAGGAAATACAAATGACTTAACAATAGATGCTGGATATTTACCACAGGTAGATACACCAACATGTACAGATCCTAATCCAGATAACATCGATTTCTGTGCTTATGTTTTAGCAAACCCAACAAGCCCAATTGCATTAGCCGATTGCGATAATGGCGGAGTTTCTAACTTAGAAGAATGTCAGAACGGAGGTGATCCATTCGATCCAAGTGATGATTGTAGTGAATTGTACTGGACATCAGCAGAACTTTGTGCTTTTGTAACAGCCAATCCATTTAGTACGATCGCACAACAAGATTGCGATAATGGAGGAATTACCAACTTAGAAGAATGTACAAATGGTGGTGATCCATTCGATCCGGCAGATGATACAGTAGAGATTGGTAACTATGTATTCATAGATAATAATGGAAACGGTCAACAAGATGGTGGTGATTCACCAGTATCAGGTATAACGGTAACTTTATTAGACTTAAGTGGAAATATAGTTGCAACGACAACCACTAATTCAAGTGGAGAATACACATTCACAGTACCAGCTTATAGCTCTTACATTGTCAACTTCCCATCTAACGTACCAGGTGGAAACGGCTTTACAAGTTCAAACGTTGGAAGCGATGTAACCGATAGTGATGCAAGTGGCAACGGTCAGGTGATCGTTACAGTAGGGAATACTGATGACTTAACAATTGATGCCGGATATTTACCACAGGTAGATACACCAACATGTACAGATCCTAATCCGGATAACATCGATTTCTGTGCTTATGTTTTAGCAAACCCAACAAGCCCAATTGCAT
>JAHDFD010000006.1:124199-124544 GCA_020628375.1 Chitinophagales bacterium | reverse complement strand
CATGTACAGATCCTAATCCGGATAACATCGATTTCTGTGCTTATGTTTTAGCAAATCCAACAAGCCCAATTGCATTAGCCGATTGCGATAATGGTGGAGTTTCTAACTTAGAAGAATGTCAGAGCGGAGGTGATCCATTTGATCCAAGCGATGACACACCAGATTGTGATGATAATGGCTTGACAGGTGCAGAATTATGTGCTTATGTTTTAGCAAATCCTACAAGTAGTTTAGCATTAGCCGATTGTGATAATGGCGGAGTTTCTAACTTAGAAGAATGTCAGAATGGTGGTGATCCATTTGATCCAAGCGATGACACACCAGATTGTGATGATAATGGCTTGA
>JAHDFD010000006.1:0-124099 GCA_020628375.1 Chitinophagales bacterium | reverse complement strand
TTTAGCAAATCCTACAAGTAGTTTAGCATTAGCCGATTGTGATAATGGCGGAGTTAACAATTTAATTGAATGTCAGAATGGTGGAGATCCAAATGACCCATCTGATGATACAGTTGATATTGGCGATTACGTATTTATCGATAACAATGAGAATGGTCAACAAGATGCTGGAGATGCTCCGGTAGTTGGTGTTACAATTACATTATTGGATAGCAATGGTAATACAATAGCTACTACAATTACTAATTCAAGTGGTGAGTTTACATTTAATGTACCGGCTTACGAAACATATATCATTCAATTCCCTGTTAATGTACCGGGTGGAAATGGTTTCACTAATGCGAATGTTGGAAACGAAACGACAGACAGTGATGCAAGTGGCAACGGTCAGGTAACAATTACAGTTGGAAACAGTGATAATAATGATGTTGATGCTGGTTACGTTCCACAACCAGAACCAGTTGATTGTGATAATCCGATACAGTTACCTGGAGATGATATTTGTACTGAAGCAATGACACCAATTGAGGTTTGTCCTGATTTCGGAGATTTTGATCCATATAAGATCAACAGCTACGAAACATTATACAATTGTTCATTAACTGAAATGCCAAACGGATGTTTCATCTATACACCACTTCCGGGTATGGAAAATATTGGTGCTGACTTCATCACGATCTATGCTATTGGTTCTAATGGACAGTGTGTTGCTTTAACGATCAATGTAACTATCGGAAATTGTAATCCTAACAATCCACCTGTAGCAGTCGATGATAGCGATGTAAGTGATGGAAGTCCGGTAACTATTCCGGTATTGAACAATGATTCTGATCCTGATGGAGATGACTTAACAGTTATTGATTACACTCAGCCATCAAATGGTACAGTAGTATTAGTCGATGGAGAGTTTATCTATACGCCTGATGCAGGCTTTACCGGAACAGATACCTTTACTTATACTATTTCAGATGGAAATGGTGGAACAGACACTGCAACAGTAACGATTGTTGTAGATGGTAATGAACCACCAATTGCAAATCCTGATAATACAACTACAGCGGTAAATACTCCGGTAACTATTCCTGTACTACCTAACGATTCTGATCCTGATGGAGATAACTTAACGGTTATTGATTTCACTCAGCCTTCGAATGGTTCAGTAGTATTAGTTGATGGTGAATTTGTTTATACACCAGATGCTGGCTTTACCGGAACAGATACCTTCACTTATACTATTTCAGATGGAAATGGTGGAACAGATACAACAACGGTTACAATTACAATTGAGGAACCTCAATTACCTCCTGTAGCTGTTGATGATAGTGAAACTACTCAAGGTGGAACGCCTGTTACTATTTCTGTATTGGATAATGATAGCGAACCGGAAGGTGAAAACTTCACGATTACTAACTTTACACAACCATCAAATGGTACAGTAACTTTAGTAAATGGTGAATTCGTTTACACACCGAACCCTGATTTTATTGGAACTGATACATTCACATATACAATTACAGATGAAGATGGATTAACTTCTACTGCAACTGTAACAATAGTAGTGGTAGATTGTAACAATCAGCCAGAAGATTACTGTACGGCTCCTATGACTCCGGTTACAATTTGTCCATTCTTCTGTGAATTTGAGGAAGGATATACGATCTATATAGATTACCAGATTACTGATCTTGAATCATTATATGGTTGTTCAACAAGTATTATCAGTGATGAATGTTTCCGTTACATGCCACTTCCTGGTTTTGTTGGTATCGATGAAATTACTGTTTACGCAGTTAATGAAGTCGGAACAGTTGCACAAACGTCAGTATTTGTAACGGTAAGTGAGAATTGTGATGGCGCTTGTCCTGTGGCTGGAACAGCATGTGATGATGGCGATGCTACAACCATGAATGATGTTGAAGATGGAAACTGTAATTGTATTGGAACACCAATGCCAAGTATCGATGCAAACGATGATATTTATTCTACAGTTGATAACCAAAGTATTACAATCGATGTATTAAATAATGATGATTACGATTGTAGTGCTCCATCTATTAGTGTTGTTGATGGTCCTGAAGTGGGTAGCGTATTGGTTACTGGTGTAGGTATTATTTATATTCCTGAATTAGGAGGTACTGGCGAATACACATTTACTTATGAAGTATGTTGTGATAACCAGTGCGATCAGGCAACAGTAACTGTAAATGTCGAAGCACATGTACCTTGTAATGTTGATAGTCCATCATTCAGATTACCAAATGCTGTTACACCAAATGGCGATGGAGTGAATGATGTAATTGACCTGAACAAAGTGTTCGATGAATGTAAACCTGAAACAAGTACTTTCAAAGTATTCGATAATTTAGGAAGAGAAGTGTTCAGCCAATCAGCTTATGATGGAACATTACCGCAATGGAGCGCAAAGTCAAAAGCAAATACAGAACTTCCTGCTGGTACTTACTTCTATACACTTGAAGTTGAAATAGATGGAATTCAAAGTCATAAGAAAGGCTTTATCGAAATTCGTCGATAGATTAACCTAGTGGAATTGATGTAATTCTAATAATTCAAAGCCGCAGCTCGTTCGAGCTGCGGCTTTTTTTTGTATGTTTTATAAGATAAACAACGAATAAAATTTTGTACACACGCTAATAGCTAATTTTGTTACAAGAAAAATGTTTTTAAAATTAATGTACTGAAAAACAGTGTTTTATAAATAATGGTATTTGTTGGTATGATAATTGATTTACAATTTTAAGGGGTAAGTGTACCCAAAATTTTATACAAACGCTCTATCAATTTAACGTATAAAGTTGAATAAATTTTATGTTCTCTTAAATTCTAAACATGATGGAAAACTTCTACATGAAACTAAAATGGACACATTTTGTCCAGCTAAAACTTCTATTCTTTGCCCTGATTTTTTTATGGAATGATAATTCAGTTAATGCACAGGAGAATTGTGCTTGTGCTGAATATGTTTACATTAATGAGCCTACCAAAGGAGGACAGGTAAGAAAATTCCTTGTTAATGAAGACGGTTCATTATTTGAGGTGAATCCTCAGGGACCCTGGTATCCGAATGGGAATGTTAGTGAAATGGCAAAACCCCATGGACTTGGAACTGACTTGAATGGTTACCTTTATATAGGTGAAAACTGGAATTGTGGAGAAGGAGCGTGTGGTATAAGAAAGTTGGATTGTGATGGTAATATTTTACCAACAACAGATTTCTATATCCCAGAAATAGGTCCTTTCAATTTATTTAGTTCAGGAAATATAGTGTTTTCAAACTCAAGTGGTACCGGAACGTATGACGGTGATAACATCCATGCCTTTAACTTATGTACCGGTGATTATATCGGTGCGGTTTGTTTTGCTCCAGATGCGAATGGAAATGGTGTAAATGCAGCATGGAGCTTTTACAGAGATCACCTTACCGATACCTACTACGTTTACGGTGGTGATGGAGAAGGATGTATCTATCAATTTGACCCTGAAGACCCAACATTATTTACAGACTGTGTTCAGCCTAAATTTTGTGGAACTACAGGCAATCCTATTGATAATGGCTTAAGTCCTTATGGTATAACTGTAGCACCAAACGAAGATGTTTATATGGTAGTTTCGCAAGGATTTGGTGGAGCAGCACAAATTCTTCACTACAGTAGTACTGGTACTTTATTGAACCAAACTACATTAGATACCGTAGATGGTGATGGTGGATGGTATGGTACTGTAAGTCTAACATACTCTGAAACTTGTAATTGTATTTATTCATCAACTTTCTCAAGTGTTGAAGATTGTGTTTATAGTTGGAATCTCGATCTATCAGAAAGAGGAACTGCTGTTGGACCTGTTGGAGGTGATCCGGCGAATAATGTTGAAAACGTAGAATCAAAAGCATTGGCACTTTCAACGGAGTGTTGTCCACTATTTGAATCTTTTGAAGATGATTATACCTTTTGTGTTGAATTAGGGGAAACTTTCTTCCTGATAGATTTCTTACCATGTGAGTTTATCTGTGCCGGAACCTGGTCAGTTATTTCAAATACTGCCGGAACCTTTAACAGTTGTAATAATTCATTTACTTATGAGCAGGCTGGGGAAGGGTGTTTCAATTATAATTATACACCTAGTGCAAATGATTTGAATGCACTTTGTCAACCATTCGATATAAATGTATGTCTGGAAATTGATAGCGCTCCACCGGCACCTGCCGATGATGTGATAAGCATTGTTGATAATGGTTGTAATCCGAAAACTCCGGGTTCAATTGCAGTAAATTCTGATTGTGGTATTCACCAGATCGAATTCTCTGTTGATGGAGGAAATAATTGGTCAACAACAGCACCAATAGCTTACGATGAAACTGTACCAACTACAATATCTGTTCGTTGTAATGATACGACTTTCAGCAATTGTTACAGTGATGTTTTAGAATTTACAACGACTCCTGATACTTCTTGTCCTTGTATTGAGCCTAATACACCAGTAATTGAAATGGAAAATAATGTATGTGGTGTTGATGGTTCTGGGGGAATCAATATAATTTCTGCCTGTGATGCAGGTTCAATGATTGAATTCTCTTTAGATGGAGGAACTTCTTGGTCAAGTAATATGCCGATGTATAATCTTGATAGCCCGATTACAGTTGTTGCAAGATGTAGTAGTACCGATTTTGATAATTGCTATTCTCCTACAATTTCTGAACCTGTAACTTCTGCTCCGGTACAATGTGCTGCTGACCTTAGTATCAGTAAATCGAGTTCTGCAAGTACGGCTAACTTAGGTGATCAGGTAATCTGGACAATTTCAGTTACCAATAACGGACCTGCCAATGCTGAAAATGTAATGGTTAGTGATAACTTTCCAAGTTGCTTAACATTTGTTGAAAGTGAAACCACGGTTGGTGCTTTTGACTTGAACGATTTATCGTGGTCAATTGGAAATCTAGATAATGGGCAAACAGCGATTTTAGAAATAACAACTAACGTTAATGGTTTAGGAGTGTGTAATAATTCAGCAACATTAACTTCTGATACACAAGATCCTGATACTTCAAATAACAGTGATGATGCTTCTGTAGAAGCTGTAGGTGTTGATCTTGAATTGACTAAAACAGCTTCTGAAAGTAATTTGTATGTAGGATTGATTTTCGATTATACAATTGAAGTTTGTAATATCGATGATGCAGCAAATGGCTTAACTTACGATGCAAGCGGTGTTGTTGTGGCTGAAAACTTACCAAGTAATGTAACCTTATTAGGCTTTACTGCTTCTAGCGGAGACTATGATTCTAATAGTGCATTATGGAACATTGGATCAATTGCAAATGGTGCCTGTGAGACTTTGGTGCTTTCAGTACAAGTAATAAGTGATGGCGTATTTAATAATTCAGCTGAAATAAGTGCTGCCAATGAAACCGATATAGATAGTACACCAGGAAATGATGATGGTGATCAAAGTGAAGATGATGAAGATAATGCAACGGTAACAGGAATTGCAATTCCAGGTTGTGCCGATGCAGGAGATAATTATGATGAATTCTGTGCTTATGTTCTTGCAAATCCAACGAGCGATATTGCTTTGAGTGATTGTGATGGGGCTGGAGCCAACAATTTAACTGAATGTGAAAATGGTGGTAATCCTTTTGATCCATCTGATGATTGTAACGAAGCAAACTGGACACCGGAAACACTTTGTGAATATGTATCAGCAAACCCAACAAGTATGTTGGCAATGGCTGATTGTGATAATGGTGGTTCTTCAAACTTAGAAGAATGTGAAAATGGAGGAAATCCATTAGAGCCGGGTGATGATTCTGTAACCGTTTCAGGTACAGCATTTATCGATGAAAATGGAAACGGTATTTTAGACGATGGTGATACCATTTTGTCTGGAATTACAGTAAACATTTCTGATGAGAATGGAAATGTAATTGGTTCAACTACAACAGATGAAAATGGAAATTATACTTTCACTGTTCCTGCTTATGGAGACTACACAATTCAGTTCCCAACCGATTTAGATGGAACAGATGGCTTTACTACGCCTGATGTTGGTGATGACGAAAGTATAGATAGTGATACTAATGGAAGTGGGCAGATTACAATTAGTGTTGGCAATTCAGACGAAACAGGTTTGAATGCGGGTTATGTTGCTGAAGTGCCAACTTGTGATGTAAGCGAATTTACACCAGAAGAATTCTGTGAATATGTACTTGAAAATCCTACGAGTGAATTAGCACTTGGTGATTGTGATAATGCAGGAGCTAATAACTTAACGGAATGTGAAAATGGTGGTAATCCTTTTGATCCATCAGATGATTGTAACGAAGCGAACTGGACTCCGGAGTCTTTATGTGAATATGTATTAGCAAACCCAACAAGTATGTTGGCAATGGCTGATTGTGATAATGGTGGTTCTTCAAACTTAGAAGAATGTGAAAATGGAGGAAATCCATTAGAGCCGGGTGATGATTCTGTAACCGTTTCAGGTACAGCATTTATCGATGAAAATGGAAACGGTATTTTAGACGATGGTGATACCATTTTGTCTGGAATTACAGTAAACATTTCTGATGAGAATGGAAATGTAATTGGTTCAACTACAACAGATGAAAATGGAAATTATACTTTCACTGTTCCTGCTTATGGAGACTACACAATTCAGTTCCCAACCGATTTAGATGGAACTGATGGCTTTACTACGCCTGATGTTGGTGATGATGAAAATATAGATAGCGATACTAATGGTAGTGGACAGATCACAATTAGTGTAGGTAATACAGATCAATCAGGATTGAACGCTGGTTATACTGCTGAGATACCAACTTGTGATATGGATGCCTTTACTTCAGCAGAATTCTGTGAGTATATATTAGCGAACCCTGACAGCGAATTAGCAATGGCTGATTGCGATGGCGGTGGAGCTAATAACTTAACAGAATGTCAGAATGGTGGAAATCCTTTCAGCCCATCTGATGATTGCGATGAAGATAACTGGACTTCTGCATCTTTATGTGAATATGTATTAGCAAATCCAACAAGTATGTTGGCAATGGCTGATTGTGATAATGGTGGTTCTTCAAACTTAGAAGAATGTCAGAATGGTGGTGATCCATTAAATCCTGCTGACGATTCTGTAGTGATTGGTGATTATGTGTTTATCGATACCAATGGAAATGGTATTCAGGATGAAGGAGACACACCACTTGCCGGAGTTGTTGTTACGCTACTTGATTCAAATGGAAATGTTTTAACAACAGCAACAACGAATGAAGATGGAATGTATGCTTTCAACGTTCCTGCTTATGGTGATTATATTTTACAATTCCCAACAGATGTTGATGGAACGAATGGTTTTGCTTCACAGAATGTTGGTGGTGATGATGCTTTAGATAGTGATGTAGATGCAAATGGTCAGGTAGCTGTTAGCGTTGGAAATTCTAATGACTTCAGTATTGATGCAGGTTATATTGCGGTTGTTGTAACAGATTGTTCAAACCCAATCGAACTTCCTTCAGAAGAAATTTGTACCAACCCTATGACTCCGGTTGAAATTTGTGTTGATTTCGGGGATGATGGTCCTTATACAGTTGAAAGCTATTTCACACTTTATAATTGTACACTAACACAACTTCCTAATGGATGTTTCTTATACACACCACTTCCGGGTATGGAATTCATTGGTGCTGATTATGTTGATTTCCTTGCAGTAGGTGCTAGCGGACAATGTGTACATATCATTGTTGATGTAATTATTGGTTGTGATCCTTGTGAAAGTCCGGTAGCATGTGATATTGCTATTTGTACTTTACCATTAACAGAAACGGTTATTTGTTTCGATGAATGTGGACCATTAGACGGAGCAAATGCAGAAATTACCAATGCACATTCTGTAAATGATTGCTATGTTCAGCCAACAGATAATGGATGTTTGAGCTATACACCGATTCCGGGAATGGAGGACGTTGGTTTCGATCAGGTAACTTTAACCGTTTCGGATGGAGATTACTGCTATAATGTAACCATAGATGTTGAAGTAAGTTATTGTGGTATTAACGTTTCACCTACGGGTAATCCTGATTCAGCTGAAACACAATCTGGAGATTCTGTAACTATCGATGTATTATCGAATGATACTGATCCTGATGGTGATGACTTAACCATTTGTGAATTTACTCAAGGTAGTAATGGAATGGTAGAATTGGTTGATGGTGAATTAGTTTATACACCTGCTGATGATTTTGAAGGTACTGATACTTTCACTTATACTGTGTGTGATGGTAATGGTGGTCAGGATACAACAACTGTAACGGTTACTGTAACAGAACCAGATCTGCCACCAGTAGCGGTTGATGATAGCGCAACTACCGAAGGTGGAACATCAGTAACCATTTCTGTGCTTGACAATGATAGTGAGCCAGAAGGTGAATCATTTACAATTACAGATTATACTCAACCAGCTAATGGTACTGTAACTCTAGTAGATGGAGAATTTGTTTACACACCTAATCCTGATTTTACAGGTACAGATACCTTTACTTATACCATTACCGATGAAGATGGATTGAGTTCAACGGCAACTGTTACAGTGGTAGTTTTAGATTGTCAGAATCAACCAGAAGATTACTGTACTTCACCGATCGAACCAATTATCATTTGTCCTTTCTTCTGCGAGTTTGAAGAAGGTTATACTATCTCTATCGATTATCAGATCACAGATTTACATTCGTTATATGGTTGTTCAGGTACAATTATTAGTGATGAGTGTTTCCACTACATGCCACTTCCTGGCTATATTGGTACTGATGAAGTGATCGTTACTGCTGAAAATGAGGCAGGTGATGTTGCTGTTACTACCGTTTATATAACTGTAAGTGCAGATTGTGATAATCTATGTGAACCTGCCGGAACTGCTTGTGATGATGGAAATGACCAAACAATCAATGATGTTGAAGATGGTAACTGTAACTGTACAGGAACTCCGGTTCCTACGATCGAAGCAAACGACGATCATATTGAAACAGTTGATAACCAAAGTGTGAATATTGATATTCTTTCTAACGATAATTTCAATTGTGATATGCCAATGATTACGGTTACAGATCACCCTGAAGTTGGAGTTGTTCTAGTTGCAGGTGGAGGATTGATCTATATTCCGGAATTGGGAGGTACAGGAAGCTTTGCACTTACTTATGAGTTATGTTGTGGCGATGATTGCGATGAAGCAATAGTAACTGTAACAGTTGATGCACACGTACCATGTGTTCATGATGATGGAGTTTCATTGAGAATGCCGAATGCCCTTACACCGAATGGTGATGGTATTAACGACGAAGTTGATTTAGATAAAGTATTTGCTGAATGTAAACCAAACAGCACAAGCTTTAAAGTATTTGATAACCTCGGTCGTGAAGTATATACGCAGGAAACTAACAATGGAATCTTACCTCAGTGGAGAGCTAAAACCAAAGCTGATACAGATTTACCAAATGGAACCTACTATTATATCATCGAAGCTGACTTTGATGGTGTTTCAACACAAAAAACAGGTTTCATAGAAATACGCCGATAAATACTACTTTTCGGAGTTTTCACACACTCTCTTTTCAAAGCCGCAGCCTTAGTTTTAAGGTTGTGGCTTTTTTTATATCCTCTGATGTGTTGCTGACTAACAGACATTGCCGCAATCATAAATTGTATAATCACCTTTTTTAACTGAATGATCTCCTTCATTACAGAGTCAGCCTCCCGAACCTATTTTTCTGGTTTTTTTAAAATATAAAGAATTGTATTATGAAATTTATATAATTTAGTGGCGAAAGAAAGTAAAAATTATGATCGCCCTAACAAACCTTCACAGCTCTGGTACGCTGGAAATCTATTCTGCCGATACTGCTACTATGCTTGAATTACCTGTCGTAGAACAAGGTATAAGTGCCGGATTTCCTTCTCCGGCAAATGATATGCTCGATATTGCTATCGATCTGAATAAAGAATTGATCAAAAATCCTGCTTGTACATTTTACGGAAGAGTAAAAGGAAACTCTATGCAAGATGTGGGTATAGAAGATGGGGATTTATTGGTAATAGACAAAAGTCTTGAACCTCAGAATGGGAAAATAGCTGTTTGTTTTATCGATGGAGAATTTACGGTAAAGCGCATTAAAGTGGAGAAAGATTGTTGTTGGCTACTTGCAGAAAATGATAAATATCCACCAATTAAAATTACAGAAGAAAATGAGTTTGTCGTTTGGGGAATAGTATTACACGTCATCAAATCTTTTTACTAAACCCAACTCTTAAACTCACAAACTCATTAACTAAAAAAGTGTACGCCTTAGTAGATTGCAATAACTTTTATGCTTCGTGTGAGCGTGTTTTTCAGCCCGATTTGAGAAACAAGCCACTGGCTATACTATCGAATAACGATGGTTGTGTCATTGCCAGAAGTGATGAAGTAAAAGCGTTGGGAATTCCAATGGGAGCACCTGCTTTTAAGTTTGCTTCTGAATTCAAACAACATAATGTAATACTGTATTCCTCAAACTTTACACTTTATGGCGATATGAGTGCGAGAGTTATGAATATTTTGGAAGCCAATAGTCCGGAAATACAGATTTATAGTATTGACGAAGCCTTTCTGTTATATCATAAAGCACAACCGAAAAATTATCATAGTTATGGTAAAGAACTACGCTATAAAGTTTTAAAAGGAACAGGAATACCAACAAGTGTAGGTTTTGCTACTAGTAAAACATTGGCAAAAGTAGCGAATAAAATTGCCCGTAAATTTCCTGTAAGAACACAACATGTTTATGTAATTGATTCAGAAGAAAAACGAATCAAAGCATTACGTTGGCTGAAAGTAGAAGATGTATGGGGAATTGGCAGACAATTAACGAAGAAATTGAAATACGTCAATGTACACACAGCCTATGATTTTACCAATTTGCCAGATTCCTGGATTCAACGCAATATGTCTATTACCGGAATCAGATTGAAAAAAGAATTGTTAGGACATTCGGTGTTAGGTACAGAAAATGATTTTGTCAGAAAGAAAAGTATTGCTACGACCAGAAGCTTTGCACCTTCGATACAATCATTGGAAACACTCGAAGAAAGAGTTTCAACCTTTGCTGTAACCTGTGCTGCTAAACTCAGAAAGCAGAATTCAGTTTGCAGGAATTTATTAGTGTTTATACGAACTAGCCCTTTCAGACAAGATCTGCCTCAGTACAGAAAAAGTATCATCTTACAATTACCTGCTGCAAGTAATTCAAATATTGATCTGGTAAAGTCAGCGAAAAAAGGGTTGAAACAAATTTTTAGACAAGGATATGATTATAAAAAGGCGGGAGTAATTGCTATTGATCTATGTCCTGCCGATAATTTACAGCTGAATATTTTCGATCAACTCAACGATAAACATCCGCCCTTAATGGAAGCGATCGATATGCTGAACGAACGAATGGGGCGTGGCAAAGTACGATTGCTGAGTCAGGGAATAGGAGGTTCTTATTGGAAAATGAAGCAAGAAAGAATCTCGAAGCGCTACACTACAAATTGGAATGAATTAATAGAGATTACATGTACATAAATATGATCTCAATTCCCTACGAACCCATTATTGCTGGTGTTAAAATCAATATTCATTTGATGCTAGAATATCTGGCATTTTTCATTGCATACCGATACTATGTACATCTTAAAAAGAAGCAGGGCGATCATATAAATTCGCAAAATCGTTATTCTATTATTTTGGGAGCCATCATTGGCGCTTTTCTGGGATCGAGAATCATGGGCTTTTTTATCAATCCAGTTTTTCCTTTTTCCTTAGCATATCTCTACCATTTTTTGAATGCTAAAACAATAATGGGCGCTTTATTCGGAGGTTTACTTGGGGTTGAAAGTGCCAAGAAAATTATAGGAGAAAAACGATCTTCTGGCGACTTATTTGTATTTCCTCTGATACTGGGAATATTCATTGGTCGGATTGGATGCTTTTTGTCAGGTATAAAAGAATTTACTTATGGTAAAGAAACCACCTTTTTTCTTGGTATGGACTTAGGCGATGGTTTGTTAAGACATCCAACCTCTTTATACGAACTGATCTTTCTGATATGCTTATTCTTCTTTTTGAAAAGAGTGAGTGTTAAATACAACTTACAAACAGGAGAATTATTCAAATATTTTATGTTATCCTACTTTACCTTTCGTTTCTTTATAGAATTCTTGAAGCCCAATGAATTTTTGATATTTGGAATAAGTAGTATTCAAATCCTATGTTGCTTATGCTTCCTATATTATTACAAAACAATATACAAATTGCTTACAAATGCCAACTAGGAAATATACCTATTACGATTTCACTTTAAGCCTTTGTCCTGAATGCCTTAAAAGAATAGATGCCAAAATCGTATTTGAAGATGAAAAGGTGTTTATGCTAAAAAGGTGTAAAGAACATGGAAGCTTTAAAGTGCTGATTGCCGATGATATTGAATATTATAAAGGACTTCGAAATTATAATAAACCTTCAGAAACACCTTATAAATTCAATACAAAAACACATTATGGTTGTCCTTACGATTGTGGATTATGTACCGATCATGAACAACATTCCTGTCTTTCGATAATTGAAGTAACAGACCGCTGTAATCTCACATGCCCAACTTGCTACGCAGGCTCTTCTCCAAAATATGGAAGGCACAGAACGCTGGAGGAAATAAAAAAAATGCTGGACACGATAGTCGAAAATGAAGGCGAACCCGATGTCGTTCAGATAAGTGGAGGTGAACCAACCATACATCCCGATTTTTTTGCCATACTCGATTATGCAAAATCACTACCTATTAAACACCTGATGCTCAATACTAATGGAGTTAAAATAGCGAATGATTTTAAATTCGCAGAGAAACTTAAAACTTACGCACCTCGATTCGAAATTTATTTACAATTCGATTCATTTAAGAAAGAAGTACTGGAACAATTAAGAGGTAAGGATCTACGACAAGTAAGAAAGAAAGCCATTGAGCATTTGAATGAATTGAATTTATCTACAACATTGGTTGTTACACTACAAAATCATTTGAATGATGATGAAATTGGCAGCATAATTGAACATGCGCTTGCTCAGAAATGTGTCAGAGGGGTTACCTTTCAACCAACACAGATTGCAGGTCGTTTAGAAAATTTTAATCCTCAAACAGATCGTTTAACGCTGAGTGAGGTACGACGAAAAATACTGCAACAAACTTTAATATTCAATGAAAATGATATTATTCCAGTGCCTTGTAATCCCGATGCGCTGGCAATGGCTTATGCGCTCAAATTAGATGACGAAGTTTATCCCTTAACACGTTATATCGATCCTGCTGATCTTTTGGATGATACTAAAAATACCATTGTTTATGAACAGGATGTTGTTTTGAAAGGAAAAATGATCGACCTGTTCAGCACTGGAAATTCTGTTGAAGTTGCAAGCGAAAATCTTAATGGTATTCTTTGTTGTTTACCAAAAATAGAAGCTCCTGAACTTAAGTACGATAATCTTTTCAGAATTATTATCATGCAATTCGTAGATGCGTATAACTTTGATGTAAGAGCAATTAAAAAATCTTGTGTACACATCGTAAATAAAGATTATAAGATAATTCCCTTTGAAACGATGAATTTGTTTTACAGAGATGATAAACAGAAACGTCTTGAAGAACTTAAAAAAATATACGAATGATAGATTCAGTTTATTTATTGGAAGTTGGCAATATGGACGGCTTGGCAGTCTTTATATTAGGTATGTATTTGTTATGCCATAGTCCTGCGATCATTTGTATTATTGTTGGTTTGTTCATAAGAAAGAAAAATCCCGATTTAGCCAAGAAACTTTTCATCTTTTCAGGCGTGTACTTTGTAATTGGTGCAGGTATATGTGGAGGATTGTTTTAGACAAACTACTTTAATAATTCAAATCTTTGATCTCACCCCGGTTTTTTATCTATAATTCAAACTTAACACCGCTTTTTTCGTACACATCTTCGGGTATCTCCTAAGTATTTTGGATACATTTTAGTACATCATTTGATAGTGATTTGACTATTGAAATTAAATACTTTTCAGTAATTACTTAAAAATTGGCACACCGATTGATTAAGTAGCTGTGAGATGCTAATGAAATTAAGTAAAAAACCTCATAGAATGTGAGCTGAAAGACATTCTTTAACTATTGTAGAGAATGCATTCCCTTAGCATGGTAATTGTGGTTTTTTAATTAATTAAAAAGAATTTTACTTAAATGAAAGTCTCAATAAAAAGTATTTGAAAACTTTCATTTGACCTGTGAAAATAAATATTTATCAGATGAAAAAGCTAATTAACTTTCTGTTGGTCATTTTAGGAATGATAGCCTTGGCTATGCCTAATGCACTGAATGCGCAACAAGATGCACAATATACGCATTTCATGTTCAATACACTCGGTTATAATCCGGCGTATGCAGGAACACGAGAAGCGGTTAGTGCATTATTATTATATAGAAATCAGTGGGCTGGAAAAATTGAAGGGGCTCCGGAAGATTTTGTTTTTAACGTTCACATGCCTGTCAGAGAGAAGGTAGGTCTGGGACTTTCAGCAGAATTCGATAGAGTAGGTGTTCACGATATTGCAACCATTAACTTAATGTACGCATATCGCTTTTTACTTGGTAATAAAGCGAAAATGTCGGTTGCCCTTCAGGGAGGTGTTTCGCAATACCGTTCCGATTTTACAGAAATAGATTCTGGGGTTGATGGTGGAGATCCTACCTTCAATGATATAGAAAATAAATTGAATCCTAACTTTGGATTCGGTCTTTATTTCTATACCAGAAATTACTATTTATCTTTTTCTGTACCACATCTGATAAATAATGATTTAGGATCAATTACTAAATTAGCGAACCAGGATCGCCATTATATATTAGGTGGTGGATTAATTATTCCTGTGGCTAATGATTTAAAACTTAAACCATCAGTTTTACTTAAATCTATTCCATCTAAAGCACCATTAATAGCCGATATTAATTTAAACCTTTTGATCAGAGAAACACTTTGGGTTGGTGGTACTTACCGTACCAATGATGCCTTTAACCTATTAGCCGCATTGCAGGTAAATAGAAATCTCAGAGTCGGCTACGCTTACGATTTTACTTTAACCAAATTAGCTGACTTTAACGCAGGTAGCCACGAAGTTTTTATAGGAATTGACTTTGGATTCGGTAACGAACGTGTTGTTACACCACGTTACTTCTAACTAACATATACAAGAGAAAAGCATAAGAATCCGACTAACTAACTTAAAAATGATAATCATGGATAATAATTACACTAACTCAAGAAAAAACTTGGCTTGGTTAACTAAACGCAGCATGCTAACCTGCGTTGGTTTGCTAGTGTTTTCATTACTATTTAGCCCTGATATTTTTGCACAGGTTTCCGGAACCGTTTATCGCGATTATAATAGCGATGGATTTATGGGAAGTGCAGAACACGGACTTGCAGGTATGACTGTTACAGGTGTTGACCAGAATGGTAATACAGCAACTACAACAACCGCTTCCGATGGTAGCTATCAGCTTACCTTTTTAGAATGTAATGGACAGGTAAGAATCGAATTCGGTTTAGATGCCTTTAATTCACAAACGGCTTCAACAGACGATGACTACTATTGTAGTACGATTGGAAATGGAGATGCTGTTGCATCGGTTGCATTCGTTAATTGTGGTGCAAATGCAGTTAATTTCGCAATCAATCACCCTTCCGATTACTGTGAATTAGATCCTAAGGTCGTAGTACCTTGTTATGTTGCAGGTGATCCTTTAGCATCTTGTGAAGATCTTATCAATCCTAAAAATTGTGCAGCAGATGCCGATGTTTTAGTAGGATTCGACTATTCTTCAAGTGGTGATGCTAATGACGCTCAACTACATCACATGGCAGAAGGTGAGGAAATGGGAAGTGTTTGGGGAATAACTTACCAGAATAAGTCAAAACAGTTATTTGCTGCTTCAGTTTTAAGAAGTCATGTTGGTTACGGACCGCTTGGTACCGGAGGTATCTATAAAGTAGATATTACCAATTCAGCTGATAACCCACCAATCACAAATTATATAGATTTAAACTCAATCTGTGGTGATGCCATTAATACAGGTGTTGATCCACATGAAGGTTTATCTGGAAATAAAACAGCTCCTGCCCATGATGATGGAGGTATATTAAATACTGGAAAAATGGGATTAGGAGGAATTGCTTTATCTGCCGATGAATCTTATTTATATGTCGTTAACTTGAACGACCGTTCTTTACACAAAATTTTTATAAACGATCCGGCAAAGCCGAATGTAAGCTGTGATGATGTGAGTACTTTTAGTATTCCTTCACCATGTATGAATGCAGATGATGCTCGACCTTGGGCAGTAACAACATGGCGTGGACGTGTTTTTGTTGGTACTGTTTGTAGTGGCGAATCTGGAAATGGAGAGCTAACAGCTACAGTATATGAGTTTACTGAACCAGCAACATGGACACCGGTATTGGATTGGACAATAGAAACAGCATCAGGAACTAAAGGTTGTACTAACGGGACATTCGGATGTGAATGGGGACCTTGGGCAGCTGATTATCCTGAAACTTTTGGAAGTAGTATTATTGACCCTCAACCAATTTTTGCAGATATTGAGTTTGATGGTGATGGTTCTATGGTTATTGGAATGCTTGATCGTTCTGGTTTCCAGGGTGGTTATAGAAACTTCTTCTATCCTGCACCGGATCAGAATTTATACAGTGCCTTTTCTGGTGGTGATATTTTAAGAGCACAATGGAGTGGTACTAATTGGGTTATGGAAAGTAATGGTCAGTTTCCCGGAATTACCGACGCACCTGTTGGTTGTGGTGTTGGAAACGGACAAGGTATAAATGGTGGAGAATTCTATTGTGGTGATGATTGGGAAGGTGATAATCATCAGGAAACTGCTTTAGGAGGTTTAGCCATGTTATTAGGAACAGGCGAAGTAATGTCTGCCGCATTTGATCCGACTCAATCTATTAACTCCGGTGGTGTTCAAAAATACCAAAATAATGATGGATCGAATATTTTAGATGGACCTGATAGAAATTCAGACGATTTTGCAGTTTATCATAATGCAGAACAGGGAACTTTTGGAAAAGCAACTGGTATTGGTGATGTTGAATTGCTTTGTGGAGTTGCTCCTCTTGAAATAGGAAACTTAGTTTGGCAGGATTTGAATGGAAATGGTATTCAGGATGCTGGCGAACCGGGTATTGCAGGTGTAACGGTAGGATTATATGATGCAAGTGGTAATCTTGTAGCAACAACGACTACTGACGCAGATGGATCTTATTATTTCAATGATTCTAATGTAACTGCTGGTGTTCAGCCAAATTCAAGCTATACTATACAAATTGAGTCTGGTAACTTTAGTGGCGTTGGAAATCTGAATGGATTTTCTGTAACTGCTACGAATGCAAGTTCAGATGTTCTGGATTCAGATGGAATTAATAATGGAAACGGAATTGCAGTAACTATAAATACTGGCGATAATGGACAAAGCGATCATTCAATTGATTTTGGATTTATCGATCAGATCGATCTTACAATTGATAAAACAGCCGATGTAAGTTCAGTAAATATTGGTGATTTGGTTACTTATACAATTACAGTAACGAATGAGGGAGCAGGTACTGCAACCGGAATTCAGGTTAGCGAGGCATTCCCTGCCGGTGTAACTGTTCAGTCAGAAAATACATCACAAGGTGATCTTTCAGCAGATGATATATGGAATGTAGGAACTTTAGATGCAGGGAATTCTGCAACATTAACTGTTATTGTTCAGGTAAATACTTTTGGCGATATTATTAATACCGCTGAAATTATCAGTCACGATCAGGATGATGTGGATTCTACACCAAATAACCAGGATGCGAATGAAGATGATATCGATACAGTTGTTATCAATTCACAACAAGTAGATTTAGAATTAACGAAAACAGCAAATGTTAGTGGAGATATTCAGGTTGGTGATTCTTTTGCTTACACAATTTCTGTAATCAATCAGGGACCAAGTACAGCAACAGGTGTTACTGTTTCTGATGTACTACCTACTCAGGTGCAGTATTTAAGTGCTTCTACAACAGCTTATGATAATACAACAGGTATTTGGTCTATCGGAACTTTATTAGCAGGTGAAACGACTACTTTAACAATTCAGGTTTCTGTTTTACAGGAAGGAACGATTACTAATACAGCACAAGTTGAAACAACAAACGAATCTGATATAGATTCTACACCGAATAACGATGATCCTAATGAAGACGATCAGGATAGCGTTACGATCAATGCAAATCCTAATTTTGATTGTTCTTTATTCCAGATCATTTCAGCTGAATCAAACCCGGTTGCTTGTGAAGGTACGAGTTTAGGTTCATTATTAGTATTATTAGAAGGAGGAACAGCTCCTTATACTTATTCGTTAGACAATGGAGCAGAAGCAATTTCAAATGGAGGTTCTCTTTCTATTAATGGTTTAACAATTGGAAATCACTCTATTCAGATTTCAGATGCAAATAATTGTACAACAACTTATTCATTTACGATCAATCAAACACCTAATCCGGTAGTTTCAATTGCAGGTAATATCCCTGCTTCATGTGGAGGTGCTAATGGTAATGTTAGTTTGAATGTAGATGGAGCTGGAAACCTTACTGTAACACTAAGTAATGGAGTTACACAAACAGGTAATAGTGGTGTGTTTGTTTTTGATGGTTTATCAGGTGGAACTTATACGGCAACTATTACAGATGGAAATAGCTGTACTAGCTCATTGAATATTTCTGTAAATGAGAGTGCAGCTCCGGAAATTGCATTGGTAAATTCAGATCCGGGAGTATGTGGAGAGCCTAATGGTACACTTTCATTCTCAATTATTGGTGATGGTTCAATGACGATCTCACTTGATTCTGGACAATCATTCAGTGGTTTTTCAGGCACATACGAATTTAAGAATTTGGCTGGCGGACAATACATTGCAACGGTTACAGATGCCAATGGATGTAGCAGTTCTGTTAATGCGAATGTTGAAGTTACCAATGGGCCAAGTATCAGTATTGCAGGAACAAATGCTGCAAATTGTGATAATCCGGATGGAGGAATTGACTTGATCATTAGTGGTGAAGGAAATTTAACGATCACAATGAATAATGGAGCAATTCAATCTGGAAATTCAGGAACTTATTCTTTCGATAATTTACCTGCAGGAAGTTATACGGCTACGGTAACTGACGGTCAGGGTTGTACAGCTTCTATAAGCACAACGATAAATGAAAATGCAGCACCGGTTATTTCTTTTGAATCTACAAATGCTGCGGCTTGTGGAGATGATAATGGTGCATTGAGTTTTACGATAACAGGAGATGATTTCTTAACGATCAGTTTAAATAACGGATTAAGCCAGACTGGAAGTTCAGGGACTTATGTTTTTGAAAACCTTCCGGGTGGTAGTTATACAGCTACAGTAGCAGATGCTAATGGATGTACTGCTTCTGTAAGTACGGTTGTTGGAGAGTTAGACCCTCCATCGATCAGTTTAAATGATACAGATGGTGCAATTTGTGGTAATGCAAACGGGGCGATCAGTGTAAGTGTTGAAGGAGAGGGAACATTGAATATTAGTTTAAATAATGGTCAGTCTTTCTCTGGAAATGCAGGAACTTATGATTTTGATGGTTTAGCTGGTGGAAGTTATACTGTAACAGTAACAGATGAGAATGCTTGTTTTGCAAGTGTTGATGCGAATATCGGAGATGTTGCTGGTCCAACAGTAACCATTGATGGAACAGAAACAGATGATTGTGGATCTGGACTTGGTGAAGTTTCTTTCACCGTAAGTGGAACCGGAATTTTAGAAGTTGAATTGATCCCGAATGGTGTTTCTTTAGGTGAAGGTCAGACTTTAACGGTAAATGAAGGAACTTATCAGTTTACTGGTTTAAGTGCTTCAGATTATATAATTACTGTAACAGATAGTAATGGATGTACAACATCAACGAATGTAACAATAACCGCAAGTACGAATCCTGTTATTACACTTGTAAATACAGATTTAGCAACTTGTGGAAATGATAATGGAGCTTTCTCTGTTGAAGTAAGTGGAAGTGGAACTTTAAGTATTGATCTTAATTCTGGAGAAACACAAAGTGGTACTGCAGGAACATATAGTTTCAGTAATTTAAGTGCTGGTTCTTACACCGCAACTGTCAGCGATGCTAATGGTTGTGAAGCTTCTTTAAGTATAGCAATCAGTGAAACAGAAGCACCAGCTGTTACGGTTTCAAATACGAGTGATGCCGCTTGTGATAATGCAACTGGTACAATGAGCTTAAGTGTTGTCGGAGGAAATGATATGACGATCTCTTTAAATGATGGTCAAACACAGAGTGGAGGAGAAGGAACTTATACTTTCAGTGGTTTATCTGCCGGAACTTATACAGCAACAGTAAGCGATGCGAATGGATGTTCTGCTTCTGTAACTGCTACTGTTGGCGAAACTTCTGCACCAACGATCAATATTTCAAATACAGCCAATGCTTCTTGTGGAGATGATAATGGAACAATCAGTGTTTCAATACAGGGTAGTGGTACAATGAGCATTTCATTGAATAATGGAGAAACACAAAACGGAGCTTCTGGAACTTATACATTCAGTAATTTATCTGCTGGAACTTATACAGCTGAAGTAAGTGATGGAAATGGATGTTCTGCTGCTGCAACAGTAACGATAAGCGAAACTGCAGGTCCTTCAATAAATATTGCAAGTACACAAAATGCTACTTGTGGTTCAGGCAATGGAGCTATAAGTGTAAGCACTAGTGGTGCTGATGGTATAATGACCGTTTCTTTGAATAATGGTGAAACAGCAAGTGTTAATGAAGGAGTTATTTATACCTTTGATGGATTAGCACCAGGTTCTTATACTGCTACGGTTACCGACATCAATAATTGTTCAGATACTGCAACAGTTACCGTTGGTGAAACAGCAGGCCCTACAATAAATATTGCAAGCACAGAAGATGCTGCTTGTGGAAATACAAATGGAAGCATTATTGTTAATGTTTCTGGTTCAGATTTAGTAGTTGTATTAGATAACGGAATGTCTCAGAGTGGTGATGCAGGATCTTATAGTTTTAACAATTTAGGAGCTGGCTCATACACTGCAACAGTAACTGATGGTGGTGGATGTTCTTCTACTGCTACGGCTACGATCAGTCAGGATGATGGCCCTTCTTTGAGTGTGTTGAGTACAAACGATGCTGCTTGTGGCGATGATAATGGTTCGTTCAGTTTATCGGTTAGTGGTGATGGAAACATGACCGTAACATTGGACAATGGAATGACACAAAGTGGTTTTGAGGGCATATTCAATTTTACTGATTTAGGATCAGGAACTTATAATGCTACTGTAAGCGACGAAAATGGATGTACGGCAACTGCTACTGCAACTGTAAGTCAGGCAGATGGTCCTTCAGCAGGAATTGCTGCAACAAGTGATGCTGCTTGCGGAGAAAATAATGGTTCTTTAAGTGTACAGGTAAATGGAAATGGAATAATGACTATTACCTTGAATGATGGAACTTCTCAAACTGGAGCTGATGGAACTTATACTTTCGATAATTTAAGTGGAGGGAATTATACAGTAACAGTTACAGATGAAAACGGTTGTAACGATACAACAACAGGAACAATAGATCAGGCAAATGGTCCGAGTATTACTGTTAGTACTACTACACCGGAAGCATGTGGTAATGCATCGGGTTCAATAATTGTACTGGTAAATGGAAGTGGTGAGTTAACAATTTCTGCTTCAAATGGACAATCATTTAACGGAACAGCTGGAACATACCAGTTTACCGATATGACAGCAGGAAGTTATACACTTACTGTAAGTGATAATAGTGGTTGTTCTGCTTCAAGTTCAGTAAATGTTGATTCAGTAAATGAAACTTTTGATATTGCTGTTGGTGTAACAACTGATGCAAATTGTGATGGCGCAAATAACGGTTCTATCGAATTGATTATAGATGATGTTGAAGATTATACTGTTAGCTGGCAGGGAGCAGGAAGTGGTACACAAGTTAATAACCCGATCATTACTGGTTTAGCAGGTGGAAGTTATACTATTACAGTAACTAACTTAGCTACTTCATGTGTTGCGACTGTTCAGGCTTCAATCAGTAATTTACAAAGTATCAACTATGTAGCTAATCCGGTTGCAGCTTCATGTGCCGGACAAAGTGATGGAGGAATAACCGTAAGTATCAGTACTTCTGATGGAACAGGTATGACAGTCGATTTTGGTGAAGGAACATCGGTATCAGTTGAAAATGCTGAAACTGAGTTTGTGAGCCTTGAAGCTGGAACTTACAATGTTGCATTTATTGATGAGGCTGGATGTGTGTTGTTTGAAGAGATAACAGTACCTGGGCCAACTTCTATAGATTTTGAAGTGATTACGACCGATGCTGAAGGTTGTGATGCAAGTAATGGTAGTGCTTCTCTTGCAATAAGTGGAGGTTCAGGAAACTATGATCTGATCTTCAACGGAAGTTCTGTTGGAGGAACAACCATCAATGGTTTATCTGAAGGAACTTATACTGCAAGTTTAGTAGATGGAAATTGTGGTGAGTATGCAGTTAGTTTTTCAATTGGCGAAAATTGTGAACCAACAGTTGAAGAAAATGACCCACCTTGTTCTTATGTTGAAGAATTATGTACTTTGAATCAAACAGCTTTTGAATATTGTGTTACTGCTGAAGGGTGTGATCCGAATGGCGATAATATATTCATTACTGAAGTTCATTCATTATATGATTGTACACTAACGATCTTAGATGACCACTGTTTCAACTATTTACCTTTACCTGGCTTTATTAATCAGGTTGATGAAGTAACTGTAACAATTTGTGATGATGGAACACCAACTTTGTGTTCAGTGATTATTCTTTCTGTAGCAGTAGGTGAGGAGTGTCCTGATGATCCGATAGGAACAACAGATGATCCGGCAGATACAGGAACAGATGATGATCCTACCGATGATCCTGGAACGATAACAGAAAGTTCGATTTCTGGAACGGTTTGGTCTGACTTTAATGAAAATGGAAATTTAGATAATAATGAGATCGGTTTATTGGACATAATTGTGGTATTGACTTACCCGAATGGTTCAACACAAACAACTGTAACAAATGTTACCGGAGATTATTTATTTGATGATCTGGCAGCAGGTACTTATACCGTAGAGGCTTTTGTTCCGAATGGTTTTGTATTAACCACTGTAGGTAGTTATACTATAGAATTAGGAGCAAATGAAGATAGTACCAACAATGACTTTGGTATTCATCAACCACCTTCTACTTCAATTCCTTGTGAAGATACTTTGAAGTATTGTTTAGAGCCGCTTACAGAAATGGTAGTTTGCGCACCAAACTGTTTAGCAAGCGGAGCAGATGTAGTAATTACAGAGACGTTATCAACTTATGGTTGTAGTATTTATGAAGTGAATGACACTTGTGTTCGTTACTTACCATTACCGGGTTTCTTAGGAAATGATTATGTAATTATGACAGTTTGTGATACTGAAACAGAATCAGATTGTTACTTATTGATCCTAGATATTTTTGTTTCGGCTGAAGGTTGTGATTCTCCAGTTGCTGTACAAGATGAAGCTTGTGTGTTAAATGGTGTTACAACAATAAATCCTATTGTGAACGATTCTCACCCGTTAGGTTTGGACTTCTCTATTACTGAAGTTGGAGATGCCAATTTTGGTATAACTTCTTTAAATGAAAATGGAATTATTACTTATCAGGCGGGATCTGGTTTCAGTGCCGGTGATAGCTTTAGCTATACAATCTGTGATAGTCAGGGCTTATGTGATCAGGCATTGGTAGTTATTACGCCATGTCCGAATACAGATTGTGATGCCTTTGCAGGTGCATTCGTAACACCTGATCCGGCAGTTTCTGCTGATGGTCAGACTTTAACACCTAATGTTACAGGGCAACAATCAGATACAGGCTTTATTTATGCTTATGTTTTAACAACAGATATTAATGCAAACGATGGAATTTTATATGACATTGTTGATGTGAATACAACAGGAACTTTCAACCTGAATAATTATCCTTATGAAACATATAATGTTCATGGTTTATCATTTGAAGGTTCTTTTGAAGACTTAATGGGATTAGAGGCAAGTTCTGGTGAACAGGTTTTAGCTGCAATTGAAGCAGGAGCGATCTGCGCTGATTTAGTAGTACCTGGCTATCAGGTTTCTGTTCCGGAAACAGATTGTATCAGCCAACAAGAAATTTGTGCTGAGCCTACCGTATTGATCGAAATTTGTCCTGAATTCTGTGATATTGATGATGTATCTGAAATAGTAAATACGATCACAACTTTCAACTGTTCGGTTAATATTAATTCAAACAATCCATTATGTGTAGAGTATATTGCACTTCCAGGTTACGTTGGTTTAGATTCTTTATTTATTATCGGAGCAAATAGCATTGGACAAATGGATACTTCTTTATTCTATATAAATGTTGGAAGTTGTTTTGCACCGAATGCTGAAAATGATATTTATTCAATTGATGAGGAAGAAATTCCATTTACCTTCAATCCGTTAAATAATGATAGTGATCCTTGTAACAGAGCTTTAACACCTTCATTATTATTAGCTCCTGAAGTAGGAGAAGTAGTAATTAATGATGATGGAAGCTTTACTTATACAGCGCCTGAAGGATATGAAGGAACGGTAACATTCACTTACCAGATATGTAATGATTGTAATGATCCAATGTGTGATGAAGCAGTGGTTAGTATTACCATTGAAGGAGATACGCCTCCGATAGTAATGCCTAATGCAGAGCCAGACATTATAACAACAATTTTAGATGCAGATGTTACATTCGATGTATTAGCAAATGATTCTGGTAATGGATTAGTATTAGCTGATTTTACTCAGCCTAATTCTGGTACGTTAGTATTAAATGAAGATGGAACATTTACTTACACTCCTGAAGAAGGGTTTACAGGAACGATTTATTTTGAATATACTGTTTGTGATGAAAATGATTTCTGTGATACAGCTATCGTAAGTATAACCGTATTCGATGCACCAAATCAGGCACCGACAACCAATAACGATCAGGCCGTAACAACCACTGATAGCCCGGTTATAATTGATGTGCTGGCAAATGATAGTGATCCTGAGAATGGCGAATTGACCATTACAGATGTTATTCAACCAGATTCTTGTGGAGTGGTAAATATTATTGCTGATGGAAGCTTATTGGAATTTGTTCCGGATGAAACTTGTGATCCACAGGATGTTGAGTTTGAATATATTGTTTGTGATTTGGAAGGCGCTTGTGATACCGCTACTGTAGTTGTAGCAGTTGGCTTACCTGAGCCAAGTAATAATGCGCCAGAAGCAAATGATGATGTTGTTGAGGTAAATATGAATAACACTATGTCAATCAATGTGTTAAGTAATGATAGTGATCCTGATGGAGATGTGCTTACGGTTACTTCGTTGGCTGGAGGTCCAGAAAATGGAACTGCTGAAATAGATCCACTGACAGGCGAAATTATTTATACACCTGACACTGATTTTGTAGGAATTGATAATTTATTATATATAGTTTGTGATGATGGAATGCCAGTGCTTTGTGATACTGCTCACATTGAGATCAATGTAGGATTTACAGGCGACGGACCAACTGCTAACGAAGACTTAGCATCGACTGAAGGTGGTGATAGCGTAACAATCGATGTGCTTGCAAACGATGAAGGAACAGAAATTTCTGTAACCGAAGTTACACAACCTGCTAATGGTACTGTTGAGATCAATCCTGATGGAACGATAACTTATACGCCTGACGAAGGATTTATTGGTGATGATTACTTTACTTATACTGTTTGTGATGCCTTTAACTTATGCGACACAGCTGTAGTAGGTGTTCAGGTATTGGATCCAAGTGTGAACCTTGCTCCAGTTGGTGGAAACGATGTATATGTATTAGAAAATTGTGATCCGGTTGAATTAGACGTATTAGCGAATGATGTTGATCCGGAGAATGAAGGCTTACAAATCTTAGGATTCTCTTCACCTGACCCTTGTGGTAGTGTTGAGTTATTAGATGAAAGTCAAACTTTATTATACAGCCCGATCTGTGATGATGAATGTACGACTAATCCACTTTCATTTATTTATATAGTTTGTGATGATTCAGGTGATTTTGTTTGTGATACCGTTGATGTGGTTATTACATTCGATCCTGCACCGATCAATAATAACCCTCCAACTGCAGTAAATGATGAGTTGGTAACGGGCGTTGATGAAACTATTGACTTTAATGTGTTGGATAATGATTTTGATATTAACCCTGAAGATTCTTTGGTGGTAAATTCAGTAACAAATCCTGCGAATGGTACGGTAGTTTGGGATGAAGAAGGAAATATTACCTATACGCCTAATGAAGGTTTTGAAGGGGAAGATAATTTCTTCTATGTTGTTTGTGATACCGGATTCCCTGTATTGTGCGATACAGCATTGGTTACTATTCAGGTTGGAATTGATACACCAAACAATGTAGTTGCTAACCCTGATTATATTATGACAGCTGTTAATTCTCCTGTTGAGATCGATGTGATCGCTAATGATGAAGGAGAGGGAATAACAATTACAGGAAATACAGAGCCTGAAAATGGTAGTATTTTATTCGATGATATTGCAGGAACATTCACTTATTTCCCTAATCCTGATTTTGTAGGAACAGACAGTTTTACCTATACAGTCTGCGATGAAGATGGAAATTGTGATGATTCATTTGTTGTGATCGAAGTGTTCGATGGACCGAATATGCCACCAGTTGGTAATAACGATGTGTTCAGTGTAACACCAGGTGATACACTAACAGTTGATGTATTAGCTAATGATGGTGATCCTGAAAACGGAGATTTAACATTAACAGATGTAATTCTTGATGATGATTGTTTAGAGGCTATGATCGTTGAGAACCAATTAGAGTTGATCGTATCTGATGCACCTGAGTGTGATTCTACTCAAGTTAGTTTTGAGTATGTTGTTTGTGATGCAGAAGAAGCTTGCGATACAGTAGATGTTATAGTTTCTATTGGAACTGATGTAAGCAATAATCCTCCTACAGGTGTAGATGAGGAATATACGATTGCACCAGGTGAAACAATTGATTTCAATGTTTTAGCAGATGATTTTGATATAGACGGAGATTCTATTGGAGTGAGTTCATTAACTGATCCTGCAAATGGTATTGCTATTTGGGATGCAGACGGAAGTGTAACTTATACACCAGATTCAGGATTTACAGGCAATGATTATATTTCTTATATCCTTTGTGATGATGGAAGTCCTATACTTTGTGATACTGCTTTTGTTGACATCTTTGTTGACCCATCATTGGCGGGTGAAGGTCCTAACCTTGATCCGGATGTAGTGGTAACGCCATTGAATACACCAGTAGAAATTGATGTATTGGCAAATGACGAAGGTACAGGATTGGTAATTACGGAATTTACTGAACCTGAAAACGGCTCATTGATCTTTGATGAAGAAACGCAAACATTCACTTATTTCCCTGAAGAAGGATTCTGTGATGAAGATTTCTTCTTCTACACAGCTTGTGATGTGAATAATCAATGTGATTCTACTTTAGTAAGTATAGATGTATTGTGTGAAGACGAAAATGTACCGCCAGTTGCAGGAAATGATATTGTAGAAATGCCAGACAGTCTTGAGACAATTTGTTTTGATGTTCTTGCAAATGATTATGATGCAAATGGTGATACCTTAATTATAACTAATGTAACGAATGCTCAATTTGGAATTGCAGTATTTAACCTGAATGAAGATGGCGAGCCAGAGTTGTGTTATACATTGAGTGAAGAGGTATCAGATACTTTAGATGTATTTGAGTATATCGTTTGTGATGGTTTCTTACCAGCAGGTCAATGTGACACCGCTCAGGTAGTTATTCAGATCGGTGATGCTGAAATTACTAATTTACCGCCTATGGCAGAAGATGATGACGCTACTACTAATGTAGGAACTCCGGTTTCTATTTGTGTTGGAGATAACGATACTGATCCGAATGAAGGAGATGAGTTAACTGTTGTGTTATTGAATGATCCGATCAATGGTGATGTGGAATTAGATGAGAATGGTTGTGTGGTTTATACGCCTGATAGTGGTTTCAGTGGAACAGATTATTTCCCTTATGCTATTTGTGATAATGGAATTCCTTTCATGTGTGATACAGCTTATGTTACCATAGAAGTTGTCGAAGGAGATATAAATGCGGAAGACGATACAGCTTCTACATTTAATGGTCAATCGGTAACAGTTGATATATTAGATAATGATACACCTTCAGATTTAGAAGATCTTACTAATGTTACTATTGTAACTGATCCTGTAAATGGAACAGTATTCATAGATACAGACGGAACTTTAGTTTACACTCCAAATGAAGGATTCCTAGGAACAGATAGTTTGGTATATGAAATTTGTATAGATGAATTATGTGATCAGGCAACTGTATTTATAACTGTTGAAGGTTGTGAATTGACACTTAAGAATGGTATTTCTCCGAATGGTGATGGAATTAATGATGTATTCAATATTCCTGGCTTAGAAGATTGTTATGGACAGAATGATCCTGAGTTGATCGTGTTCAATAGATGGGGTAATGAAGTTGCCAGAATCAAAGGATATACTGGTAGAGTAGTGGATGCCTGGGACGGAACCTGGAAAGGAAATGATGTTCCGGATGGTACTTATTTCTATGTGATCTTATTGAACACAGGAAATAAAGATGATAATTTGAACGGATTCTTAGAAGTTCTAAGATAAACTTTAATTTAAGAGTAGGCTAATAATAACCTTCCTTAATTCTCAGAGCTGTTTTAAGCTCTGAGAACTTCCTGAAAAATATTTACTAAAAGTTAGTTAGCTTTTCTCTATAAGCGGGCAATATATTAAATTGTCCGCTTTTCTTATTTTATAAGATCACCTGTATTTTTGATACCTTCAACCCAACTTTCAGGGACAGGTGCTTTCTTTAGTGTTTGATAATTATAAGCCATAACAATTTGAGTTGAAACAGCAGTGATACGTTGGTGTTTCTGACTGAATAACTTGGTTTCTAATTTTATTCGATCTTCTAGTAGTTCAGCACAACGGACACCTATTAGCATTGTATCGGGATAAGTGACCGGAAAAATGTATTTACAATCTTGCCAGGCAAGTATAGGACCAGCAGTAGAAGTGAAATCGCTACTTACATTTGTTTCCTCAAAATATTTTATACGTGCTACTTCAACCCATCTTAAATAAATAACATTGTTGACGTGATTGGCTGCATCCATTTCTCCCCATTGAACTGGAACTTCAACTTGAATTTTAAAGGTATCTAGTTCTTCAATGCCCTTGAATCTTTTATTTTTCATTATAAGTGATTTGTAATAATTAAAACATTCTGCTCTTTTATAAATTCAAACTTAACAATTCGTAAGGAATTCACGTATAAGCTTTATATATTTAAATTCAAATTCAGTGTTAATGAAATTGATTAAATTATCTTTCGCACTGCTTTCCATTATATTTTGCTATTCTTCAGTAGTTAATGCTCAAATTTATGAGGATTACTTTGGTACTGGTAATACTGTTGGTTTAAGTGTTTCTTCAAGTAGTTCAACAACTAATAATGAAGGAATAACTTCACTTACAGGAACAGACCTTATTCCTGATCAATACGGAGCAGCACGTTTTTTATCACAGGCAAGTCTGGGATATACAGAAAATGATATTAACTATATAAGTAATATTGGTATCGAAAACTGGATAGATGAACAAATAAACCTATCTTATACAAAATATAAAACAACCTATCGAAACATTTTTGATAGTGCTGTTTCAAGGATTGCGGCTGTTCATGGAATAGCTATTGCTGACTCAACTAGAAGGAAAGATTATATGAGCTTTTCGTTTTACGAAAAAGCGATCAAAGAAAATGATCTGCTAAGGCAGAAAGTTGCATTTGCTCTAAGTCAAATTTTTGTTGTCTCATTAAATAATAATGAATTAGATGATCGTGGTTTTGGTATTTCAAGCTATTATGATCTTTTATATGATGGGGCATTCGGTAACTTCAGAGATTTGTTATATGATGTTAGTTTACACCCGATTATGGGGCTCTATTTAAGTCATTTTAAAAACCAAAAAGCCGATCCCGATACAGGAGTTTTACCAGATGAGAATTATGCTCGCGAAATAATGCAGCTGTTTACTATCGGGTTATTTGAATTGAACAATGATGGTTCATTGAAATTAGATAATAGTGGAGAGCCAATTCCGACTTATGACATTGTAGATGTTCAGGAATTAGCCAAAGTATTTACCGGTTTGTCAGGAGGTGATTGGGATTATTTATATCATCCTGAATATAGTCCGAGTGATCCGCTTGTGTTTCATAAGAATTTTAATCATTATGATATGACCGTTCCCATGATGATGCACGAAGATTATCACGATCCTTATACTAAAGTAATGATCGATGGAACCGTTATTCCTGCTGGACAAGCAGGTATGGATGATATTAATCAGGCTATTGATATACTTTTTAATCATGATAATGTTGGTCCTTTTATAGCATTACGCTTAATTCAACAATTGGTTAAATCAAATCCTAGCCCTGCTTACATTAATAGGGTTGCGCTTGCATTCAATAATGATGGCAATGGTGTAAGAGGAAATTTAGAATATGTGATAAGAACAATTTTAACCGATACTGAGGCAAGAAATTGTAACTGGTTAGATGATGCTAAGAACGGTAAGTTATTACAACCTGTTGAACGTATTGTTCACCTTTTTAAAGCTTTGAATATAAGTTCGCCTTCCGGAGAGTTTTGGTATCGAGATTTCAATGAAGTGTATGGAAAGATCGAACATTCGTTTTTGTATGCTCCAAGTGTATTTAATTTCTATTCACCTTTTTATGCTGAAAAAGAATTTGTAGCCCCTAACAATATGTATTCACCTGAATTCCAAATTCTGCATTCTACATCAGGTATTCACCAGATCAATATCAATGAAGATATGTTGAATGTAAGGCCATTTAAAAATAGAACAGGTGTTAATGCAAGTATTCCAAGGCTAACCAATGACAATGCTGATTATCCTGTTTTTGATTTCAGTACTTTAGAAAATGAATACAATACAAACGGAATTAGTGGTTTGATCGAAAAGGTTAATTTACTATTATGTCGTGGGCAATTGTCAACTAGTACAATAGATATACTTACAGATACTCACGATCAGTTGATGGCGAATAATTCAAATACAACAGCCGATACGATCGTTAGAACAACACTCTATTTTATTTTAATGTCTCCTAATTATGTTATTCTTAAATAGATAAAAGAAGTTAGATGTAATGGGCAACAAACTTGTGGATACTTTAAAGAAATTCAGTTGGTCAAGAGACCAACAATATAATGTCCATAAATTGCTTACCCACTACATTCAGACCTTAGATTTTTCCATTTGTTCTATCTAATGTCCTTTTAGAAAAGCAACAAGCAGAACACTTTTATACAATATTGACAACAACTAAGCATGGCTAAACATAAACATAACAGAAGAGATTTTTTAGGTAAGTTAGCGGGATTAGGATGTGCTTCTTTAAGCGTAACTCCTTTACTTTCCGCAATGACGAATCTTGGAGCAGTGAATGCTGCTGCTTATGCTAATAAACCATTTATGCCACGACCTCAATCTAGTGGCTATAAAGCATTGGTTTGCATAATGTTATCGGGTGGTAATGATAGTTATAATATGTTGGTCCCTAGTGGTGCCAGTGAATATCAGGAATACGCGACAATTCGAACAAATATGGCAATTCCTCAAGCAGATTTACTACCAATAAATCCGTTGAATCCTGATGGTAAATCTTATGGTTTACATCCAAGTTTAACCAATATTCAAAGTCTGTTTGAAAGTGGTAATCTGGCATTTGTGGCTAATGTTGGAGCATTGGTTGAACCTACAACATTAGCTAGTTATAATGCAGATCTTAACTTACCGTTAGGTTTGTTTTCTCATTCAGACCAGCGTACTCATTGGCAAACCTCGGTGCCACAAGACAGAAACGCATTGGGCTGGGCAGGTAGAATGGCTGATATACTATATACCAATAATACCAATCAGGATGTTTCGATGAATATTTCTTTAGATGGTATAAATCTTTTTCAACAGGGAAATACTATCAGAGAGTATGCCATTCAGAGTTCCGGAACAGGAAGTGTTCAAATTAACGGTTCTACGAATACAAACTTTTATAATACACTTAAAAGACAAACGCTCGATAATATATTAGATGACACTTATCAGAATATATTAGAACAAGCTTACGCGCAATCAGTAAGGGGTTCTTCGAGCAATGCTATACAATTTGGTGCCGCAATAGCTGGCGGAACAGCATTTACAACTCAGTTTCCTGATACCAAATTAGGAGAGAAAATGGAAATGGTTGCCAAAACCATTGCTGCACGAGATATTTTGAATGTTTCCAATCAAACCTTTTTTGTTAGTTTAGGTGGTTTTGACACCCATGATAATATGATTATTGAACATGCGGAGTTGATGTTGGAGTTAGATGAGGCTATTGCTGCCTTCTACGCCGCTTTGGTTGAACTTGGGGTTGAAAATGATGTAGTTGGATTTACTATGTCTGATTTTGCAAGAAAACTAGTTTCTAATGGAGATGGTTCTGACCATGCCTGGGGTGGTAATGCTCTTGTTTTTGGAGGCGCAGTGAGTGGGCAGAAAATTTATGGAACCTATCCTGACTTACATGTTGGTAATCCATTGGAAACAAGTGCAGGAAGATTGATACCTACAACTTCATGTGATGAATATTTTGCAGATCTGGCACTTTGGTTTGGTGCTTCGTCTTCTGATTTGGATCTTATTTTGCCGAATATTAATAATTTCTGGACGCCTAGCGGCACAACCGGACCTCTAGGGATCTTCACTTAATTTTACTGGTGTGCCTACAATGTAAGACTGATTTTGGTTTTGGTCTTCTGACCAAAACAGGTATAACCTCTGCTATATCTTTTGACTAGCAGATATAGTGAGTCTTTACTTTTAAATGGAAGAGTTTTATATTTTTTTTAATGTAATGTTAACGTATTTAGTGTTTTTTTTTGAAGAAATTCTAAGTTAGAGCTAATTTCGTTAAAAAAAATAATGAAAAAAAACTTTCAATTTATTCTTTAATTATAAATATTATTTATATATTTGAATTCAATGGGAGTAGATGTTTTAAGGGTGCGCTAGTTTAAACTAGCGCATTTCTTTTTTAAAGAAGCTTTACTTTCGACATTCCACCATCTATGTGTAAAGTTTGACCTGTCATCCAACACGATTTGTCCGATAGCAAAAATATTGTTCCATTTACGATATCTTCAACCTCTCCAATTCTTTGTAGAGGATGTCTTCTGGCAGAAGCCTCACGACGTTCAGGTTTTGAAAGTAAATTAGCTGCTAAAGGTGTATCTGTAATAGAGGGAGCAATAGCATTTACTCTTATTTGTTGAGTTGCCCATTCTGCTGCTAAAGATTGAACAAGTCCTTCAACACCTGCTTTTGCACTGGCGATTGATGCATGAAAACCCATTCCAAGTGCAGAGGCTACAGTAGAATACAATACGACACTTGCTCCCTTAGCTCTTTTCAATTGTTTATAGCTTGCTTGTAAAACCTTTACAGCCCCTAATACATTTATTTCCCAGTCTTCTCTGAATTCTTCAATACTAAATCGATGAAATGGTTTAAGGTTGATACTTCCCGGACAATAAACCAAACCATCTAAAGTATCTGGTAGAAAGTTTAAGTCAATAAGCTCTTCTTTTACATCTAATGGATAGTAAGTTACATGCTCTAATGATTCAATGTTTTCAGGCTTGTTTCTTGAAACAGTTATCACTTTAGCATTCATTTTACTCAAATGCTGAATCAAACCATAGCCAATTCCCGAACTTCCGCCTACAACTAAAATATGTTTGTTTTCCATTTTTTTTAATAATAAAAAAAAAATAGCGGTTTTTGTTTATTTAACACCAATGCTTTTTTCTTTTACTTAAAAAACATGAAAGATTACTTGATTATCGAACATGAAGAAGCTAAGTCTTTATTGACCAATGCTCTAGCGATAGAAGCCATTGAAGCTTGTTTCAAGGAAAAAGCAAATAATACCTTTTTCGCTCATGCAAAATATAATATAGAAGGAACAAATGGTAACTTGTGTATAACACCCGGAGAATCGGCAGCACTTCAAAAGGTAATCGGCTTCAGATTGTATGACGTAATAAGAGACGATTTTTCCAATCAAGAACAACTAGTTGTTGTTTATGATAATGAAACAGGAAGAATGAAGGGTATAGTCATCAGCCACTTGGTGGGTGCTTACAGAACTGCGGCGATAAATGCAGTAATGCATAACTACTTCAAAAAAGAAAAAGTTGAAGTTTTAGGATTGGTTGGAGCTGGATTTCAGGCAAGAATTCATTTATCTATGTTTTGCGATCTGTTAAAGCCCAAAGTGGTTAAGATTTTCAATAGAACCAGAAGTAATGCAGAAGTATTTGTGCAGGAAATGAAGGCTAAATTGGATAAGCGAATAAAATTTGAAATAATAAATGAAATTGGGGAACTAAAAGATGTTGATTCGTTGTTGATGACGTCAAGAAGTACAGACTGTTTACTTTCTAAGGGAATGTTTGATAATGGAACGACTATCACCACTGTCGGTCCAAAGTTGCGGGGGAGGAGTGAGGTGTCCGAAGATTTCGCAAAAACTTGTGATTTCATTTTTACCGACTCAATCGAACAAGTAAATAAATACGGAGATAACTTTTTTATTGAAGATCTGAATATAATTCATGATTTTTCATCTGTATATAATAATAATGACCTGATCCGAAAATCTGAAAAGGAAGTTATATTGTTATGTTCGGTTGGAATGGGGGGCACCGAAGTAGTTTTAGCAAATGCACTTATTAGTGAAAAGTTAGCTAAGCTTTAAGTCTTTTACTTCATAAAGTAATATTCAGTTTCCGTAAAAAGCGCATTAAGAGATTAATTATGAAGTTGTTAAAGCGAGAACTTAGTAGAATTCTTGGAGAGAAAGTTGTTAATATCAGAATCTATAAGAAAGGCAATATTAACAAAGGATACAAGGTTAAAACAGAAGATAAGTTATTTCTGTTTAGAATAAGTCATGATTATCTTTCCAAGAATTTATATTGGACGGAAGCATCTGCTTATATGGAAATTCAAGAAACAAAAACGATTAAAACGCCAGAAATCGTTTTTGTAGGTTCTCATAATAATAGGGTTTTAATTATTTTAGAATATATACAACCTTCAAAACCGACAAGTAATAGTTTTAGAGATATTGCTCATAGTTTAGCTCAACTTCATTCTGTTCAAAAAGAAAAAGCAGGATGGAAAATGGATAACTTTATTTGTGGTTTAGAACAAATAAATAATTTTGATGATTCTTGGAGTAATTTTTTCTTACATAAAAGACTATTCTTTCAATTGGAAATGGCATTGAATGCAAATTTACTTTCTGTAAAAGAAATTCCGATTTTTGAAGTTATTGAAAGCTTTGTTTATTCCAATTTATTTAATGCTCAACCAGTAATCTTGCACGGAAATCTGTGGAGTCATAATGTGCAATTTGCATCAAATGGAAATCCTTATTTTTATAATCCCGCAATCTCTTATGGGCATCATGAAGTAGATATAGCTATGACTGATCTTTTCAATAAATTTAATCATATATTCTATGATACCTATTTTGATATCATACCTAAAGAAAATGGGTTTGAAGTACGAAAAGATATATATCAGTTATATTTTCTGTTAGTACATTTGAATTTGTTCGGCTTACCTTACAAACAAAGGGTAATGCAGTTTTTTAAAAGGTATTTTAATTAATACTCATTTTCAATGATCTTTCTGGCACCAAGCTTTTGCCTGTTTATTTGCCAATAGTTATAATCGATATTATTAACCAAACCATTACCGTCTATATCTTGTGCTAAATATTGACCTACGGCTGAATTATTATTAGCCCATATATTATAATCAATATTGTTGATAATGCCGTTTCCGTCTAAATCACCAGCGATCATATAAGCGATATTATCAATTATCATTGATTGTGCAGGTCCCTGAATAAGTTCTGGTTTAGTAAAATCAATAAATTCATTTGTTGCATAAGCTTTCTCAGAAATTATAGCTAAATGACTTTTATGTGAAACAGAAACCCAGTAAGTATCGGTTATAGTACTTACTAAATCAAAGCTGATCATTAAATTACCTTCAATACTTCTAACAGAACCATCTTTATATAAGAGAGCAGAGCTCTTATCCAATATTTCCCCTGTTTCATTTCTTAAACTAACCAAAACCCAGTCAACAGCTTCATTCTCAAATTCTGTGACAGACTGCATTCCATCGAAATTAAATATTTCGGAATTAAAAGGTTGTAGTGGAGGAAGTAAGTTCAATTCATTGGCTTTGGTTGTCATGAACTCAGAATTTGCATCATAATTTCCCTGAAGCAATACTTTTAAAGAAATATTGAACTTGCCAGTATTGTTATCAATTAGTGAATCATTGACACTTTCACATGATTCATAACTAAAAGTATAATCAGAAAAACATGCAGAACCAGTATCGCCATCTTCAGTAACAATAATGAAAGTATTTGTTCCAAATTCTAGATTGTCCAAAGCATTCAGTTCTGCAAAATTCCAGACAACTATTACAGAACTATCATTTTCAGCGCTTACACGTCGTGAGTCCAAAAGCATATTATTCAGAGAAATAGAAACAACATCTGTTTCAGGATTTAGCTCTGCAATCAACTCAAAAGGAACATCATCACAAACAATATCATTTTCATTGGCTGTATTAATGCTCAAAGAACATTCCATCGGAATCATTTGGGCACTAAGTTCATAGTTCAATGAAATTAATAAAATGTAAGCCCCTAAAAATGTCAGGTATTTAGTAGTAGTTAACATGTTTAGAGCGTGTTTGTATATTGTAAATATATAGAATGGTGGATTTCTTAGGTAAAATATGGGTGAGAATTTAGTTTTTGATTTAAGTCAGATTTTAGAATATATTTGGTAAATGATAATGCTAGTGCTTTATCTTTAAATTTAGAGCTTAGTTTTAGATTAATTCATTATATAACAAATTTTATTTGAATAATTTTAATATGAAAAAGTTATAAAACAGTTGCCATGTGAATCATGAAAAGTATTCAAATCGTAGATTATAACTGATTAATGCTAGACATGAGAATTGGTTTGAATGCACGACTGATCGGTATTACTTTTTTTCCGATTACCATAGAATTTTCTTCTATATCGACAATTTTGCCTAAGTTTACTATGTATGAACGATGTACTTTTAGAAAACGAGGGTGAGAAATCTTCTGATCAATATATTTCATTGTAGCATAAATAATGTGTTCTTTATCGGTGGTTACTACCTTTACATAGTCTCCAAAGTTTTCGAAGAAAAGAATATTATTATAATCTAATCGAATGAGTGCGCCATCTTCTTTGATGTATATTTCATTCAGAGCACTGGCTTTTGCAACGGCATTCAATTGATAGCTTCTTTGTATAGCTTTTTCAACCGCCTGGAAAAATCTTACCTGAGTAACAGGTTTTTTCAGGAAATCGGTTACATCATATTCGTAAGCATCAAAAGCATATTCTTTTTTAGAGGTAGTAAAAACTACCTGGGGAATATAGGATAACTGGTCCAATAGCTCTAAACCTGAAATTCCGGGCATTTCAATATCCAGAAAAATAAGATCAACAGACTCTTTATTCATAAGATCTTTAACACCTTCGGCATTTTCAAAGCTTTGAACTACCTCTATATGTTCAGACTTTTCACAAAGCCTTTCTAATGACTTTCGAGCCATTATCTCATCTTCAACAATAATACACCTTAAAATATCCATAAGGGAATTTACAATTTTTACAAGTTCTTTATTCGGCTTATTTCACTTTTAATGATCGGAATAAACTTTTTGATCTCCTTTTCAAAATGATATACCTTTTCTTTAGCTTTTTCAAAGCTTAGTTCCATTACCGAGTCTTCAAATTCTTGCATTTCATCGGTAATATGATTCAAGCCAACCATTGCAAACGTTGGTTTAACTTTATGTGCCTGACCCTTTAATTCTTCTTTTTGATCTGTTTCTGCATAATTTATCAATAAGGTCAATTCATCATCAATGATTTCGATAAATGTTTCAAACATTGAAAGTGCGTAATCCATATCATTACCATAAACTTCCAATAAATGTTGATTATTCAAAGCGGAATGATAAGCAGGAGAATCGGAATTTGCATCGATAACAGTTTCTTTATTCTCAACATCAGCATCTGTATATTTGCTAATTACTTCTGCAAGTTGTTCAGGCGTAAATGGCTTAGATAGAAAGTCGGTCATTCCTGCCTGAAGTGCTAAATGCTTTTTAGATAAAAATGTAGAAGCAGTAAGTGCAACGATCGGAATTTTACTATGAACACCTTCCATTTCTCTGATCTGTCTTGTTGCTTCGAAACCATCCATTTCCGGCATATTCAAATCCATTAAAACAATGTCAAATTTAGCAGCCTTATATTTTTCTACTGCCTGACGTCCGTCATAAGCAATTTCATGATTGATGTTCCATTTTTTCAATAAACTATCAATGTATTTGATATTCATTTCATTATCTTCAGCTATCAGAATATCTAAATTTGAATCGATCATTTTAGATAGAACCGAAGCGCCTTCCATAATTTCAAGGTCAGCTTCTTTTTCACTTATTTCGAGGTTCAATGTAAAATAGAAGTTGGTACCCACTCCTTGTTGAGAAGAAACATCAATATAACCGCCCATTAGTTCAACTAAACGCTTGCAAATAGTTAAACCTAAGCCTGTACCTCCATAGTTCTTTCTGATCTCTACATTGGCTTGCACAAATTGTACAAATATTTTTTCAAGTTCAAGAGGAGACATTCCTATACCTGTATCGACAACTTCAAATAAAATAATATAACGTGTTGTGTCAGAGGCCTTTAAGCTTATTCGTAAAGTTATGGTTCCGTCTTTGGTGAATTTTTCGGAGTTGCCCAATAAGTTAATTAGGACTTGGTTGAGTAATTGTTGGTCGCAATGAACTAAATGAGAAATCCTATCATCAAAATCTAGCTTGAATTCAGCTTTTGATTCTCGGGTTTTCGCTTTGAATATATTGATTAACTTATGCGTTTCAGCTTTAAGGTTGATAACTTTGGGGTTAACTTCCAATTTACCGGCATCGATCTTAGAAATGTCTAAAATATCAGAAATAAGATTTTTTAGTATGCTTGCAGAGCTTGAAAGCACCTCAAGATAATCTTGTTGTGTTTCGTCTAAAACTGTATCGCTAAGCATGTGTGTCATTCCAATAATCGCATTCAGGGGAGTTCTGATCTCATGGCTCATACTTGCAAGAAATTGCTTTTCTGCCTGTTGTGCCTGAACAGCGGTTTGTCTTGCTAATTTTAATCTGTCTTCCAGATTTTTCCTTTCAGTAATATCATAATAAATACCAACTGATCCAATAATATTTCCGATATTATCGAAAATGGGTGCTCCACTAACAATTACCCATATCTCTTCCCTATCTTTTGTGAATATTTTTAATTCGGAAACGTCTGCTTCCCCGTGTTCTCTTTTTTCCTCTTGTTCTTTAAAAATCGGCACAAACTCGCTTACTAATAATGTTTCGATAAAATTTCTGCCTACTAATTCTCCTTCAAGATATCCAGTCATTTCATTGAAAGTATCGAAAGCTTGAATAATGGTTCCTTCTTTATCGATCTCGAGTAAACCAAGCTCCATGTTTTCGATTATACTTCTGTATTTGAATTCACTTTTGTATAACTGGCTCGATCTTCTTGCAATTTCCTTTTCTAGATCCTGATTTATGATCTTTAGTTCTCTATTGGCTTTAAATAGTTCTATAGCCTTAACTTCCAGAATTGATTCAGCTTCTTTACGGGCTCTTCTTTCCCTTTCTATTCTTTTCTTTAAAAGCTGTATTTCTTCCATAATTAAGTATTAAATCGTATAGATTTTTGAAAGATAAAGGTATTCTATATATTTATTTCTTTTCAATAACAAATTTCACCATACTGCCATCCTCATTCATGAGTTCTTTTGATAAAATATATGGCGTATTATAATATTCCATTGCTTTTTCTATCAATCCTTCTGCTAATGCCCCCATTTTTCTTTCACTCTTATAGATCATCGTCATTACATCATCATCCGACACCTGTGTTTCGAAACGTGGTAGGGTAGCATCGGGATATAGTTTTAATACCTCAACGTGTATGTGCCTGTCAATTGAATCAAGGAAGCCAAAGGCGTTATCTTCTGCTTCAAAGAACATTGGATAGGCTCTAGTAAATGTATCAAACAAATATTTCCCAAAGGTCTTAAGCAAAGCGCCTGGGTCCATTTCTACTTTTTCTGATAAGTTCATTAAAAGTTGTACCACCTCACTATGATGATAAGTTCCAATCGAAGTATAAACTCCACCCGATTCCAGATCAGAGTTGTCTATAATATAATCAACGACTTCATATCCAAACTCGTTTTCAACCATTTCGAGGAATTCGGTAAAAACTATACCTTTCATAATTATTTTTATTCAGTTTACGCTTAATGAAGGAATCAGTTTCGGATAAGTACCCAAAACTTTGATTTTACATTAAGAAATTGTTTGTAAGCGATATTTTAATATAATAATAAACATTATCCATCGACTTTTGTGCCACTTGCAAACTCTTCAGGACTTGGAATATCACTTACCCTTAAAGTAGCAAGTTTTTTCTTATCTACAGATTTTAGCTTAACTAACCTATTAGCTTGATTTCTAATAATTTCGTCAAAGAGATTACGACACATTCTTGCATTACCAAAAGTCTCATCTTTATGTGCGTGTTGGGCTTTAATGATCTCTCTTACTCTTTCTTCTGTTTTTTTATCTGCTAGTTTGAATTCATCTAATCTAACAAACAATTTGAAAATATCGAGAAGTTCTTGTACTGTATAATCTTTAAAGTTGATGTATTTATTGAATCTAGAACGCAAACCTGGATTGGAGTCGATAAACTTTTTCATTGGTTCTGTATATCCGGCAACTATTACAACAAGGTCATCTTTATTGTCTTCCATGAGCTTAATAAGCGTATCTACAGCTTCCTGACCAAAATCTTTTTCTCCAGAACCTGCCAATGCATACGCTTCATCTATAAATAAAATACCACCCAATGCCTGATCTACTACTTTACGTACTTTTATTGCTGTTTGTCCGACATAACCTGCCACTAATCCTGAGCGATCTGTTTCAGTTAGGTGTCCTTTACTAAGAATACCCAAAGCAGCAAAGATCTCGGCTAGCATTCTGGCAATCGACGTTTTTCCTGTTCCGGGATTTCCGGTAAACACCAAATGTCGGGTAGCACCAATTACTTTCATGCCATTTTCTTCCCGCATTTTCTGAATTTTCAGAAAGTTGATCAACTCACTTACTTCGTCTTTCACTTCTTTCAGACCAATGTATTTATTCATTTTAGCAAGTACCTTATCCAATGCTTCCTGATCGATTCCTTTTCTTACTTTTTTACCGGTTAGTAATTCTTCGGTGCTTTTCGTAGGGAAAAGAACTTTGGTGTATGTATCAAATAATTCTGCATCTGCATCTATTCCACTTGCATAAAAGACATCGTGTGCAATGCGCCAATATAGCTCTTTAGCTTGGGTTAAAGCATCGTTTACACCGGACTGTTTCTCTAAATATTTTACAAATTCAGGAATTAATTCTTCAACATCTTTTTCGTTCTCGCGGTATTTTTTATTGTTTTTGAAACGGTAATTCTCCGATTCATACTCTCCACTTTTAAACTCTTTTATAGGAACAATTCCCGGCTTTATATGATTGAGTATCTCAATTAATAGTGCATAGCGTGCATCAGACATATCATTGTCAATATTCATTAAATGCAAACAGATATATTGAATATCAGCTACTATATAGGTCAGATAAGGTTTCTTTAACTTTAAATCTTTTTTGAATGCTGCAAGGTGAGGTCTGAGGTCTTTAATATTTCTATCTATATATTCTAAAAGTTTTTCTTCTTTAGCCGCCATTTATATATTGATTTTAAGTAGCTAATTTAACGTTTATTTTTTACCTATACGAAATTTATTAAATTCTTTGACCCGTTCGTTCATGTGTTGATAATAGACAACAGACATCAATAACGTTATAAATAAAGGAATTATACCATACTTGGTAAAAACAAAAAGAATTGAAATAGCTATAATAGAGATGATGAGAAAATGGATCTTAGTTGAAATTACTGCCCTAACTTCATCTATATAAATTCTTGATTGATAAAAACAATGTTCGCACTTTAAGTAGAATGAATTGCCTAATATCTTCTGTAATTCAATGCGGTCTTTTGAAAAAGGCAGGACTTCTGTAAGTTTATAACATTTATCACAGCAGGCGATTAATTTTAATGCTTGCATATTTTAATTCAGCAAATAAAAAAAGGAAGTTTCAAAAATAGAAACTTCCTTTCACAATTGTTTTGTTAATATTCAATTATCCTTTCTTCTTTAAGAATCCTTCAATTGTTTGTTGAAACTCGTTCAATGTTTTAGTGTATCCTGTTTTTCCTAATGGGTTAATAGCCATTTGACCTTCAGGATTTTCTTTCATATCGAATAACCAAATTGTAGGAAATCCTCTGATACCCATAGCCTGCTTTAAACCATTATTTTGCGCAGCTATTTCGTTTGGAACTCTGAATCGTCGAGGAAAGTCTAATTCTAAAAGAACTACATTCTTATCAGCCCATTCTTTGAATCCAGGTTGGTGGAAAACAGACTTATCTAATCTTTTACACCATCCACACCAATCACTACCTGTGAAATTTGCCAAAATTGGTTTTCCACTCTTAATCGATTTAGCCTTTGCATCTTCAAAATTAACCATCCAACCTTCATTCTTAGCTTTGTAGTCAGCTAAAGCTACAGCAGCAGGCTGTGGTCTTGTGTTTTTAGGTTGTGTCTTTTTAATTACGGGTATGTTTTGTTCTGCCTTAGTCTTTTTTGCTTCAGCAGTTGCAGCTGTTGTTTTAGCATCAGAAGCATCGGCTTTTGCCTTATCTGCACTTTCACTGCCACATGCAGCTAATGAAAGTACCATAACAAATAATAATATCTTTTTCAAAACTTCAAATTTTTATACTTCAAAAGTAAAATATATAATTCAAAGTCTATTCCATTTTTAACAAAATTTATAAATGCTATTGTATTTAACGATTAAATACGGATCTGTCCACAAAAGAACCCATACGCTTGAAAAAATTAAGGGGAATGCTGACTGGCTTATATGTACATAAATGTTATTCATCATAACTTGAATTATTTAATTTAAGTCAGTATCTAATTCGAGTTATATTTTTTCCTGAATGCTGTAGGACTAATTCCTTCTTTCTTTTTAAACAATCTTGAAAAGTAGGGTGGATATTCAAATCCTAATTCGTAAGCTACTTCTGAAATACTTTTGTTGGGTTGAAGTAAAATATTCTTTGCCTCATCGATGAGGTATAGGTGCAAATGTTCAGTTGTAGTTTTACCGGTTTCCTTTTTTAATGTATCGCTCAGGTAGCGTTGTGAAACTGATAATTCGGTTGCTATTTGTTCTATACTTGGAATACCGTTCTCTTGTAATTGTCCCGATTCTAAGTATGCTGATAAATGGAAATTCAACTTGTCCAATAAATCAATAGAAAGCTCTTTTCTGTTTAAAAATTGTCTTTCATAAAATCGGTTGGCATATTTTAGTAATGTAGCTAATTGAGAAATAATGATTTCTTTACTGAATTGATCCTGGTTGTTTTTATACTCAATATCAATGTTTTCTACTATTGTTTCCATTTGTTTTTCTTCTTTTGGTGAAAGATGTAAAGCTTCATTTACCGAATAGGAGAAAAATCCATAATTCTTTATTTGTTGATTTAGTTCACTGCCTTTTATAAAGTCTTTATGAAAGCTAATTGAAAAGCCTTTTTGTTCATAAACTAAGCTATTTTCCCATTGTAAAACTTGTCCTGGAGAAATGAAAAACAAAGCTCCATTAGTAAAGTCATATTGGGTTCGGCCGTAATTCAATTTGCCTTGTACATTTTTTTTAAAGCTAATGGTATAACAATCATTGGTAATTGGTGGAGAACTCTTTTTAGGGCAAGGCAAAAAATCATCGGCTATGGCTATAAATATACTTAGCATAGGATGTTCTGGTGGAGGAAGTTCCAGATAATTCAGGTAAGCAGATAAAGTTTTAAAATGCTGCATCTTAGTTTTTCATTTCTTTTTCTACAGATAATAATTGTTTATTGTAGGCATCTACTCTAGCAGAAGCCGTACCATCGATCAAAAGAATAACGACTAACATTGCTATTGTTGTAATCATACTTGCCCTCCAGATCGGCGTTTTGACAAACAATATGACTAAGGAACAAATTATTATAATGATAGGTATAGCCGTAAAAACAATATTTTTATATTCCTTTAATGTAGCATCTGCTCGTTCGAGTTCTGAAGCTACAAATGCAGGTGCATTTTTTTTGTAATCAACTTGAAATTGAGTAACTCTTTTCTTATTAGTGAAAAATAATCCTAGTCCTATAATTGTCAATAATGAGCCTGCTACCAATGTAGGGTAAATATAGGCTCTTGCCATTTCAGTTTTTCCTAGTTGGAAGAAACCAAAACTTGCGACCATAAATAATATACCGAAAAGAACGAAAAATGGTGTTGAAAAAAGTTCTGCTTTAGCCCAATCTGTTGATGCTTTTAGAATATCCATATTTAGTTAAATTTTAAATGTGAGAATCATATTATACCTCAAATTTCTGACCTGTAGCCTGTTCTGACACTTCCCATAATCGTTCAGCTACAGACTTATCTTTAGCATGTGGTTCCAATTTGCATTCTCCAACCGGGCCGGTCCAATAACCGCTTCCTGTTGGACCATAAAAACCACTTTGATCCAAGTCAGGTTCTGTCGCACACATCAGCTGCGGATATGCTCCTTTTTCGGCAGATTGAACCATAGGAGATAAGGTCATTAATTTCCAGATAATACGCATCATAAAACTACCGCTTGTTTTTATTAGTGATGTGCTTGAAGCCCCCGGATGACACGCATAAGCTTTCACACCTGTTTTACCGGCTTTTTTCAATCTATCCTGTAATTCATATACCGTCATTATTTGTGCCAATTTGCTTTGGCTGTAAACAGGATTTGCACTATAATTCTTATCCCAGTTCATGTCGTCGAACTGAATGGTCTTGATGCCCATATTATACCCCATACTTCCAACAACAACTATACGACCTTTTGATTTTTCTATTAATGGAAAGAGTAGGGCTTGTAAAGTGAAATGTCCATAGTGGTTTACACCAAGCTGACTTTCAAATCCATCAACGGTTAATACTTGTTTAGGAACCTGAGCGATAGCACCATTACAGATCAGTGCATCTAAATGAGTTACTTTTTCAATTACCTCAGTAGCAGCTTTTCTAACAGAAGCTTGTATGCCTAGATCAATTATAATTGATAAGATATCTATATCGTTACCCAGATCTTGCTTTAAAGTAGTAATAATACCTTCTACTTTCTGGGGATTACGGTTTAGCATGACCACTTTAGCTCCTTTGGATAGAAGTATCCTTGTAGCTTCAAAGCCAGTTCCACTTGTTGTACCAGTTATGGCGAATGTTTTACCTTTTAAATTTCCAAGTCTCTCAGGTGTCCACCCCTTGTTACCAAATTGATTTTTTGCCATTTTCTCATTCATGCATTAAAAGAATAATACAAAGGTCGTATAGAAATAGAAAAAGTTTCTTATACATATTTTCAAATGTCATATACTTTTTGGTTTTAAGAAAAATCAGAGAACCTCTTTTACAGTCTCTAATTTCATTAAATTTAGTGAAAAATTGCATGATACAAGTTTAATGGATCAAAACAAGATGAACCTCTGCTGTTTCGTTTGACCAGCAGAAATTCTTGATTAAATACTTCATTTACATTGAAGGTGAATTTCAGCTTTACATCTGCTTCTCTGCCAAACAAAAACCCCTTTCCAACTCAAAAGTCGGAAAGGGGTTTTACAAGTTTGATAGCCTTTTGAAAGCTATAAATATTATTTGTTGGTCATTATATCATTGTCGCAATTACTAAAGCAACTACTGACATTAATTTCAATAAGATATTCAATGAAGGACCAGAAGTATCTTTAAAAGGATCACCAACTGTATCACCTACAACTGTTGCTTTGTGTGCATCAGAACCTTTGTAATACATTTTACCATTGATCTCAACACCTTCTTCGAACATTTTCTTAGCATTATCCCATGCACCACCTGCATTAGATTGGAAAATTGCCATTAGTACACCACAAACGGTTACACCAGCTAAAGTTCCACCTAACATTTCAGCTCCACCTAAGAAACCAATTGCTACAGGAGAAAGAATAGCGATCAAACCAGGAAGGATCATTTCACGAATTGAAGCTCTGGTAGAAATTTCAACACATTTGCTGTATTCTGCTTTTCCGTCAGCTGCTTCAAAAGTTTTTTGATCTGCTTCACTCCAATCTTCAAATTCTTTTCCATCATTTTTATTCATAACATCTAAAGCTGCTCTTAACTGTGGAATAGACTTGAATTGACGACGTACTTCCTGGATCATGTCCATTGCCGCACGACCTACAGCATTCATCGATAGTGCTGAGAATAAGAAAGGTAACATACCACCTATTAATAAACCTGCCATAACCTTAGGTTGAGCAATATTGATAGAAGTTATACCAGCCGTTGTCATAAAAGCAGAGAATAAAGCTAACGCTGTTAGTGCTGCTGATCCAATAGCGAATCCTTTACCAATTGCAGCTGTTGTGTTTCCTACAGCATCCAATTTATCTGTACGCTGACGAACTTCTTTAGGAAGCTCAGCCATTTCAGCAATACCACCTGCATTATCTGAAATAGGGCCGTAAGCATCAACTGCCAACTGAATACCCGTATTTGATAACATACCTACTGCGGCAATTGCAATTCCATATAAACCTGCAAAATGATATGCACCGATAATTGCAGCTGCTAAAATAATCGTTGGAATAGCTGTTGAGATCATACCTACACCTAAACCAGCAATAATGTTAGTTGCAGCACCAGTAACTGATTGATCTACGATAGACTGTACCGGCTTAGTTCCGGTTCCTGTATAGTGTTCTGTAATTAATCCGATTCCTAAACCAGAAGCTAAACCTATTACAACTGCCCAGAAAACACCCATAGAAGAGTAAGTTATCTCACCTATTGTCCAAGACTCAGGTAACATCCATGTAACGATTCCAAAAGTTGCAGCGATCATCATACCCGCAGATAAGAATTCACCCATATTCAAGGCTTTCTGAGGATCTCCTCCTTCTTTTACTTTAACGAAGAATGTTCCAAGAATAGAAGTAATAATACCGACTGAAGCCAATACTAAAGGAAGTAATACAGCATTCATTCCATTAAAGTCATTTGTAAGTTCAAAGCCATTAATGCCCATAAACGCAGCACCTAGTACCATAGTACCAATAATAGAACCTACATAAGATTCGAAAAGATCGGCACCCATACCAGCAACATCACCTACATTATCACCTACGTTATCTGCAATAGTTGCAGGGTTAAGTGGGTGATCTTCAGGAATACCTGCTTCAACTTTACCTACAAGGTCAGCTCCTACATCGGCAGCTTTAGTGTAAATACCACCACCCACACGAGCAAATAATGCAATTGAAGAAGCTCCAAATGAAAATCCGGTGATAATTGTAATTACTCTTCTTGTAGCTTCAGCACTATCTAAGCCATACATGTTTCCGAAGATCAATAAAAGTGAACCTAATCCAAGTACACCTAAACCAACAACACCTAAGCCCATAACGGCACCTCCGGCAAATGCTACTTCAAGTGCTTTTCCTAAACTTGTACGTGCAGCATTGGTTGTACGCACATTCGCTTTAGTTGCGACACGCATTCCGATGAAACCTGCCATAGCAGAAAAAATTGCACCTACGATAAATGCTAATGCAACTAATGGACTTGATTCTGGTGTATTACCAGCAATACCCAGTAAGATTGCAACGCAAACAACAAAGATGGATAAAATTCTATATTCAGCTTTAAGGAAAGCCATTGCTCCATCGGCAATGTGCTTGGCTATATTTCCCATTTTTTCAGAGCCTACTTCTTGTTTCGATACCCAGCTGGATTTCCAGAAGGTATAAGCCAACGCAATAATTCCAAATATTGGAATTAAGAACATGATCGTTTGTCCCATTTTTTTTAGTATTTTTTGTAAACGGCTGCAAAGATATAAATTTCATTCACTCCAAAGACCATTCCTTTATGCGTTTTTCGACCTAAATTTGTAATAAATTGAAATTTTTTTCTTTTTTGCAATACTTTTTTTCAAAATTCAAATATTTTACAAATGCAGGAGACACTATTACAAAAAGGTTCACAACATTATATTGATCTGGAAGATAAGCACGGAGCACACAATTATCATCCATTACCGGTAGTGTTGGCAAAAGGAGACGGTGTTTATTTATGGGATGTTGAAGGAAAAAAATATTATGATTTCCTTTCAGCATATTCAGCAGTGAATCAAGGACATTGCCATCCACGTATAGTTGGAAAAATGAAAGAGCAAGCTGAAACACTTACCCTTACTTCAAGAGCGTTTTACAATAATCGTTTAGGTGTTTATGAAAAATATGTAACTGAATATTTTGGTTTCGATAAAGTATTACCAATGAATACCGGAGCTGAAGCTGTTGAAACCGCTATTAAAATCTGTCGTAAGTGGGGATACGAAAAGAAAGGAATTCAGCCTAATGATGCAATCGTTATTGTTTGTGGTCAGAATTTTCATGGAAGAACAACTACGATCATTTCATTTTCTAGTGATCCTGATGCTAAAGGAAACTTTGGTCCATATACACCTGGTTTTGTTCCGGTAGAATATAATAATCTGGAAGCGCTAATGGAAGTTTTAAACGAATATGGAGATCGTGTTGCCGGATTTTTAGTAGAACCAATTCAGGGAGAAGCAGGCGTTTTTGTGCCTGATGCTGATTTTATTCCAAAAGCTGCGGCTTTATGTAAAGAAAGAAATGTATTATTTATTGCTGATGAAATACAAACGGGAATTGCGAGAACTGGAGGCTTATTGGCAGTTTGTGGTGATTGTTCTTGTCAGGGACATTGTGAAAGACAAGCAAGTTTTACTACGCCTGACATCCTGATTCTAGGGAAAGCATTATCCGGTGGAGCTTATCCTGTTTCTGCTGTTTTAGCAAACGATCCGATTATGGGAGTTATTAAGCCCGGACAGCATGGAAGTACTTTTGGAGGTAATCCGGTTGCTTGTGAGGTGGCTATTGAAGCACTTGAAGTTGTGAGGGATGAGAAATTGGCACAAAACTCAAGAAAGCTGGGTGAGTTGTTCAGGTCAAAACTTCAGAAATTAGCCGATGAAAGTGATTTGGTTAGCTTAGTCAGAGGTAGAGGTTTATTGAATGCAATAGTCATTAATGATACACCAGATAGTTCGACAGCCTGGGATATTTGTGTTCAACTGAAAGAAAACGGGTTGTTGGCAAAACCTACACATGGTAATATTATTCGTTTTGCACCGCCTTTGGTAATGACAGAAGAACAGATCTTAGACTGCATTAGAATTATCAAAGAAACTATTTTGAATTTTAAAAAATAATCATATAATCATGATTATCATATTTGCATTTTAGACCTTGAAGGTTTCTCAAAACTTCAAGGTCTAAAATGCAAATATTAATGTTTTAAAAATGATGAAATATACACTTCTGTTTTTGTTCATCTTAGGTTTTTCATTTTCTTCAGAAGCCCAGAAAAATGATGAGATGTCAAATGAAAGTTTGAATGAGATCATTAATGAAATTAGCGATGTAGTAGAAGGAACAATGGGGAATTGGCAATTTGTTATTGATTCTACTTTATTTATCTGTTTAACAGATGTGAATCACAATAGAATGCGCATTATTTCTCCTGTTATCGAAGAGACTGAAGTAAGTGAAGAAGAAATTAAGAAATGCCTTAAAGCCAATTTTCATACAATGCTAGATGCAAAGTATGCTTTTTCTGAAGGATTTTTATGGTCAACATTCATCCATCCGCTTAAAGAATTGACTACTGATCAGGTTCTAAGTGCCATTGCTCAGGTATATTCAGGGGTTCATACTTTTGGAACTTATTACAGTAGTGGGATATTGGAGTTTCCAAATAGTGAAGGTCGAGAAAAGAAAAAGAAAAAACTTAAAAGGAGTTGAAAGTACCTATGAAGTTATATTCCCAATTAATATTAAGCATTTCATTTTTAATATTGCTTAGTGCTTGTTCTGAAGTTCCTTTTTTTCTTGATTTTGATTATCGTCGGGGAACAAAGGCATTGGAAAATAAAAATTATGAACTTGCATTAGATAGCTTTTCTGAAGTTATAAAGAAAACTGATCCTGATAGTCAGAAAAGATTCCTAACTTATATTAAAAGATCGATTGCTTATGCTCATTTAAATGAATTTGATACTGCTTTAGAAGATTTAAAAGTTGCTAAGGATTTTATCAAACTATACCCTAATGATCATTTAACAATAGGAGAACTGTTTCTGGTAGAATCAAACGTATATGCAAGTCTTGGGCATGAAGATAAAGTGATTACTAACTTACACAAAGCAGCTGAATATTTACCAAATGATGTTGTAATAAATAATAATCTGGGGCATCACTATAATGAATTAGGCAATTATAAAGAAGCTTTAAAGTATTTGAATAAAGCTTTAGAAGTGGAAGAGTATGCTTATTCTTATAATAACAGGGCATTAACGAATTTGAAACTTGGGAATATAGATGCTGCTTTAAGAGATATTGAATCTTCGGAAAAACTATACGACCAGAATCCTTATTTATATGAAAATAAAGCTCAGATCTTTTTTGAGTTAAATAAACAGGATCTTGCATGTGAAGTACTAAAGCAAGCTGTTTTGCTTTCAAAAGAATTTGACTACATTGTTCCTAAAGATAGTCTGAAGTTCAGAAAATTATTTGAAGCGAATTGTAATTAATAAGTTATTTTTAACATTTGTAACAGGCATGGCACAAAATTCGTATTTAATGTTTTGTCTGCTACTCCACGAATCTCCCTCTTTAAATGAACGCTCTTTATGAAAGATAATGATCTACGCGTTATTGATGTTAAAGTAAACACTGACAGGGTTCACTTCAGCCTTGAAGATGGGAGAGAATTGGGTGTTCCGGTAGATTGGTATCCACGTTTAGATAATGCTCCTTTGAGTGAATTAAGGAAATTCAAACTGAACAAGATTGGTAATGGCGTAATTTGGGAAAATTTAGATGTTTATATTTTAGTGGAGGATGTACTTTTTTATGGACGAAATGCTTCTGGTAACAGACCAGCCGATATAGATATCTAATTTTTTATTGTACTTCTTTATTTGATCTATTTTATGAGTGATTTTAAATTTTAAAAGGACATTAGAAATTAGACAATAGATGTAATGGGCAACAAACTTGTGGATATTTTAAAGAAATTCAGTTGGTCAAGAGACCAACAATATAATGTCCATAAATTGCTTACCCACTACAATTAGACAATAGATGTTAGAATATTTCAAAAGCCAGACTATTATAAATTAAATATAATTTAGGTAATCTAATGTGTACCAAGGATAAAAACAAAGAAAACCTTCCGTCATGCTGACCGCAGCAGCGGACCGTGAAGAAAGCATCTATTGCCTCTAATTTGGGAAAAAAATTCCTCACCACAGCGGCGGCCGCGTTGTTTGGAATGACTATATTTTTTCAAAAATATAAATTTAATTGACTGATTATTATGTCCTTATTAGGAATATCTTTTTCGGCAAAATAGCTTGGAAATCAAAATTGATATAAAGTAAAATTTTTCAATATATAACACAACCTTTTTTTAGTGGTGATGCAGAAGTAAGGCTGAAAGTTATTTTGATTAAAATCAGAAAATTCCAGCTAAATATCTGCTGGTCGGGAGACGCAGCAGAGGAAAAAAACTGTTTTGGTCTGGGACGCACAGTCTCCTGACCAAAACCTATACAGCCTTATATTTGAGTCACCGCCCTTTTTTTATATTTCATTGATCTGAAATTCCAAAGAAAACCTTTCTTTAAATACTTCTTGGATCTTACTCAGAAAATAATGCGCTCCTTTGTATTTTGTTGTACTAACTGCTGGCAGACCTTTCATTGAAATAACTAAATTTTCAGCATCTTTCTTTTCTAATATGTCATTGTTTGCTTCAATAAAATCAAGTATCCAGGTTTTTTTCTCAATATCGGTTTGTTCACTTTTCAGAAAGTTAGTAAAACCATCTAAAACCTGAGTTCTTAGATCAACATTATTTTTTAGCCAATTTTTCCAATGTAACTCTTTATCTTTCCAGAAAATTCTATAATATTCTTCAGAAAATTCAGAAGTAACTATTTTAGATAAGAAACCCATAACAAATTTATCTGTTCCACCAAAAAATAGATCAGCATGTTCATTATTGGGTTTGAAATTTTCTTTTGTTCCAGAATTAGGATTTATGAATTTCAAGTGAGATAATACGGAGTTATAGAATATATCTTCATATTGATCTTCAGCGTTTTCAAACAAAATTCCATTGAAATAAACCTTAGCAGCATAAAAAGAGCTTTTAGAACCATAACTCATAATTTTGGTAATAATCGCTTCCACCTGATTATTATCGTTTTCTTTTCCATGGCGGAATAAAGCCGAAATAGCTTCTTCAGAAATATCCAGATCAAAGAAAATTAGCTTTTGCTTAATGGCTCGTGTTGACTTACTATCTAAAGGATAACTTACCAGTTTTTCCACCAATTCATTACACATTGGAATATCGGTAGTTTTATCAAAAAGTGCAAGAACTTCTGAATTGTCATCAATTGCTTTTACAGCTTCAACACCTGCATTCTCTTTAGGACTTATCTGTGAGAGAATATGCGTTGCACGTGCTTTGTTTTTTACTTCTCTACCATGAATATATGCTTCGAGTAGCTTGGCAAATTCAGCTTTTAATTCTTTACTGGTTTCTTTTTGTTTCTTTAAAGAAAAATTATCTATAAAGATAGCTTTCAATGGCGCAGTTCCATTTTTAAATAGCTGAACAGCATTTTTAAACGAACCTTCGTACGCCGAAATTTCTGTACAGTATTTACCTAGTTTTTCATAAGGAGATTCAGAGATCGATAGCCAATGCCATTTATCATTTTGAGCAACCATTGCAGCAGAAGATCTTAATGTTTTTTTATCGGACATGTAAGCAAGATCGATCAAGTGATCGAATTCTTCAATATGTTCTCTTAGCCCTTCCATTTTTCTAGACTGATATAAGAATGGAATGATCCTCAGTTTCTGTTTTTCCTCTAAAGAACTCCAATGCTGCTCTACAAAAGATGCTTGATGTTTCAAATATGGACTGAGCGATGCATAACTAATATTCCTTTTTCTTTTGTAATGCATTATGGCTTCAGGAGCAGATAAAGCAGCAAAATATTCAACCTGAAATTTTAAAGCTTCTGGTGAGTTTCCACTGAAATTATATCGATAAGGACTCTCGAATAGCTTATCTACAACCTTTTGTCTGTATTCATCTTTCCAATCAGGTGTATTAATTTGTACTGCTGCCAATAAGCCCAATAATCTCGTAGGATTTATGGGTGATTTTTCTATACTTTCAATTATTTTCTCTGGTCGTCCGTCAAACGGTGCTGTCGAACCACTCTTTAGTTTTTCTAATAGTGCTTCATCGAATGGAATTTCTTTTATAAGATCTTCATAGAGATTTGAGGAGTAATCATTATAAACTGTAAACTTTTCAAAATAACGGAGTTCATCAACACGATTCATCAACACAGCATACTGCTGATTATACAGATTTTTATAGTGTGTAATCGTTCCTTCATCCATTTCAGCGATCTGCTTAGCAAGCGATAATTTATCGACATTCCCATCGATCAATATTCTTGCAACGCCAAACATATCTGGCGCAACCATTTCAAAACCACAATCTCTGCAAAACTTTGCAACAGGCACTTTATGGGTACACCAAGCACAATGAACATCAGTTCTTACAACTTGTCCACATTCCATACAAAAATCTCCCTGTTTCCAATCTTTAGGTTGAACCGTATTACAACTCTGACAATGAATCGTTTTTGTCATTGAAATAAATTTTAAAGTATTAATAGCACCAAATTGTCAAGTAAATAGACGTATTTACCTGACAATTTGATTTTCAAATTAAATAAAAATGGATTGTATTTACTATTCCTTAGTAACGTCCTGTTCTTAACTGTGTTAAGCGACTTTCTTTTTCAGATTCGTCCATCGCTGCTAATTCTTTGGCAATTTCTCTTTTTGAAACACCTTCACGCTTAAGTAGCACAGCTATTTCATACTCTATGTTTTTAACGAACTCAGCGCCACAGCTTTTACAAAATTTACCTGTGCCTGAAGTATAACACCAATAACAAGTGGCTAATGTTTGTGCTTGTTTGCCACAGTTAGGACAAAGATCACCAGTCTTATAATCGTGAGGTTGTTTATGATCACAATGCGTACATCTGATAACTGATGCATCTTCGATAACAATAGGTTGTTGGTTTCCGCCTGAATTTAATTTTGAATCAGAACATTGAGGATCTTCGCTTTTGATTCCAGCCCACTCCATGATAGCAATTGCATTTGTAACGGTTAGTCCGGTAATATCAGATAGGGTTTGAGCGTCACCAACAATTTTGAAGCTTTCCTTCGAGCTAATACCGAGCTCTTTGAATTTTTCTAGAATTTCATCGCTTGCGCCTTTACTTTTTAAGATCGCTATTTCTAATGGTAAAAAATCAGCCATTTAGTATATATTTTAATTAGGATAGTTAAAGGTAGGTGTATTGATACTTATAACAACCTATAATTATTCTAATTAAATTCTAAATTGAAATTTGTTGAATTTTAGGTGAAATTCGTTCTATTGTGCAATTTCGAAGGCTTGCTTTTCTGATTTTATTTCAAAATAGAAGTACAGAGTACCTATAGCAGTAAGTAGGAAATATATAAAGACAAGCATATCTGCATAAGGAATTAATTTTTCGATCCCAAACCATCCACCTGTATAAATAATAAATGCGCAAGCTAAAGAACTACGTAATAACTCGATAGGGTAGGCCAACCAATCTTTATCCATTAAAGAAGTAAAGCCATAAATACTGACGAAAATAATAAGGCAATAAAGAGGAACCAGGCTACCAATATCTGTAAATTGATAAAGCATGTGCATCAACATTAAGTTAATAATGGCATATTGCATCCATGACCATATTGTTAACAAGGAAGATGGATTGGTGTCATATTTTTCGTAGGTATTACTATTTTCAATTTTATTTATTGGAAACTTTTCAATTACATCCGGTGGTCGCCAGCCCAATGGCTTGAACCAAATAGTTAATTTATAAAGCCAGTTATTTGTTCTCCAGGCATCTTTAACTAATAACCATAAATGCTGAAAATTGATTTTCACAGGATTCCAGGTTCTTGCAGGACGGGTTATTCCATAAACTGGTGGGACATCTTCTAACTCTTCCTGAAAAGTTCCAAACATCCTATCCCAAATACAGAAAATCGCAGCCATATTCTTATCCAGGTATTCTGGATTTATTGCGTGGTGAACGCGATGTTGCGAAGGTGTAACAAATATGTATTCTAAAAAGCCTAGTTTTGGAATAAACTGAGTATGGTACCAAAACTGCATGAATAAATGTAAAGGGGCGATCACTACAATAATCTCATGTGGTATTCCTAAGAAAGCGGCTGGTATAAGAAATATAGTTGTAAGTGCGAAAAATTCAGAAATTGATTGTCTTAAAGCACAAGGTAAATTAAATTCTTCGCTGCTGTGGTGGACTACATGCCTGTTCCAAAAGTAATTATAAGTATGAGCTAATCTATGATTCCAGTAGCTGGCAAAATCGAGACAAATAAACGCAAGTAAATACACTAACCAACTACTTTCGATGTTTGTTAGTGCCAGATTCTTTAGCAAAAAGGGATAGGAAATAATGATTATGATAAGGCCTAATGAATCTTTTATTAGATTGGTTATGCCTGAGCTCAAACTCGAAATTGTATCAAAGCTGTTGAACTTGGTTAATTCTCCATTTTTAAGATAATCATAGATCATTTCTATAAAAATGAGTATAGTAAAGAATGGAATTGCAATCAATAAAGCATTGGCATAGGCTTGCATCTGAACTATTTTAAATCATATTAATAATATGAGAGTAAACAAATCAAATTTAATAGAAAAAGAATACTATAGATTTGATAAAGATTAAAAATAGGGAAATAATTAATTCAAATTGTATTAATAGTCGACAGACTACACAGACCATTGTGATTTATCACAACTTAGCTCAATTAAAAGCCCCATGCTAGTAAGTGACTAGCATGGGGCTTTTAATTATTCATTTTATAGTAAGAGTAATTACTCTTTTACCAATTTGAATGAAGTTGAACTTTCTAAGCTTGAAATTTCTATAAAGTAAATGCCACTCACCAAATCCTGAGTATTGATTAAGAAAGTGTTCTCACCAGATAAACCTTCAAGATTAAATTGCTTGATCAGCCTTCCTGATAAATCAAAGATTTCTACATCAATTAATTGATCTACGTTTAATTGTGTCGAAATATTCAATTCATTTTCAACTGGGTTAGGATATATATTTGTACTATTTGTATTTAATCTTTGTATGAAAATGATTTCAGAAACATTTCTTTTACCATCAATATCAATATCTACTAATCTGTAGTAGAATGAGCTTTCAATGTTAGCATCCAAGTATTCATAAGTCGCTCCAAAGCTTGCATTCCCTTTAGGAGTAACGCTTGTAATTGAAGAAAAGTCAACTCCATTTACAGATCTTTCTAAAATAAATTCATTAGTATTCACTTCTGATGCTGTTTGCCATAAAAGTAAGTTACCATTTTCGTGCTCTACACCCCTGAAACTGATTAATTCAATTGCAGTTGATTTAATACATTCAAACGGCCCACCACTATAACTGTTAGAACAGCCTAAGTCATCGGCAACATTCAAGAAAGCAGAAGAGTTGGTAATATAAGGTAGCGTAACACTTCCACCAGCTATTAAACTAGCATTTGCATCTCCACTTAGGGTGTAATTAGAACCATCGAATGAAGGAAGCCCTCCATTAATTGAAAAAGTAAGAATGAAAGTTCCTGTATTATTATCACAGTCAAAATCTGTATCGATCGTTATCGGAGCAATCATCACTAGTTCCGGACCGATCGCCACATCTACACAAACTCCAAACGGATCTACATTACCATCATCCTGAAGATCAATTACTCTGGAAACATAGTAAATTGTATTAGGTGTAATTCCTTCAATCTCAGATAGGTCGAATGTAGGACTATCATCGGTCGAAATCGCCAAAACTTCACCAATCGTATCATCTCCAATAGTATGGATCATTATAGCTGAGTCGAATGTATCCACTTCTGCAGTCATATAATCAGATACATCTATACTGAATGATCCACCACTACAAACCATAATTTGTTCGGTATTTATAAAACTTCCGGCATCAGAGTCGCATTCAAAAGGAAGTACAGTAACAGTTAATTCTTCCTGATAAAAACAATCACCTAATACTGAAGTAACAGTATAAGTTGTTGTTTCAAGTGGTGATGCAACTGGAGTTGCCGATGTGAAATCATCTAAACTTTCAGCGGGCGACCAGAAATAACTAAGCCCTCCGCCATCTGCGTTCAATTGAGTTGATTGACCGAATAAAATCTCAACATCACCTGAAGTAGATAATTCCTCCGGATCAACAATAGATAGTACAACTTCCTGTACTAAAACGGTATCACAACCCAACTCGTTTGAAATAGAGATAGTCACAATTTCGTCTTCTTCATCTATTCCATCATCAATTGTTTCTATTACTAAATCGATCGATTCCTCATTTGGAGGAATGGTTATGAAACTATCAATAAATTCATAATCAATACCATTTTCGGCTGTACCACCTAACTCAAAATCTATGGTAACAGGTGAATTATTTACAAAGTTTCTGCTGAAAGTAATAATTCCATCAACACATTCTTCAATAGTGTAATCAAATCCTTCAATAGATGTTAAAGTAGTGGTTGCTTCAACAAAAAATGAATTTACACTAAAACTACCAGCTTCTATAAATACACCTGAATCTAAAACTGTATCGCCGGCATCTGCAACCGCAAGCTTAATAGTATATTCTTCACATGCTGTAACAGCAGCAACTGCTGGTAACACAACCGTAAATCCATCATATTGTATAGTACTGTTTGGTAGCGTTACAATACCTGAACCATTATCTACATAATATTCTGTATTATCTAAATTACAAGGTTCAGTAGCACCATCAGGTATTCCTATATTCACATTATTAATAGATACAGGTAAATCTGAATCCGGAACTAATGCAATATTAGTTGGCTCTGGATATTCAGGTCCTCCCGAAATAAAGAATCCGAAAACATCATTAAATGTTGAACAGACGAAACCAGCATACTCTTCTGAACCAAAAACATAATTAAAACTTAAAGTGTCGCCGTAAGGAATGAAAGATATTTCCAAGACACAAGCATCATTTGTCGTAAATCCGGGTATTAGATCATCTAAGTCAGTGTCTCCATTTGTATTATTTGAAGTTCCTGCACCTGAAGTTTCATTGGGGCCAACGGCGTTATCAACACTTCCCGAAGTTAAAAGAACACCACTTCCAAGATCTAAATTAGTGAATTCCGCATCGAAAAGTCCAGAAGCTCCCTCAGGGCAATTCAGATTAACTCCTGTAACTTCAACACCATCACCCAACAAGGTTTGAATAATTTCTTCAGCCGAACTATTCGGAGCAACCTCAAGCTGGGCAGTAAGTGTATTTGAACTAAAAATAAATGTAAGTAGAATTAACGTGTAAATAAATTTCTTATTCATGGAAATGAATTTTATTAAAAATCAACTACCAAACTAACTAATAATTTTTGATAAATAAGCAGATAAAGGAATTAAATTTACATTTCTGAATGAAATATATAAATCACTTTGATAATTGAGCCACAATTTTGATAAATCCGCAGCAAATATTAAAAAAATATTGGGGGTATAATACCTTTCGACCACTACAATTAGAAATTATAAATTCTGTGCTTAGCGGAAAAGATACACTTGCACTATTACCTACTGGTGGTGGTAAGTCTATATGCTATCAGGTGCCTGGTTTATGTTATGAAAGTGGAATTTGTTTAGTCGTTTCTCCTTTGATTGCCTTAATGAAAGATCAGGTTCAAAACCTCAGGAATAAAGGAATAAATGCCGATGCTCTTTACTCGGGGCAGCATTACAGAGAAATGGAGCGAATTCTTGATAATGCTCAGAATAATTATTTGAAATTCTTATACGTTTCTCCTGAAAGACTTAAAACAGATCTGTTTAAAATCAGATTATTACAAATGAAGGTAAATCTGGTTGCTATAGATGAAGCACACTGTGTTTCACAATGGGGCTATGATTTTCGTCCTGCTTACCTCGAGATTAAGGAAATGAAAAAAGTGCTCGACAATGTTCCTTTTATTGCTTTGACAGCAACAGCGACTAATAGGGTTAAAGAAGATATTGTTGAAAAGCTCGAACTCGATCAGGTTAATAAATTCCAAAAGAGTTTTAAAAGAGAAAACTTATCCTATTCAGTACTATATGAAGAAAATAAATTGGAAAAACTTATTGAAATTTTCGATAAGGTGAAAGGTACAGGACTAGTTTATGTAAGAAGCAGGAAAAAGACGATAGAGATTGCCAAACATTTGAATAAACATGGTATAATAACAGATATTTATCACGCAGGATTGTCCCCTTCTGTTAGAGACAAAAAACAAGAAAACTGGATGAAAGGGAAAACGAGGGTAATTGTATGTACAAATGCCTTCGGAATGGGAATAGATAAACCCGATGTTAGAATTGTAGTTCATATTGCTTTACCTGATAGCTTGGAAGCATACTTTCAGGAAGCCGGAAGAGCAGGTAGAGATGGAAATAAAGCTTATGCAACCTTACTCTTTCAAAAAAAAGATAGCCGACGATTGGCACTTAATCTTCGAAATGCTTTTCCGGTAGAAAGTGAACTTAAACGCGTTTATAACAGCTTGGGAAACCACTTCAATCTGGCAATAGGGTCGGGGAAAGGGCATAGTTTTCCTTTTTTTATTACTGAACATGCACGAAATTATAATTTCAAACCAATTCACCTATTCAATGCATTAAATATTCTTCAGAATGAGGAACTAATTCATTTGAGTGATAGTTATTACGAACCTTCTAAAATTAAGATTATTCAAAGCAGAGAGGCGCTTTACGAGTTTCAGGTAAAAAATCAACAGTTTAATAAACTGATTAAAACAATGCTCCGAACTTTAGAGGGAATTATGACTGATTTTGTAATTATACGGGAAAAGTTACTAGCTTCTCAGGTGCAAGTAAATGTTACCGATCTCAAAGCACAATTGAATTTGTTACATAAAAATAAACTGATCAATTACCTGCCGCAACACGATCAACCCATGCTTACTTTTATCACAGAAAGATTAGCACCGGATAATATCGGTTTCAATAATTCAAGACTAGAATTCAGGAAAAAGATTCAGACAGAAAATGTGAATGCCATAATTAATTATGCAGAAGAAAAACATATTTGTAGAAGTCAGCAGTTATTAGCCTACTTTGGTGAAGAAACAGATCAGAAATGTGGATTTTGTGACGTATGTTTGGGAAGGAATGAAAAAAAATATGAAGAAATTTCTTCAAATCTTGAAAATGAAATTAAAGAATTACTAAGTGAAGGAGGCATGTCTATAGACCTGATCGTCAACTCATTAAAAAAGTATCCAAAAGATAGATTAACAGAAACAATAAGATTATTGATCGATAGGAATGTTTTAACGATAGATAATAATAGAATTATTCAATATATATGATTTTTTTAATAATATCTTAGCGTGTTAAATTATAAAATTATCATTATGAACAAGTGCTATTTATTTTCATTATGTACGGCAGTTCTTGCCTTATTTTTACTCTCATCATGCAATAAAGACGACGACAGTGGCGGATCAAGTGAAGAATCTGGAAGTATGTCTTTTACAATCGTAGTTGATGACCAAATTCCTTCAACTCTGGGATCTTCTGTAAATGTTTCGATCGATGATGTTGATGAAGAGTTGTTAGTTGATGATGTTAATCTAAAGGCAGCCTTTTATACTTTGGAAGGTGATACATTGGCTATCAGTGGAACAAAGATCATTGAGGGAACCGATACAGCTACAGTTAGTATTGGTATTGTCTTAGAAAATGGTATAACAACAGGCTCGTATCAAATTTCTAACGGTTTTGAAAATCCAGGTACCAACTTGGAAGCAATTGCAGTTGCTTATCATACAGGCTTGCCTGAAGAAATTCTATTCTTTATTGCCTTTGGTGATTATACAGATAATAGTACGGTTACAATTTCAGCATATAATGCCGATGATCAAACTATTTCAGGTAACTTTAATTTTGGAATTGAAGCTCAAAATGAAGAAACTGGAGCAATTGAAACAGTAATCGCATGCGAAAATGGAGTTTTCAATAATATTCCTTTCTATGATGTAGATGCTGCTAATGACTAACTGTAATGCGCAATCAACTTATGGACATTTTATTGTTGGTCTGGAGACCAACAAAGGTCTGTACCTCAGTTGGTCTCTTGACCAACTGAATTTCTTTAAAGTATCCACAAGTTAGTGGCCCATTATAACTAACATTCTTAAAAGTTATTAAAGAAATGGACAAACTTATTTACAAAGACGTTTTATTCAATGAGCTTGAATGTTTGTCCATTTCTAATTCTTTTATTGAGGTAATTATCACAAAAAAATGTGGACCTTTCATTCTTTCATTTAAAGAATTTGAGAAAGAGAATATTTTATACAACTGCTCGGAGCTAAAGCTTAATACCCCAGAAAATAAAACTTACACACTATATGGAGGTCATCGTTTGTGGCTTGCTCCAGAAACTTTTGAAATCACCTATTCATCAGACGAAATCCCTTTAGAAATTACAAAAGGGTTAACACAGACTTTAATTGCTCAAAGTAGAAAAAAGCAACCTTTCATTAAATCCATCAAAATTGAATTATCAAAAACTGAAGTACTAATTCAGCACGGAATACTTAATAATACTATAAACGAATTAGCTTGCGCGTGTTGGACAATTACGATGCTGAAAGCTGGTGGTTTAGCAAAAATACCAATGAAGAATAATTATGCCGACAAAGATCGACTTCAGGCTTCAAAACAAATAAATCTTTGGGGATATACTGATCTTAGTTCTGGAAATATAGTGTTTGAAAAAAACGAGATAAGTGTATATGCTAATTTGTCAGATGATCACCTTAAAATTGGTACACCCGATTCAACAGGAAAACTTTCGTACTTATTAAAAGATCAACTATTTGTTAAAGGCTTCGATGCAAATTATGATTCAAGTTTTGACAGAAATAGTAAATGTGAAATTTATTGTTGTAAAGATTATTTAGAATTAGAGGCAATTTCTCAAAAATATATTTTACAATCTGGTGAATCTGCGATCTTTTCAGAAAAATGGCAACTTCTGTAGTTTAAAATCTGTTTCAACAAATAAGATTAAAGTTTTTTAACCAAGAATTTTGAATCTTTTTTTTGAGTTAGGTGTTACTTTGCATATCAAAATTGCATACATGAGATTTTTTTCCTTTCTTCTTATTTTTTTAATTTCCTGTTCTTCAATATTAGCTCAGAATGCCTCTGTTAATGGTAAGGTACTTGACGATAAAAATGAAGTTATTCCATTTGCCACTGTTGTAGCTTACAAAGCCAGTGACAACCGAATGGCAAAAGGTGCAGTAACAGATGATAGTGGTAATTTTAAGATCGAAAAATTGGCTGCTGCTGAATATTACCTAAAGATTTCATACATCGGATTTGATGAGTATCAGTCAGAGAATTTCAATCTAGGAGAAAATGATAATAAACCCTTTGGTGAAATAAAATTACAAAATACCTCTACTGAATTAGAAGGAGTAACTGTAGTTGGTAAAAGACCAATTGTAGAAGTTAAACCTGATAAAACTACCTTTAATGTAGATGGTAGTTTAAATGCAACTGGTAATAATGGAATGGAGTTATTGCAAAAAGCTCCAGGGGTTGTTGTCGATAATGAAGATAATGTTTATTTAGCAGGGAAAAGCGGTGTTAGAATTTATATAAACGGAAAACCTTCGCCGCTTCAGGGAGCAGATTTGGCAAGTTTCCTTAAAAGTGTTAATAGCTCAGATATTGATAAGATAGATATAATAACTAATCCATCAGCAAAATATGATGCTGAAGGTAATGCCGGTATCATCGACATTAAATTCAAAAAGGATACTCGTTATGGTGCCAACGGTACTCTAAACTTAGGTTTTCAACAAGGTAAATACAGACGTTATAACGGAGGCGTTAGTGGAAACTTCAGAACAAAGAAAACCAACGTTTATGCACGATATGGCGTTGACGCAGGTACCAACTGGTGGTTTATGGATAGTTACCGTTTGCAAGATGGTGAATATTTTGATCTGAACAATGACTCACAGAATGAGAATAATGCTCATAATGTAAAAACAGGTATTGACTATTATATCAATAAAAAACATACTATTGGATTCATTTTCGATGGTAATTTTTCTAAATCAGATCAGAATCAGGAAAGTACAACCTTCATCGGTCCGCAAAGTGATGATGCTTTTGTTGATAGAACCTTGACGACCAATAACATCACTGAAAGTAGCAGACAAAATGTAAATTTCAATGTTAACTACGCTTTCGATGATGGTGAAGATCAAACATGGAATGTAGATGTAGATTACGGTTTTTATAATCGTGAATCAGATCAGTTTCAACCTAATCAATATGCCTTTAGCTCAGGTGCAGTCGAAAATTTGGATTTCAGATTGTTAACACCTAATAATATTAATATTACTTCTGTAAAATTCGATCATGAAAGACCCTTGAAAAAAGGTAAATTAGGATTCGGAGCAAAGACTGCTTTTGTAAATACATTAAACACGCTTGAAAATTTTATAATAACTGATTCAGAAGAAATATTATTAACAGAATTAAGTTCTGACTTTGATTATACAGAAAATGTAAATGCTGCCTATGCTAACTATAACTTTAAAAAAGATAAATGGGGTTTTCAGGGCGGAGTAAGAATGGAACAAACTAATTCAAGGGGTATTTTAACTGCCGAAGTACAAACTGAAAATGATGATGTTAAGCGTTCTTATATCGACTTTTTCCCTTCAGCAGGTATTTCTTATCAGATAAATCCAACAAATAGTCTTAATTTGAATTATAGTCGTAGAATTAATCGACCAAACTACGAAAACTTAAATCCTTTTGTTACTAAAATAAGCGATGTAAGTTCTTTTTCAGGGAATCCATTCCTTAATCCTCAGTATGGGAACAGTTTCTCATTGACTTATACATTCAAGTACAAATATTCTTTAACCTATAATTATAGTTACACTAATGACTTTATGGGAATGGTAAGCAAGCAAGACCCGAATAATGAAAAAGCAACTACTTTGACATGGCTGAACTTAGATTGGCAACAAGTACACAATGCTTCTATTAGTGTACCACATCAAATAACAAAGTGGTGGAGTAGCTATTCAAATGTATCTGTAAATTATCTGCGTAATTACTCAGATCAGGATATCGAAAGAGGAATTTCCGAAAAAATTGATTTAAGTTCTTCTTTCTTAAGTTATTATACTCAACACACTTTCTCACTTCCGTGGGAATTGAAATTCGAGGTTTCAAGCTGGTTCAGTTCAGGTGGTATCTGGCAGGGAATTTTTAAAACCAAACCTATGGGTTCATTGGATTTAGGGCTTCAACGCAAATTTATGGATGGAAAAGCAAACTTAAAACTAGCATTCAACGATGTATTAAAAACAGCTCGTTGGTCTGGTTCAGACAGCTTCGATGGAATTAGTTCAACAGCCCGTGGAGGTTGGGATAGCCATAAGTTCAGAGTGAACTTTACTTATATGTTCGGAAATCAGGATATTCTTAAAGGAAGAAAGAGAAAAACTGGTTTAGAAGATGAAAATAAACGTGCCAGCGGTGGCGGTGGCGGAAGAGGTCAGTAATACCTTTTTAACCTGATGAATTAATAAAGTTCATCAGGTTTTTTTATGCGTCTTTATCAATGTTTGTTAAATTTCTATAGATTTCAGCCATTGGAATAGTTGCACCGATCGATCTTATCTGAACAGAGTTTTCTAAACCCATAGTTGTATTTATTATCCAGGTTTTCTCGTCTTGTTTGAAGAAAGTTTCTACCAGATACTCTTCTTGTGAGATCAATACATATTCTTTGAAAGAAGTTAAAGAACGATATTTTCTGAATTTATTTCCTCTGTCGTAAGCTTCGGTATTTGGTGACAATACTTCAATAACAAGTAAGGGATTTGTAATTGAATTCTTATCTGATTCAGCTGTTTCAATATCACCGCAAACTACATAAGCGTCCGGGTAAACAAAAGATTCATACCTTTCCAGATATACTCTTATGTCATTATTCATTACTTGACAGCTCCCCTGATCTAATCTTTTGTCTATTGAAATTATCATATTCCTTCCCAAGATGCCATGATTGATTGAACCAACACTCATTGCAACTATTTCGCCGTCGCGATATTCGTGGCGAAACTCACTTTCCATTTCTTTTGCGAGATAATCAGCAATACTCGTTTTAGCTATTTTCTTTTCTCCCATAATAGGATAAAATTAAGGTATCTATTTTATCAATGTAAATGTTCAAATAAATTTCAACTTACATTTGCAATCTAATTGAACAATTCATAGAAAATGAAAGCAACTAATATTCATACTACTTTCGACCGATTGCTTAAAAGAGCTGATAAAGAAGCCTTGTTAAATCAAAAATCGTGTTGCTTATGGATGACGGGTTTATCTGGTTCCGGTAAGACTACAATTGCTCAGGGCTTAGAAAAAAAATTACATGTTGATGGTTATTTGACACAGGTCTTAGACGGTGATAATATTAGATCGGGAATCAATAATAATTTAGGTTTTTCTTTAGCAGATAGAGAAGAAAATATCCGTAGAATCGCTGAAGTGACTAAACTATATGTCAATTCAGGTTTAATAACTATTAATTGTTTTGTCAGCCCAACCATAGATATCAGAAATATGGCTAAAGAAATAATAGGAGAAGCAGATATGCTTGAAGTTTTTGTAAATACACCCTTAGAAGTGTGTGAAGCACGTGATGTAAAAGGACTTTACAAAAAGGCAAGAGCTGGAGAAATTAAAAACTTTACTGGCATAGACTCGCCATTTGAAGCGCCGGTTTCACCCGCTTTTGAACTTAAAACAGACAATCAAACCGTTGAAGAATCGGTACAGACTTTGTATGATTTTGTAATTAGCAAGATCAAATTAAACAAATAACTTATTTCAGACTTAATTTTGCGCCCTCAATTTGAGTTACTATATCAAATATTATAGTCAAACTAAGGTCTTTGGCTTTTCAAATTTTTAAAATGAATTCATACAACTTAACGCACCTCGAAGAATTAGAATCAGAATCAATATTCGTTCTTCGTGAAGTTGCATCTCAATTTCAAAATCCGATATTACTTTTTTCAGGTGGAAAAGACTCGATCGTAATGACGCACTTAGCAAGAAAAGCGTTTTATCCTGCTAAAATTCCCTTTACTTTAGTGCATATCGATACTGGACATAACTTTCCAGAAACAATTGCTTACCGCGATAAGAAAATGGCAGATTGGGGAGTAAGACTGAAAGTTGGATTAGTACAAGATAGTATCGATCAGGGGAAGGTTGTAGAAGAGAAAGGTCCTAATGCCAGTAGAAATGGATTACAGACAGTAACCTTGCTGGACACTTTAGAAAATCTGAAGGTTGATGCAGCTTGTGGTGGAGCAAGAAGAGATGAAGAAAAAGCAAGAGCGAAAGAACGTTTTTTCTCACATCGTGATGAATTCGGACAATGGGATCCTAAAAATCAGCGACCTGAGCTTTGGAATATTTTTAATGGAAGAAAACATATAGGTGAACACTTCAGAGTATTTCCAATTTCTAACTGGACAGAAATGGATATCTGGCAATACTTATTAAAAGAAAAAGTAGAAATTCCAAGTTTGTACTTTGCCCATAAGAGAAGAGTGGTTAACAGAGATGGTGTTTATTTGGCAGAATCTGAGTTTTTAACGCTGAGACCTGATGAAGTAGTAGAAGAAAAATTAGTACGTTTCCGAACAATTGGAGATATGACATGTACAGGTGCTACACTTTCTGATGCCGATACTTTAGAAAAAATTATTGAAGAAGTTGCTGCAACTAGAGAAACTGAACGTGGAGGAAGATCAGATGACAAACGTTCTGAAACTGCTATGGAAGATCGTAAACTTCAAGGATATTTCTAACAAATTCAATTTACTTACAAAACTTTGCAATTAGTCAAATAAAACATGGACAATACACAATCTGGATACTTAGATATGGAATTATTGCGCTTCACAACAGCAGGAAGCGTTGATGATGGTAAAAGTACCTTAATCGGTAGATTATTATACGATACAAAATCGATCTTTGAGGATCAATATGAGCAGATAAAAGAAGTGAGCGAAAAAAGAGGAGAGGAAATGGTTAACCTTGCTCTTTTAACTGATGGATTAAAAGCAGAACGTGAGCAAGGTATTACTATTGATGTTGCTTATCGTTATTTCGCTACACCTAAGAGGAAATTCATAATTGCAGATACACCAGGGCATATACAGTACACACGTAATATGGTTACCGGTGCTTCTACTGCAAATCTTGCAATTATTTTAGTTGATGCACGACATGGTGTTGTTGAACAAACCTGTCGTCATGCCTTTATTGCTTCTTTATTGAATATTCCTCACATTGTTTTATGTATCAACAAAATGGACTTAGTTGATTATAAGCAGGAAGCTTTTGAAAAAATCAAAGAAGATTTTGAAGATTTCTCTTCTAAATTGAATACTAAAGACGTAAGATACATTCCAATTTCAGCTCTGCATGGTGATAATGTTGTTGATCGTTCTGATAAAACCGATTGGTATGAAGGACCAACACTATTATATTTATTAGAGAACATTCATATTGCAAGTGATGAGAACAGAATTGATTGTCGTTTTCCTGTTCAACAGGTAATTCGTCCTCAAACAGATGAATATCATGATTTCAGAGGCTATGCTGGAAGAGTTGCCGGAGGTGTTTTCAAGGTAGGTGATGAAGTAACTTTATTACCATCCGGGTTTGAAAGTAAAATAAAAGGTATCCATACTTTTGATGGAGATTTGGAATGCGCTTTCTCTCCACAATCTGTAACTATTACTTTAGAAGATAATATAGATCTGAGCAGAGGGGATATGATCGTAAGACCTAATAACCAACCCAAAGTAGGACAAGATATTGATTTAATGGTTTGTTGGATGCATCGTAATCCTTTAAAACCAAGAGGTAAATATGCAATTAAACATACATCATTAGATACACGATGTATCGTGTCTGAAGTTAAATATAAAATTAACATCAATACTTTACACAGAATTGAAGATGACCTTGAACTAGGTTTGAATGATATTGGAAGAATCTCTATCAGAACTATGAAACCACTTTTATATGATTCTTACAATAGAAATCGTTTTACCGGTTCAGTAATTATAATCGACGAAGGAACCAACGAAACTGTTGGTGCAGGAATGATTATATAAAAATTTTTATGATTTATTCCAGAAAATAAGAAAATCATAGAACTTATTTATTAGCTTAGAGTTGCTAAGATCTATCTACTTCACTATCCAGAAGTTAAAAACCCTCAAAAATTAGTATTTTTACTATTATCAGAGGGTTTTTTTACTTTAAATGAATAAAATAAAAATTTCTTTATAAATTTATCACCATATATTTTTTTCAGTTTACCCTCACAACTGAATTCACCATATAAATTATTGTTTTTACTATTGTATTTCAATAAGTTATAACTTATTCTTAATTTTAGGGCATACTACTGTGCATTTACTTACCTCTGTTGTGTTTCCAGACCAACAGATATTTGAAAAGTGGAGATTTTTTGTAATAAAAGCAAACATTTTTAAATAAACAATGAAAACGTATAGTAATGAGATTTTAGAATATGTTTAAAAATTATTTAACAAACAACTTAGAAATTTAATATTCTCTTGTTTTTTGTCAAAAAACGGAAGTTCAAGTAGTAGATATTTGTAACTCCATCATATTTCAAAATTTACCACTTTATTCTTATGAAAAAGTTTCCATTCTATAAACAACTCGACTCTATGGATTGTGGTCCAACTTGTCTAAGGATGGTGTCTAAGTTTTTTGGGAAAAATTATAGCATTCCTTTTTTAAGAGAAAAATGTTATATCGACAAGGCAGGAGTAAGTCTTAAAGGTATTTCAGAAGCTGCTGAATTGCTAGGATTCAGATCCTTGGCTGTTAAAATCCCTATCAAAGCAGAAGGAGATGAGGCATCTTTACAAGTTGCACCTTTACCAGCCATACTTCATTGGAATCAAAATCATTTTGTTGTAGCTTACCATATAGATAATAAACATGTTTGGATCGCTGATCCAGCAGATGGAAAACACAAACTTGCTCTTAAAGACTTAGAAAGAAATTGGTTGGGTGCAGAAGAACAGGGTATAGCTCTTTTATTAGAACCTTCCAATGAATTTTATGATAATGAACTCGACGATCATGAATCAAAAGGATTCGGTTTTCTTTTTCAATATTTAAAACCACACAAAAAGTTGATGTTCCAGCTTTTTGTAGGCTTGCTTCTAGGAACTGTTTTTCAGTTAATATTTCCTTTCCTTACACAAAGCCTTGTCGATATAGGTATTGATACCCAAAATCTGAATTTTATTTATATTGTTCTTGCTGGTCAATTAATGCTTTTCTTAAGTTCTACAGTTGTAAAATTCATTCAGAGTTGGATACTCTTACACATCAGTGTCCGTATCAACGTTAATTTATTATCAGATTTTCTTATAAAACTGATGAATCTGCCTTTAGGGTTTTTCGATTCTAAAAATACAGGCGATCTATTGCAAAGAATTGGCGATCATAAAAGAATTGAATCTTTTCTTACAAATTCTTCACTAAGCGTTTTATTGTCGATTACCAATCTGATCGTATTCGGTTTTGTTTTGGCAATCTACAGTTTACAAATATTTTTTATCTTCCTAATTGCTGCTGTACTTTATGTGATCTGGATATTTTTCTTTCTTAGAATGAGGAAAGAAGTTGATTATAAAGCTTTCCAGCAATTATCTGATAATCAAGATTCATTAATAGAGATCATTCAGGGAATGCCGGAGATAAAATTACAGGGAAGCCAATTGAAAAGAAGATGGAAGTGGGCTAATATTCAGGCAAAGCTTTTCAGAATACAAATGCGTTCATTATCGATTGCACAATATCAAGATGCCGGAGCTTTATCTATTAATCAACTAAAAGATATTCTGATCACCTTTGTTGCTGCTAAATTGGTTTTAGATGGGCAAATGACCCTGGGGATGATGCTGGCAATTCAATATATCATCGGACAATTGAATGCACCACTTCAACAACTGATCGGATTCATTCGTTCAGCTCAGGATGCTAAGATAAGTTTAGAACGACTTTCAGAAATTCATAATTCTGAAAATGAAGAAAATCTAGAGGTCAATAAATTGAACTTCATTCCTGAAGGAGATATTCAGTTGAATAATGTTCGATTTAGTTATACACCAATTTCAGACGAAGTTTTAAAAGGAATCAATTTAACCATTCCAAGAGGAAAAACAACTGCTATAGTTGGTTCAAGTGGTAGTGGTAAAACAACCTTGATAAAATTACTTTTAGGTTTTTATAAGCCTGTTAAAGGAAGTATTAAGATCGGAGGACAGGATTTGAGTTCGATATATGCAAAAGTCTGGAGAAATGAATGTGGTGTAGTAATGCAGGAAGGCTTCGTTTTTTCTGATACTATTGCTAATAATATTGCTGAAAGCGATGATATTACCGATTTTCAACGCGTTTTTGCAGCTGCCTCTGCTGCTAATATTTTAGAATTTGTTCAGAGTTTACCACTTGGTTTTAATACTATGATCGGTGCGAAGGGAAATGGCTTGAGTCAGGGACAAAAACAACGCTTGTTTATCGCAAGAGCCATTTATAAGAATCCTGAATTTGTGTTTTTTGATGAGGCTACCAATGCACTCGATGCTAGTAACGAAAGAGTTATAATGGATAATCTTAACCGATTTATGAAAAATAAAACTTCGATCGTAGTTGCACATCGATTGAGTACAGTTAAAAATGCCGATCAGATAATTGTTTTACATAACGGAAATATTGTTGAATATGGTAATCATGAATCGCTCGTACTCGAAAGAGGATTTTATTATAATCTGGTTAAAAATCAGCTTGAATTAGGAAGTTAAAACGAAATTTATGCCTGGATTAAACGGAAGAGATAATACTTACAGATCTAATTTAGAAATAAATGATCTGATCACTACGCCTCCATCATGGTTATTGAGGTCTGGGATCACTATGGTCGCTATCGTAGTTGTTTCCATATTATCTGCAACCTATTTTATTCAATATCCCGATAAGGTAGAAGGGGTTGGAATGCTTACTTCCGCTCAACCACCTATTGAAATAATCAGTACTTCAAATGGTTATATAGAGCTATTCGAAAAGCAAAACAATGATTTCGTTAAAGAAGGCGAAACCTTACTACAAATCCATAATTCAACAAATACAAATGAAATAAATACCCTAGAAAATTGGATAAAGGAATACAGCAATATTGAAAATCCAAAAGCTTATTTAGAGTTAGCATTTCCTGCCGATCTTCAATTAGGAGCAATTCAGTCAGATTATGCACAGTTAGAACTAAAGTTCAGTGAATTAAAGCAGAATCTGAAAAATGGAATGGTTTTCAAGCAAATTGCCAATGTTAAGGATGAAATTTCAAAGATCAGGAGTTTACAAATGTCACAAGAACGAGAACGAAAGATCTTCTGGAATGAATTACAGCTAACCAAAGGCAATCATGAGCGAAATGTAAAACTTCATACTGAAGGAGTTATAAGTGATCGTGAAGTAGAAGAATCTTCAGCAGTTTTATTACAAAAAGAACGACAGTTTGAAGGAATGACCAATGCCATTATTCAGAATAATATAAAAGTTGAACAACTTGATTTACAGATATTAGAATTACAGAGTGGGAGAGGGGATTTGATTACTTCATGTCAATTCAAAATTTCAGAATCCATTGCGCGAATCAAGTCAACGGTTCAGAATTGGAAACAAACCTATACAATTAAAGCTCCACTAGGCGGAAAGATTAACTATATTGCTAATCTGAATGAAAAGTCATCGATCAAACAAGGTGAGATTATCGCTTATATTATACCAGATGGAAGTGAAGGGAAATATATTTCTGCAAAATTGCCTGTAAGAAGTATAGGTAAAATTGAGCAAGGGCATAAAGCGATTTTAAAATTTGATGCTTACCCTTACAAAGAGTTTGGTATCGTAACTTCTGAAGTTGCTTCTATAAGCGCAATGCCTGAAATTGGTAAAGATCAAACCTTAATGTATGAATTGAAAATTCCCTTAGGAGATACAATTATTACCAATTATGATACTGAAATTCAATACAAGCCTAATATGACTTCTTTTGTAGAAGTAATTACAGAAGAAAAATCAATTCTCGAACGATTGTTTAAACAGTTTTTAAGCTTGATATAATTTTACTTATAATGTATTTTCTTTAAGGAATTTGAATGCTCTTCCTAGAAATTTAATGATATCGCCAGCGATCAGACTTTCTGAACTTTCTTCATTTTCAATTGCTATATCTGCTGCTTTTCCATGAATAAAAGTCCCTAACCTGCATGCTTCAAGGCAATCATAACCCTGAGCTACCAATGCCGTAATAATGCCTGTCAATACATCACCACTTCCACCTGTTGCCATTCCGGAGTTTCCTGTTAAATTGAAATAGATATTTCCTTTTGTACTGATAATTGCAGTGATCGCATCTTTTAAAACAATGGTTAAATTATGCTCTTTAGCAAACTGCTTTGCCGATAATAATTGAGCATAGCTATCGCTGGCTGATACCCCCGATATTCTTTCCCATTCTCCCCTGTGCGGAGTAATAATTGAATTATCGGGTATTTGTTTCCATAATTCAGGACTGTGTGCAAGTATATTCAGGGCATCTGCGTCTAAGATCATCGGTTTTTTACACTGATTTATAAGAAAACTCAAAGCCTTTTTAGTTTGTTTTTTTATGCCAATTCCCGGCCCAACAGCAACTACTGAATATGGACTTGTTTCTAATCCCTCAGAAAAATATTGAGCATGTTGATCGACTAAAACCATTGCCTCTGGAATAGCTGTTTGAAGTATATAGTACCCACAGCTTGGAGCGTGGATCGTTAATAAGCCAACTCCACTCTTTTTGCATGCTTTAGCAGAAAGAGTACAGGCACCCATTTTGCCATAACTGCCAGCAATTAATAATGCTCTGCCCATTTCACCTTTGTGAACGAATCGAGGTCTGTTTTTGTAAATTTCCCTAATCTGACTTTCTGTACTTACATGCAGACAAGTCTTAACTTCTTGCATGAATTTTTCAGATAGTTCAATGTCCAGCAGGTGTAATTCTCCAAAGAAATGATGTGTTTCCGGTAGAAAGTATGCTAATTTCGGTGATTCAAAAGTCAATGTATAATCGGCATAAATTATATTCTCTAAATTATTCTGAGTATTATTTTCAGCAAATAAACCTGAAGGCATATCTATAGAAACTACCGTACAAGCTGTTTGATTGATCAAATAAAATAAACGAGCTAAAAATCGATTGACTGCTCTGCTCAAACCAGTTCCGAAGATAGCATCAATTACTAGAGCGTCATTTGAGAACTGAGGTATTTGCTTAGTATTTTCAATATAATTATAGGGAATATTAAGTTGTTTTAATCGTTCTTTATTTATTAGAAAATCGGCAGAATGTTTTTTAGAAAAGCAAACCTCATAAACAATAACATTATAATCTTTTTCAAATAAAATTCTAGCAATTGCCAAACCATCACCTCCATTATTCCCAACGCCACTTAAAATAATTATATCTTTATCTTTGGAAATATGTTCCACGATCCAATCAACACACCTTGATGCGGCTCTTTCCATTAAATCTACCGATGCAATTGGTTCGTGCTTTATCGTGTAAGCGTCAGCTTGTCTGATTTGTTTGCTTGTTAATATTTTCATAATATGTTAACGCAAAATTAACATTAAATTTGATTCTAAGCTAAACGTTGGCGAATAATTTGAATCAAATGATATTGATTACTTTTAGCTTGTAAAAAAGATAAATTATAAATAATGAAAAAGTTAGTATTTGTATTTGCAGCCTTAATAATGTTTGCGAGCTGCGACTCAACAAAAGTGCTTAAAACCGTTGAGGAAATACTTGGTGGTGAAACCGGAGGTGGACTTTCCAACACTCAGATCGCTGCCGGATTAAAAGAAGCACTGAATATCGGAATTGTTAAAGGAGCCAATGTTGTTTCTAAAACAGATGGTTACCTGAAAAATCCACAAATAAAAATTCCATGGCCAAGTCAGGTGCAAAAGGTAGCTAATACCATGCAGCAATTCGGAATGGGAGGTTTGGTAGGTAAAGTGGAGACTTCACTTAACCGAGCAGCTGAAAAAGCGGCAATAGAGGCAAAGCCTATTTTCTTAAATGCAATTAAGCAATTGAATTTTCAGGATGTAATGTCGATCTTACAAGGAGATCAGAACGCTGCAACCGAGTTTTTAAAAAGAACAACTTCTTCACAGTTGATGGATAAGTTTCAGCCAATAATTAAAAATTCATTGAATAGCGTAAATGCAACTAAATATTGGGATGATGTTGCAAAAGCAGTTGATAAACCAATAATAAAACAAGCACTTAACGTTGATATAGGATCGATCGATCTTGAACAGTATGTTACGCAAAAAGCTTTAGACGGTTTGTTTACCATGGTGGCAAAAGAAGAATTGAAAATACGAAAAGACCCTGTTGCTCGTACGACTGATTTGCTTAAAAAAGTATTTAGTTTACAAGATAATAATAGTTCAAATAAAAGTTCTACCAGTGGAACAAAATCAAATACTGGTTCGAAAGGAAAAGAACTGAATAGGCAGTAATAAAATTGTTATTCATAAAAATTTAAAGCCCGAATATTTATTTGGGCTTTTTTTGTGTCTATCTGGAAACGCATTATGATTTTTTCGTCAAACTAACAATATCAAATTTTTAAAACCGTTTAGAGCAGTATGAAATTTAACTACTTATTCATTATCTGTTTTTTAAGCCTTATTGTCTTTAGTGCTTGTGATGAAGAAACCATTGAAGTAAGCGATGCTTTAGGGTACGAATACTTCCCAATGGATGAAGGACATACTATTTTTTATAAGGTAGATACGACCTTCTATGATGAGTTTAACGATACCGTTTTTACCCGTTCATGGGAGGTGAAAGAAGAAATCCTTTTGTTAGATGAAGATCCGGAAGGAAATACAAGAGCAAGGATATTAAAATCAGTTCGGCCTTATAACTCGGAGCTTGAGTTTTCTGCACCAGAAATAAATTTTGCTACAAGAAGTTCTAATACCCTCGATATTCAGGATAATAATTTACGTTTTATTCGCCTGACATTTCCAATTCTCGATGGCATAAATTGGGATGGAAATGTGTATATAAATCAATTAGATGATGACTATGAAGATCTGTATCGCGACTGGAATTATACTTATTCGAATGTGAACGATCCCGTTTCTATAGGTTCATTGAATTTTAATGAGGCAATTCATATAGCACAGGTAGCCGATGATCCTGCAAATATTCTTTCTTACCGTTTTGCTGAAGAAAAATACGCTAAAGGTATAGGTTTGATCTACAGAAAACTCGACAACCTAATTTTGAAAACGGGTAATACTGCTGCGTATGAAGGTATAGAATGGCCAGAAAGGGCTAATAATGGATATTCAACGACTTGGGAAATTATAGACTACCAAACAGTTGATTCTGTAGAAGATTAGAACGGAATTTATATTAAGGAAAACTGAAAATCCCAAGTAAAGATGTTATGTATAAGCTCTTTACTTGGGATTTTAGATTTAAAATCCTACTTTCTTTTTAAGAGCTGTTTTTACACCGGTTTTTGAATTTATATTATAAACCTCGGTAAGCGTCATTGGCTTATTGATGATTATATCATTTCCTAAAGAATCGCTTAGTTGTTGAGCCTTGTGAACTGCTAATGGTAGGAATTCATATTCAGCGATCAGTCTCCCTTTTCTTAGCAATGCTTCGTCGATATTTGACAAAGAGGAATTGAAGGTGCAAATAATCTGTATATTGAAACAATCAGCCAACAATCCATCCGAAAGGTTCAATAAATTCGATACAGCTGATCCCGATTGAGCATTTCTTTTTTCCAGAATGCTCTCAGCATCTTCAATTATAAGTACACTGTCGCTATTGTCCTCTAAAACAGAAATAAAGCTTGGACTAGCAATTTGTTCCGCCAGATTTGGTGGAATATAAAGTTTCTGTTTATTAAGTTGAGCTATTAAGTGTCTTATATAAAAGGTTTTTCCAGTGCCCGGATCTCCATGCAAAATAATTATACCTTTATTATTTTTTTTGGAAAGTTCAGTTTTGATCAACTCATCAACTTGAGCAAAATCGTCATTATAATTTAGCGACAGATCGATTTGAGGTGCTTTAATGTCAAACTTTTCAAAATAAAAATGACCATTACCACTCATTACGTGTAACTGTTTCCTGAAATCATCTTTCTTGATCTGACAATTAGTAACCAAAGATTTGATCAATTCTAGCAATTCCTTATCTGATTTTTCTTCCAGGAAAAGAAGTTCAATGATAAGATCATTATAAGGCGGATCGACAATCGCAAGAATTATATCGTCATTAATTTCAAAAATAGATACACCAGGGTTGTACTTCTTCTTTTTTTCATCGAAACTGAATGAAGAACAAACCGTTGTAAAACTAAACGTTTGTTGCGAATTCAAGCGTTCAAGTAACAGCTTAAAATCTATATTCTTGAATAAATATCGCGACGGAATATTACCAGTTTTTGCCTTGTAATATTCATAAACGTTTACATAATTGTTTTCTGAAAAAATCGAATTCATTTAAAGGGTAGTTTTTACTACAATTTTAATATTATTTAGATGTATAAATTGATAAAAAAGTTGCAAAAGCTAATTATACTTATTAATTTTTTTCAGATTTATAGAAAACCTGATCTGGACTTGCAATACCGTGCTTGTGAGCACTCTTGTCCGCTAATAAGATCTTAGCCGCTCTGACATCTTTAATTATTTCAATTTCATAGATCTCTTCTATTCTTTCAATAAAGGAAATATTACCTATGTGTTTTCTATTTTCAAGATCAAAAACGGCGATACCGGCATTTGTATCTTCTTCAATTTCTAATAGGCTCGAAGTTGTAGAACTCTTACGGGCTTTAGATAAACCAACAAATAAATAACCTTTATAAAAAGACAAGCCCCTCAAAAACCCATTAACGCTGAATAAAGTTTCCTTTCTCTTATTTTTTATATCGAACAAACAAATTTCACCTTTCCCGGATTCAAAAAATAAAATATGTGGATTGTGATCTAACATAATTATTTTAGGAGAGTGTGGCATTGATAATCCTTCAATGATAATATCATCATTTTCTATATCGATCAATACACCAGAGTGTAAAATATCTTTTCGCCAAGATTGAGGTGTATTTCCAGCGCTGAATGCAGTAGCGTATTTAGGCAGATCATTCTTTAGTGCCATACCATTCAAATGACATCTGTCTTCAGGAGCAAGCTTACTGATAAACGAAGGTTTCCAATATGGTTTGAAGTGAAATTCGGCATCTAATTTTACAATTGCAGAGAAGTCGGCACTAACTGCAAAAATCTCTTTTTGAGAAGTATAGCTCAGATCGTGCAGATCGAGATAGTTAGTATAATAAGTAAGCTGAGGATAATAAGCTGCATCACAATCTGAATTTTGAGTAATGTGTAAATGGTTTAAACCTTCATGAAATGCAAAAGTATGTACTTTATTATAGGTTGCGATTGCGAGCTGGTTATTCTGAATAGATAAACCTTTGGGCTCATCAAAATAAAAGGAACTCAGTTTTAACGCTTTGCTATTATTGGCACTTAACAAAATTAATTTGTTGGCGCTGTAGGAAGAGAAAGCTAGTGTAAAATTCAGTTGATAGAATAAACTTACAATCTCGTCGGGGCAGATGAATTCAATATGATATGGGTTATTTTTATTTGAATTCATTCAGCAAAGTAAATGCTTTTTCAGTTTCTAAAAATTGATATGCGAGTTTCATTTCAAAAACATTCCTATTTTAAAAGCTGAAGCACTAACTAAAGCACATAAAACAGTGCCCCACAAAAGATCGATCCAAACTATTCCGGGTGGGAAGCCTTTTAAAGTAGCCCAGTTGGTTAGATCGTAAGTTGCATAAGTTATGAAGCCGAAGAATGCTCCATAGCTAATTGCTTTTTGTAAGCTCTGTTCTTCGATGGCAGGAATTACAGCAAAAAATAATATACCAACTATGTAAATCAAATAGAATAATATAGCAACATCCCACTTGACTTCTCCCATCAAATGACCCATTTTAGATTGATAGATATTTCTTGCAATGAAGCCGAGCCATATAATATCAATAATAAAGAAAATTGGAACTGTGAGTAGGTATAATTTTAAATAAAATGCCATATTGAAGTTTTGCTTTCAACAACTGATTGGCTTTTTTTGTTTAAATTGTGTATCTGTACATATTAACGCTTTAAATTATGATTTGAGTAACAACGAATTTTTTTAAATGAGTTATTTTTATCATTACGTATACTTTAAAAAAATTAATACCCTATAAGAATGGAAGCTATAGTAAATTATTTTTCAGAAATGCCCACAGCACATCGCTCGGCTGTTTTGATTGGAGGTTTAACCATTTTCTTCTTAATTGAGAATGCGGCACCTTTATTTGATAAAGAATATAATAAAGTAAAACATACCGGATTAAACGTTTTTTTTACTATTACAACTGTACTTATCAATTTTTTGATGGCATTTATGTTGGTGTTTACTTCCGATTGGGTAGTGGCAAATAATTTTGGTCTTGTTCAATGGTTGAATTTACCAACTATTTGGGTAATGATCCTTGGACTTTTATTACTTGACTTTTTAGGTGCATGGCTGGCACATTATACCGAACATCATGTCAAATGGATGTGGCAATTTCATGTAATACATCACACCGATCAGCACGTAGATACAACTACTGCGAATCGACATCATCCGGGGGAGAGTGTTATCCGATTCACATTTACCATTCTAGCGGTATTTATTGTCGGTGCACCTATGTGGTTGGTGTTTCTTTATCAATCCATGTCTGTAGCATTATCTCAGTTCAATCATTCTAATGTTAAAATGCCAAAGTGGTTGGATAATGCTTTATTATTGGTTTTTTGTACGCCTAATATGCACAGAGTGCACCATCATTATCGACAACCATATTCCGATTCAAACTATGGGAATATTTTCTCGTTCTGGGACAAAATATTCAGAACTTATTTTGTCGTTGAAAACGAAAAATTAGTTTATGGAGTAGATACTTATATGGAAAAAGAAGAGGCAAGTAGTTTATCGAATTTATTAAAGATTCCGTTTGCAGGTTATCGTGATCCTATTCAATATGATAAGGAAGAGGAGTTATGAGTGTATCCTCAAGTTGTAATTTATCACAAGTCAGGTTAAATAATCCATTAAAAAGTTACCAAATTCATAACTTTTTAGACTTAGGTTTGTACTTAGTGTATAAATTCATTTGCTTCAATGGAAAATATTAAAACCTTAGGTCAGCTAAAGGCTTCAGCTTATCGTCCAAAAACGATTAAAGAAGAACTGAGAGATAATTTAATCAAGAAAATAAAAGCTAAAGAAACCGTTTTTGAAGGAATAATCGGATACGAAAATACTGTTATTCCTGACCTGGAGCGTGCTATTCTTTCCAAACACAATATCATTCTTCTTGGTTTAAGAGGACAAGCTAAAACACGCTTAGCAAGAATGATGGTTAATTTATTGGATGAATATATTCCAGTGGTGGAAGGTAGTGAAGTGTTTGATGATCCACTAAAGCCATTATCGAGATTTGCTTTAGACCTTATTGAAGAAAAAGGTGATGATACACCAATTAATTGGATACACAGAAGTGAAAGGTATGCTGAAAAATTAGCTACTCCCGATGTTTCAGTTGCCGATTTAGTAGGTGATGTTGACCCAATCAAAGCGGCGAATCTACGATTGAATTATTCAGACGAAAGAGTGATACATTTTGGTTTGATCCCACGTTCGAACAGATGTTTGTTTGTAATTAACGAATTGCCCGATCTTCAGGCAAGGATACAGGTTGCACTTTTCAATATTTTACAGGAAGGTGATATTCAAATAAGAGGTTTTAAGCTTAGAATGCCTTTGGATATACAATTTATATTCACTGCAAACCCGGAAGATTATACGAACAGAGGTAGTATTGTTACACCTTTAAAAGATAGAATAGAAAGTCAGATTCTAACACATTATCCAGCCGATCTTCAGCAATCGAGACAAATAACAGAACAAGAAGCAGACTTAAAAGACGAACAGGTATCAAGTATTCAATTCAATGATCTTTCTAAAGATTTGGTAGAACAAATTGCTTTTGAAGCAAGGGAAAGTGAATTCGTTGATGCCAATTCTGGTGTTTCAGCTCGTTTGACTATCTCTGCTTTCGAGAATTTGGCTAGTGCTGCTGAACGTAGAATGTTAATCAATAATGATAAGAAAACTTATGTTAGAGTAGGGGATATGTGGGGACTGATTCCGGCAATTACAGGTAAGATCGAATTGGTTTATGAAGGTGAACAAGAAGGTTCATTCCATGTTGCACAGAATCTTATAAGTAAAGCGATACGTACGCAGTTTACTCAATATTTTCCTGATCCCGAGCTGTTAAAAAGACAAAAGAAAGAAAGCCCTTATCAGGTGATCGTAGATTGGTTTGGAAAAGGAAATCAGTTCGATCTGATGGTTGACCTCGCGAATGATGAATATGCTAAAACCTTGCAATCTATACCGGGGTTACTCAAAATTGTAGAGGATTTACATGGGGATAGAACCAAAGATGAAAAATTATATCTGATGGAATTCTTATTACATGGATTAGCGGAGTACTCTCAGCTAAGCAAAGGAGTGATTCAGTCGGGATTTCAGTTCAAAGACTTGTTCAATACGATGTTTGATATGAACAAGTATAAGTTCGATGATGAAGAAGAGGAATTTTGATTAAAAAACACCTTGAAGGTGTTTTAGACCTTCAAGGTGTTTTTGAGAAAACAGATTTTTTTTATTTTCCGTGGCATGATTTATATTTCTTACCGCTTCCACATGGACAAGGGTCATTTCTTCTGACCTTAGGTCCAACTTTTACAGGCATTGTTGGTGCAGCCGTTCGCTGAGAATTAGCCGCACTCTGCTTTCTGGCTTCTTGCATTCCTCCGTCATCGCTACCTCCTGAAGTCTGCATTTGTTTTGCTTCACGAGCAGCTTGCTCTTTTAATCTTCTTTGTTCTTCCTGAGCACGACGCATTTCTTCTTCCGTAGCTGCAGTACGAACAGGTAATTGAGCCCTGAATAAAAATTGGGTTAAATCTCTGTTTACTTTGGCAAGCATATTCTTGAAAAGCTCAAAAGATTCAAACTTATAGATTAACAATGGATCTTTTTGTTCATGAACTGCCATCTGTACAGAAGTCTTCAGATCGTCCATTTCTCTGAGGTGCTCTTTCCATGAATTGTCTATAACCGATAAAGCAACATTTTTCTCAAGCGCTTTGATGAGTTCCATACCCTTAGATTCGTAGGCCTCTTTCAAATTAACAGCAACCTGAATAATTCTCTTTCCATCACTGAATGGTGCCGGAATAAATTCAACAGTATCACCTCTTTCAACAAAATGTCTTTCAATACTTGGAAATGCACCTTTTGCTGTTTCCTGCATTCTTTCATTATAAGCAGCTTCTAACTGATTATAAAGCTTATCAGTTATGTTCTGAGAATGTGCATTTTTGAATTCATTTTCACTTATATCCGGTTGGAAAGCAAAATAACGAAGTACATCTTCCATGAATCCTTCATAATCTAACTGTAAGTGATGGAAGTCTGTAATTTCTTCAGCAAGATCATAGAAAGAGTTAAAAAGATCTACAGACAAACGATCACCGAATAAGGCGTGTTTTCTTCTTTTATAAATTACCGTACGTTGATTGTTCATTATATCATCGTACTCTAACAATCGCTTACGAACACCGAAGTTATTTTCCTCTACTTTTTTCTGAGCACGCTCAATAGATTTGGTAATCATTCCCGCCTGAATAACTTCCCCATCTTTATGCCCCATTCGATCCATTACACTTGCAATCTTCTCAGAACCAAACAAACGCATCAGTTTATCTTCTAAAGAAACATAGAACTGAGAAGAACCAACATCACCCTGACGACCTGCACGACCACGAAGCTGTCTGTCCACACGTCTCGAGTCATGACGTTCAGTGCCAATGATAGCTAAACCACCAGAATCCTTAACTTCCTGACTCAGTTTAATATCCGTTCCACGTCCTGCCATGTTGGTTGCAATAGTAACCTGACCTGCTTTACCCGCTTCGGCAACAACTTCTGCTTCACGTTGGTGCTGCTTAGCATTCAGTACATTGTGAGGAATTTGTTTTCTGGTCAATAAACGGCTTAGTAACTCTGAAATCTCTACCGTTGTCGTACCAACCAAAACAGGTCTTCCCTGAGCTCTGAGTTGTTCTATTTCATCAATAACAGCATTGTATTTTTCACGATTCGTTTTATAAACCAAATCATCTCTGTCATCACGGGCAATAGGACGATTCGTAGGAATTACAACAACATCTAAATTGTAAATTTCCCAGAATTCACCTGCTTCAGTTTCTGCTGTACCGGTCATACCTGATAATTTATGGTACATTCTGAAGAAATTCTGTAAAGTGATCGTCGCGAATGTTTGTGTTGCTGCTTCAACGGTTACGTTTTCCTTTGCTTCAAGTGCCTGGTGCAAACCATCTGAATAACGACGGCCATCCATTATACGACCTGTCTGTTCATCTACGATTTTCACTTTATCCTCCATTACTACATAATCAACTTCTTTTTCAAAAAGTGAGTATGCTTTAAGTAATTGATTGATCGAGTGAATTCTCTCCGTTTTAACCGAATAATCTTGAAGTACTTTATCTTTCTTAGCTACTTTTTCATTTTTCTCTAAAGTAGAATTGTCGATCTCAGCAAGTTTGGCTCCTATATTCGGAACAATAAAAAACTCAGGGTCATCTCCTGACTTAGTGATCAAGTTGATACCTTTATCCGTTAACTGAACAGAGTTTTGCTTTTCATCGATAACGAAATACAATTCATCATCAACAATGTGCATGTTTTTCTGCTGTTCAGCTAAGTAGAAGTTTTCAGCCTTTTGCATTATTGTTTTAATACCTGGCTCACTTAAATATTTGATCAATGCCTTATATCTTGGAAAAGCATGGTGTGCTCTGAACAGAAATAGTCCACCGGTTTTTTCATCAGACTTACCTTCAGCAATTAATCTTTTAGCTTCCGACAAACAATCTAAAGCCAATTTTTTCTGTTCTGCGACAAGACGCTCGATTCTTGGCTTTAATTCATGGAATTCATGCTTATCGCCTTGTGGTACAGGTCCTGAAATAATTAATGGAGTTCTTGCATCATCAACTAATACAGAATCTACCTCATCGATCATTGCAAAATGGTGCTTGCGCTGTACCAATTCTTCAGGGAAGCGTGTCATATTATCTCTCAGATAATCGAAACCGAATTCATTATTGGTACCGTAAGTGATATCACATAAATAAGCCTTACGTCTGTCTTCAGAATTTGCACGGTAATTATCGATGCAATCTACGGTTAAGCCCAGGAAGTTGAAAATACCACCCATCCATTCGCAGTCACGTTTTGCAAGGTAGTTGTTCACAGTTACAACATGAACCCCTTGTCCTGCTAAACCATTCAGATAAGCAGGTAAAGTAGCTACAAGTGTTTTACCTTCACCGGTCTGCATTTCTGCAATTTTACCCTGATGAAGAACTATACCACCAATTAGCTGAACATTATAATGAACCATATCCCATTTAATGAGATTTCCGGCTGCTTCCCATTCACTTTGGTAAATAGCATAATCACCTTCAATTGAAATATGATTTTTTACAACTGAAAGATCACGATCCAACTGATTTGCTTTTACGCGTATTGAATCATTATCTTTGAAACGACGACAGGTTTCTTTTACTACCGCAAATGCTTCTGGTAAAATTTGTAATAATACAACTTCAAGCTCTTTATCGCGTTCGTTAACAAGTGCATCAACAGTTTTGTATATTTCCTCTTTATCGTCGGCAGTTAGTTGAGCATTCGTTTTTGCTTCATTTTTCTGTGATTCGATCTTAGTGTCGATCTCTTTTAAGTGCTCGGCGATCTTGGCTCTGAATTCCTGAGTTTTTCCTCTCAGTTCATCATCTGAAAGTGAAGAAAGCTGACCATATATTTCGTTGATTTGTTTAACATAAGGAATTACATCCTTAACATCACGTTCGTATTTATTACCACCAGTGAATTTGCTAATTATTTTATTGAAAAAACCCATGATTCAATTCGGTTTTAATTACCTGTTTATACAAGTCTTGAATGAAAAAAATATCAGTCTGAATTCAAGTCATTTAAAGTTCAAAGAACTACTTGTACACAAACAGCTTGAAATTAGGTGCAAATTTAACTGCTTTATCACAGCTAATTATTTGCGAATGGTTAATTTTTGTCAAATGCTAAGCCAGACGAGAATATGCCCATAATTAAAGCCATAATGACAGTGTATTTTTAAATTGTATGACAAAATTTACAACGAGTTAGCAATTATTCTGAAAAAATTGCTACTTCTAAACTATCTATCTCTATCCATTTCTTGCCATGTTCATTTTGAAAATAAATACATACTTTATCAAATTCATCTTTAGGTTTTTCAATATCAAAGTGAATTTGTTTTGTTAAACCATCATGAAGAATCAATCTTTCTATTCTAAGCTTTTTTTTCTTTATCAGCATATTATCTTTTCTGAACTCTATTACAAATTGACTCATGTGCCAATAGAACCATTCTTTTTGTCCTATAGTAAAATCAGCCGAAGCCCTCAGCCAGTCGAAATTTTTGTGTGGAGTTTTGAATTTGAATTCATCACTTTTTCTGATTGAGTTTTTATTTAAACAAATTAATTCTTTATCTGAACAATCTGACTTTAGTTCAGGATCAGAAAAGTCATTTGAATAGATCAATTCGAGATCTTTTGGGGTTCCTTTAAATAATTCATTAGTGTCTAATAGTTTTAAATGCTCAGGGTTCTTTTCAAATCTACCTATAACTTGCCAAAAATAGGCGTTGGTCATTTGTTCGGTATGAAATAAGCCACCACCATGCGCCTGATAAGTCCACCAATTATTCAAGTAAATAAAAACAATACATAAAAAGCCAATGAAGTATCTGAAAAACTTATTTTGTTTCTCTGTCCAAATAAAGAAACAAGCCATCGGGAATAGGAAAACAGGATAAGATTGTACCATGGCACGTTGACCTAGTGTTCCTCCGTACCACCAAATATCCCATGCGAAAGTGATGTAAATGAATAAGCTACAAAATATAATAGAATGAAAAAATAGTATTTTCTTTTTAAAGAACAAAGGAATTAAACCAAGTACGGCAAACCCCATTATTGGAGTGTAAATCAGCCACCCACATCTGAAACTGAACAGCCCTTTTTCTATATGCGGTTGAAGCCAACTGAATCCCTGATCTTGATAAGAGTAAACGATCCAGCTATCGGTTACATATTTCCAATAAAATAACTGTAAAGAACCTACGGCTGCTACAACTATTATTGAAGTAAGAATTTTAAATAAATTGGTGCTAAAGAAGCTAAACCGTTTTTTGATTGCTGTTTTTGAAAATACATTCAATCCCCAAAGCAGTGGAATCAGGCAAGCTATAATTTCGGTGGGACGAGTTAGTGCAGCTAAGCCAACAATAAAGCCTATACCAATAGATCTGATTAATGTGGCAGATCTATAAAATTGTATGGTATTGTAAATAAGTAAGCTATAAAGGGTAAATAGGAAATTATGAGACATTGCACCATCTATGGCAGTATAATTCAGATAATTTGTAGCCAAAACAACTAAGAGAAGCACCAAGGCTACTGGTTTGTCATCGAAATATTCTTTGAGACTTTTTCGTAAATAATATAATCCAATAAAGGCAGTTATTAAGCTTCCGAATGAAAGCATGAATTGATAAGGAAAAGAAAAACCATCGGCTGGATACTTAGAAGAATTTGATGCCCATAAGTGAGCAATAAAGAAGTAAGGGCTGTACTGAACAGCAAGTCCCATGGAGTATTTCATAACATAATTGCCACTCTCGTGTAAAAATGCCTGATTGTTATTTGGGGTAGGTTTGTATTTTTCTAAAACCGTTGACTTGAATGAAAAATCTTTTAAGTCTTTGTAGATAAATAGAGCGGGTAAATACATATAATATCCTGAAACGTCCCAGGAAATGGTTGCCTCCCCTATACTTTTTGTCCATTTGGGATAGTAGGCATGTACCAAACAAAGCCAGAAAATACAAAAAAGTAATGCTATTTTAGAGGTGATTCTCATCTTCTGAATAAGCCATATTTAAGGATGCAGTAAATTGCTCTTATGCCATCTTTCCATCCAATTTTCTTTCCTTCTTCATAAGTTCTTCCATAATAAGAAATGCCAACTTCGTAAATTCTTACTTTTGGTATTCTGGAAATTTTTGCCGTAACTTCCGGTTCAAATCCGAAACGTTTTTCTTTTAGGTCGAGCGATTGTATCATTTCCGTTCTGAATAACTTATAGCAGGTTTCCATATCTGTTAAATTCAGATTGGTGAACATGTTGGAAAGAAAAGTGAGCAATTTATTTCCGATCGTATGCCAGAAAAAAAGAATTCTATGTGGATTGCTACCCATAAAACGTGAGCCATAAACGACATCTGCAAAACCTTTAAGAACAGGTTGAAGTATATCATTATACTCTTCTGGGTCATATTCGAGATCAGCATCTTGAATTATTAGAAATTCACCACTTGCTTTGGCAATTCCGGTATGCAAAGCGGCTCCTTTTCCTTTATTTTTCTCATGTTCTTCAAAAATGATATTCAACGCAGGATACTTTGCTTTATATCTTAATATTTCTTCTCTGGTATTATCTGTTGAACAATCATTTACTATAATGATCTCTTTTTGAATATTTTGTACCAAACTCAACTCAGATAACTTATCTAAGATCAAATGAATAGTTGCACCTTCGTTATATGCGGGAATAATGATCGAAAGTTTATTTATTTGCATGATGAGCAGTTAAGACTAATAAACGAAAATAGTTATTTAAAGAACTTGCTGTTTCAACTATTGCAAAATAACGATTTTTTAAGATAGAATGGACCTTATTACGAAAATTATTGTAAAGTCAGTTCGACAAGCTCACTGACCGCATAATTTCGGTTGCTGATTGGACTCGCAATCAAGCTTGTCGAAGCCGGCATTCAAAATTTTATAATCAGTTTTCTCCTAATATTTAGTAAGCTTACTATTACACCATTCTAACCAGTTTTGGAATTTATCCAGATATAGCTGTTCATTTTTATCTTCTTTAACAGCCTGTTCTAATTTGAGTTTAAGTTTGTTCAATGCCTTTTCTTCAGAATATCGGTTCGATTGATGATTATAGGTGAAATTGAAGCTTGAGTATATAAAAGCGATCAGGTGTTTTTCTACTTCATATAATTCACCTATCTTAAGAAGATTCTTCTTACAGTTTTTAGCAGCATTTCGTATATGAAGTATTTCCCCTTTTTCATATTGAAGGACTATACGAAAAACTTCAGCTAATCTGTGGTTATTAGAATGTTGAATATTATTCGTTTTTCTAAAGTGATAATATTCCATTAGGTATTCAAAAGAACGATCATAATTTTTGAAAGAAAAGAAGAGAATAACCATATTCAAATAATAGGCACAGGTAGCAGAATAATCTAAGCCGTCTTTAATGTTTTCAAATTCATTTTCAATCGCTTTTACTCTTGTTTTATCAATCTTGTTTTTCTCAATTATCAGGGCGATCTCTTCAGGATGTAATTGTCTGAATACTCTTATTCGGAATTTTCTGACAGATTTTGCTAAATCACTCAATTTATCTTTAAATTCAGAATAAGCTTTTTTATTCCCTAAGCGATTATGCGTAACACATATCAGGCTCAACTCATGAATATATCTTTCTATCAAACTTGATTTTAAATATTTACTATCTTCTAAAAGGCTCAATAAATGAGCGGTATAATTATGTAACTCGTGTAAATTATTTTGCTTTTTAGCTAATATTTTTTTCAAAGTGATATTATAGTATTGTCCCATATATGAAGTGTAAGAGTCTGGGCTGAAGCTTTTGTCAGCTTCTAGGTCTGCTATTAATGCTTCTATTGTTTCTATCTTATTATCAGTTTGTTCTACCTTGAATATTTTTAAAAGCATTTCTCTTTGATAGATGATTTCCTGCATGGCTTCTACGGCATACTTTTTATAATGTAAACCTTTAGAATATCCATAAGGATTTTCTTTTCCGATCATCAGATCTATCCAGATCAGTAATCTCGAAGCTTCGTAAAGCTTTTCCCACTGTTGGAATTTGAAAGTTTGTTCTGTTGCTAACTCGAACTTATTTTTTGCTAGTTTAAATAGATTTCTGCTTTCAAATGCCAAACCATCATTTATTAATTCTTCATTGTCTATTCTGTTTGGAAGAATTTTGTTGTTAAGATGTTTAGTTAATAATCTTTTACACTCTTCTTGGAATTTGAACTTGTATGTTTTCAGTGTTTTAAGAGAAATATTTTTGAATTGTGAGCTGTAAAAATCAATGGCACTTTCAAATCCTTCTTGAAAATATAATTTGTAGAAAGTATGATATATAGGGAGGTGTTCAATTTCAAGTAAAAATTCTTCTCGTTCTTTAATACTCATAGTAGAAATAATGGCGAAAATTTCAAGATTTTTTTTAGATTTTGTTTTCAAAGTTGTGGTTTAAGGTGTTGAAAATAAGTGTTTTATGTTTTTAATTTGCTTGTAAAGTTACAGTTTTGTAGATAATTTATTGGTTTATTTGGAGCAATTTAATTCTTTAACAGTTAGTTATATTTGTAATCAAAACTTGCTCCATTAATCTATTCCCTTTTGGGCAATTTCCATTGATATTTAATACCCTAAACCGTTTCCCCAGGTTTTAGGGTTTTTATTTTTGAGCATTCTATTTACAATTGGTTATTGCGTTTTATAATGAATATTATACAAATTGCCCACAGATATTCTTTTTTTATCAAAGAATTACTATTCAAATAAATAATAAAAGTTTTATATTTGCACCCGAATTTAAAGGATTAAAAATTTAACTTGTCAAAATGGCATTATCTAAAGAAACAAAAGAAGAAATTTTTAAAGAGTACGGAGGAAGTGTATCAAACACTGGTTCACCAGAAGCTCAAGTTGCTCTATTAACAGCACGTATTAACCACATTTCAGATCACCTTAAGGGACAGAAAAAGGACAATCACTCTCGTCGTTCATTAATACAAATGGTAGGACGTCGTAAGAAGTTTTTAAAGTACATCGCAAGTAAGGACATTGAAGCTTACCGTGCATTGATCAAGAAGTTAGGTATCAGAAAATAAGCCTACCTGAAATATCGGGGGCTTAAGGCACCCACATTCAAAATTTTATTAAAGGGATAGGCTTATGGCTATCCCTTTTTACTTTCCAAATTAAAAGAAAATGAGTCTTAATTTACAAGCCTTTTCCAAGTCTATTGATCTTGGTAATGGGCAAACTATAAAAATAGAGACGGGCAAAATGGCTCGTCAGGCTGATGGTGCTATTTTGTTAACTTGTAATGATCTTGCAATATTAGCTACTGTTGTTTCTGGTAAAGAACCAAGAAAAGATGCTAGCTTCTTCCCACTATCTGTTGATTATCAAGAGAAATTTGCAGGTGCAGGTCGTATTCCAGGTGGATTCTTAAAACGAGAATCGCGTTTATCAGATTATGAGATATTAATTTGTCGTTTAGTAGATAGAGCAATTCGCCCACTTTTTCCTGATGGATATTACCATGATACTCAAGTAATCATTTCCTTAGTGTCTGCTGATAAAGAAGTATTACCAGATGCTTTAGCTGCTTTTGCTGCATCTGCTGCTTTGGTTTGTTCCGACATTCCTTTTGCTGAACCGATCTCTGAAGTTCGTGTAGCACGTATTGATGGAGAATTCGTGGTTAATCCACTTCGTTCAGAATTAGAATCTGCAGATTTAGAAATTATCGTTGCCGCTACTGCCGATAATATTATGATGGTAGAAGGTGAAATGGATGAGGTTTCTGAAGAGGTATTACTAAATGCTATGAAGTTCGGACACGATCACATTCGTAAGCAATGCGAAATTCAAAATGAATTAGCAAAGGCTTGTGGTAAGTTCGATATGGTTCGTGAATTAGAAGAAAAGCCTTCTGATGAAGAATTAAAAGCTAAGATCGAGGAATTTATAGGTAAACGTATTTACGAAATTGCTTCAAGTGCGAGTGAAAAACATGAACGTAAAGCTGCTCTTAAAGAAGCCAAAGAATCAGTAAAAGCCGAATTCATTACAGAAGAAACGGATGATGTAACTGCTGATCTGGTAAGTGCATACTACAGTAAAGTAGAGAAAAAAATAATTCGTGAGATGGTACTAACCGATCGTGTTCGTTTAGACGGCCGTAAGTTAGATGAAGTACGTGGATTAGCAATGGAAGTAAATTTATTGCCTTCTCCACATGGTTCAGCCTTATTTACTCGTGGTGAAACACAATCTTTAACTACGGTAACTTTAGGTTCTAAAGATGATGAAAAAATGCACGATAATGTTCATGGAATGTATTACGATCGTTTCTTGTTACATTACAATTTCCCGGCATTTTCAACAGGTGAGACTAAACCAATGCGTGGACCAAGTCGTCGTGAAGTTGGACACGGAAATTTAGCGCAACGTTCATTACGTAAAGTTTTACCAACAGATCCGGAAGTAAACCCATATACAGTTCGTGTCGTTTCAGATATTTTAGAATCTAACGGTTCATCTTCTATGGCAACCGTTTGTGCAGGTTCATTGGCACTGATGGATGCAGGTATAAAAGTGAAGTCAGGTGTTTCAGGGATTGCAATGGGCTTGATCTCAGATGGTGATCGTTACGCAATACTTTCTGATATTTTAGGAGATGAAGATCATTTAGGTGACATGGATTTTAAAGTAACAGGTACTGAAAATGGTATTTGCGCTTGCCAAATGGATATTAAAGTAGATGGACTTTCTTATGAGATCTTGACAGAAGCTTTAGAGCAATCGAAAAGAGGACGTTTACACATTCTTGAGCAAATGAATGAGGTTATTTCTGAACCAAGAGAGGACTATAAAGATCACGCTCCTCGAATTGAGAAATTAACGATTGATTCTGAGTTTATTGGTGCAATCATCGGACCTGGTGGAAAACATATTCAGGAACTTCAAAGAGAAACTGATACCAAAGTTTGGATCGAAGAGAGTGATGATGGAAAGCATGGTCATGTAACCATAATCGGAGCTAATAAAGATGGAGTTACCAGAGCGGTTAATCGAGTGAAAGGTATTGCTGCTAAACCAGAAGTAGGTGAAATTTATGATGCAGTTGTTAAGTCAATAATGCCTTATGGAGCTTTTGTAGAAATATTACCTGGTAAACAAGGCTTATTACATATTTCGGAAGTTTCTTGGAAACGTATTGAAGATTTGAATGGTGTAATTGCTGAAGGCGATGTTGTTAAAGTGAAACTTATTGGAATTGACAATCAACAAAGATTGAAGTTGTCAAGAAAAGTGTTATTAGAGCGTCCGCCAAGACCTCAAAAAAGCTAATCAAAGATAAGTAAAAGAGCCAGCAAACGCTGGCTCTTTTTTATTGTACTAAAAGATTACAACCTCTTATGTCTGAATTGTCTATTCGGCCTAGTATCTCAAAATTTCCATCTTCAAATTTTCGGCCTAAATCGGAAGTTGCAATAAAAGAGCACGAATGTATATTGGCTAAGTCAATAATATGAACGCGCCCCGTTTTACCTTCGGCTAATTCTGTGAAAGGATCATTGAGGTCATAAATTTTAATCTGCATCCATGGTGGACATTCGAAAATAGAATTCCCTTTGGAATATGCCTGTGAAAGTAATTCCGTCATTCCATATTCTGAGTGAATACTTTGAACACCCAAGGCATCTTTTATGAGTTTATGTAATTCATCCCTCGTAATCTCCGGCCTTCTGCCTTTCATGCCACCGGTTTCCATTACTATGGTGTTTTTCAGATTAAGTTTGTATTGTTCTGCTAAATCCCAAAGTGCAAAAGAAACTCCAAGTAATATAGATTTTTCACCTTTTGCTTCCAAAGTGCGAATTGTATTGATTAACTGTTCATAATTGTTCAGAAAAAAACCGCTCGATTCTTTGCCTGAAAGTTGAATCATTTTATCTGCCATATATACAAGCGAAGAACCTTCACGTTCCAGATATGCAGGTAGTAGTGCAAGAATATTATATTCAGTTAAAGAACCATAGAAAAATTGAAATGCTTTTTCAAAACTTTGTTCATAAAGTGTAATGTCATGTACGAGGTGTTGGCTAGTAATTATTCCGGAAGTGCCACTGCTTGTGAAAATTATTTTTTCAGGTAGCTTATCTTTAACTTTGAAGGACTTAAATAATTCAATCGGTAGAAAATTTGTAGTATTATCAGGTAAAAAATCCAACCATTTTTTAAATATTGAATTGTTTTTATATTGATAATGGTAAGCCCATTCAACCAAAATATTGAAATCTTCTATACTTTTAATATTTAATATTGCCTTTTTGTAATCTTGTAGTGTCAATTCGCGTTATATGGTTAAGAATTAGCTTGTAAATTTAAAATGTTCAAACTTATTGACTTCCAGAATATGAAATTTATAAATACATATTTATTAGTTTTTTTTCTTATGTTGGGCTTATCTGCCTGCATTAAACCACCTGAATATGATGAAGTTCCTGAAATAACTTCTGTTAATATTATTAATGGAAACTTTTTTGAGGAAGATGATTTTACGAATTCCATTATTTTACAAATTGCCTATCAGGATGGAGACGGAGATATAAGTATAGCAGAAGGCGATACCTTTACTAATATATTTATAACCGATCCATTATTGGATATAACTTCTGAGTTTTCGATTTCAGAATATGTGCCACCATTAGGAGCTGAAGACGATATATCAGGGACCATTCAGGTTAACATGTTTGGTACATGGCGTTGTGAAATTGATTCAGTCTATGTTCAACCAACACAATTTGAAGTTCAGATCATGGATAGAGCCAGAAATATGAGTAATGTTGCCCTAACTCCGGTTTTCGATCTTAATTGTAAGTAAAAAGCCCTTAAAAATTACTTTTCTGAGATAATTCTTTTAAAACCAAGTAAGAACTTTGCCGCAACATATTATTGAAGTTTTTTATGAATGAATTTTCAAAAGAAGTAATTGAGTGGTTTAAAGGATTACAAGACGAAATTTGTTTGGGTTTAGAAAAAGAAGATGGAGCTGCCAGTTTTCATGAGGATCTTTGGGAACACAGAGAAGGTGGAGGTGGCAGAACGCGAATTATCCAGAATGGGAATGTTATTGAAAAAGGTGGTGTGAATTTTTCTGCGGTTAGTGGAATAATGCCCGACAAGATCGCCAATGCTATAAATGTTACTAAGGGCAAGTTTCTTGCTACAGGGGTTTCTATTGTCATTCATCCATCGAATCCTCTAGTACCAATAATTCACATGAATGTTCGATTTTTTGAGTTAGAAGATGGAACACATTGGTTTGGTGGTGGAATAGACCTTACACCGATATATGTCTTTGAGGAAGATGCTCGCTTTTTCCACCAGCAATTAAAATCAACTTGTGATCTGTCAAACAAAGATTATTATGCTAAGTTTAAAAAATGGGCTGATGATTATTTTTTCATAAAACACAGAAACGAAACTAGGGGAATAGGCGGGATTTTCTTTGATAGATTGACTGGAAAAACTTCAGAAGAGAAACTAGAAAATTGGAAGTTTGTTCAGAATGTGGGAAAAACCTTTTTACCTAGCTATTTGGAATTAGTTCAAAGAAGAAGAAATGAACAATATACAGAACAGGAATTGTTGTGGCAAAAAGTAAGAAGAGGCAGATACGTTGAATTTAATTTGGTTTATGATAAAGGAACTAAGTTCGGATTAGATACAGCTGGAAGAATTGAATCTATTCTAATGAGTTTGCCTCCTAAGGTAGAGTGGCATTATGATTTTAAGGTAGAAGAGGGGAGTGCTGAACATTTTACACAACTAAACTTGAAAAAAGGAATTAATTGGTTGGTAAATAAGTGATATTTTATATTCATTCATTACAAAAAATACTTTAATGTTTATCTTTACATCATCGCTCAATTTTTGATAAACATTCACGAGAAAAATCTCTATGCTTCATCAGGGAAATAAAGAAGTTAAGAAATCTAAGCCATCTTATTTTTATGCAATTCTAAGTATAACCTTAGTACTTTTTCTTTTTGGATTAATGCTGGTATTAATTATTAATACTAGAAAAGTTTCAACCTATTTGAAAGAAAATCTGGCAATTACTTTTGTATTGAATGAAGGAGCAGATGAAGCAGCATTACAGACTTTTCAACAACAAATCGCTGAAAAGTCTTATGTGAAATCTTCAGAATATATTTCTAAAGAAAATGCTGCTGAAGAGTTTAAAACAGAATACGGTGAAGACTTTACTGAGTTGCTAGGTGGTGAAAATCCATTATTCTCTTCTATCAATATTTTCCTCACAGAAGATTATGCAAATACCGATAGCTTAAAAAAAATAGAGGCGCAATGGTCGGGACATGCAATGGTTGAAGAGGTGTATTATCAGAGAAATCTTATGGCAAGTATCAACGATAATGTAGAAAGATTAGGAATGGTTTTGCTTGGTTTGAGTGGGCTATTCTTCTTCGTAGCACTTATTCTGATTGATAATACGATCAAGCTGGCAATGTTCTCTAATCGCTTTCTGATAAAAAGTATGCAGCTCGTTGGGGCTGAACGCAAATTTATTACTCGTCCATTTTTAAATCAAAGTTTGTTTAATGGCATTCTAAGTGGTGTGTTAGCCAGTATTTTATTAGCGGGAATTTTGTATTTGACCAATGCTAATTTCAGCTATTTGAAAGTCATGGAAGATGCAAGAACTTATGGCGTATTATGCTTAATAATTGTAGCTTTAGGAGCAATATTATCGTATGTCAGCACTTATCAGGCAGTTTTAAAATACCTTAAAACAAGGTTAGATGACCTTTATTAACAATTAATCTGTTTACATTTGTAGTAAATTATTCGTCATGGGAAAGCATAAACACCAAATGTTGTTTGATAAATCCAATTATATTCTTGTATTAATTGGAATTGCCTTAATTGTTTTGGGTTTTATTTTAATGATTGGTGGAAATATGGAAGACGGTAGCATTTACAGTTTTCAGAGGATTACCCTTGCGCCTGCTTTAATTCTGATCGGCTTTGTTGTTAATGGTTATGCAATTCTCAAAAAACCAAATTCTGCAAAAAAGCTCGAAAACGAAAATATTGAATAAATTATTTCTGTTGGAATAATTCTATGAATACATTCCTTTTTTCCAATCGTTTTATCATTTGCCATTTATCATTATCATGAAGTGCCTTGTACTCATGTTCCAGAAGTCTGTTATGTATATTACTATATAGAACGTATTTATATTCTGTATAGGGTTTTATTACAGTTCCATTTTTAGAAGATGCCTTTTTTCTGATCGGATTCATTTTCCTCGAATCATTATCTAAATGACTTATAAGCCTACTCGTGTATGTTGGGAAATCTGTAGCGATTTCAGAAAAAGAAATATTGTTTTCATCGATATAATTTTTCATTTCTTGTTCCATAGAAAAATAGGGTAGGTGAGCCAAAGATGCATCCCAATCTTGAGCATATTTTAATGGATATACCCAAAAATGACCTGTGAACATAAGTATAAATGCTAAGCCGATTATAGAGAAAGAAGTTTTTTGAGAAAAGAGTTTTAAAGCTAAAAACACTAAGAAAAGTATTGATATTAAGTAAAACGGTATCAGATACCTTCTTAACATTCCAGCCCTGAAAATCATTATCGGAAAGAATACTAAGCATGTTTGTACGAGAAATATAAGTAGTAATAATATTTTCTCATTGTTTGAGATTAAATCGAACAATTGCTTTTTGAAAACTGAAAAAAGTAGTATTAAAAATAGAAAAGTAAACATCAAAAACCTTCCGAAATCACCAATACACCAGATTAGCATTTTTAACTGGTAAATTAAATTAGCTGAAGTGAAATTCCATTGGTGCATATCTGCCCAAATCGAATTTGGTGAGGCAAGTAAATATCCGGTTGCGACATAATGATAAATATACCAACCTAGTATGAATACAGCTGCAATGAAGTAAGGAGTAATTAAACTAAGTAAAGACTTTAATTTGGTCGAATTGGCATTTGATTTAGTAAATACTATATAGGCAATATGACTCAAATATAAGATTATACACCAAACACTTCCTCTTATACTTAGGAGACCACAAATTAATAAACCCAGGAATAATAGCTTATTGTTTTTCTCAAGTATTCCATTCAATGAGAGTAAAACACCAAGTAATAATGCAATTTCTCCACTGATCATGGTACTTTGGGCTAAAAAACTTGGTTCAGCAAGTAATCCTATAAAAGGAATTAATAAATATTTTTCTTCTATAAACTTACTCGATAATTTTATCCATTGCCAGGCAGTTAAAATCAGTATTGGTAACATAGCTAAATGAGCAACAAAAAGTGTTTTTCCTCCAATAAGCCAGAAAAGTGTTATATAAATAGGGAAAAATGGAGGATGACCATGATCGTAAATTGGATCTATAATGGGGGGAAAGATACCATGTTCATAAAAATGAGATGAAAAATTTGAAATGAGGGAAATATGATCCCAAAAAAATGGCAATTCTGATGAAAAGAGAAGGGTACTTAACGCCCAAACTACAATCAGACAATATATGTATTTTGGAGTTTTCATAAAAAAACACCTGCAATTTTAAGAATTACAGGTGTTTTCAAAATTATGTAAAATAGTAATCACTAAGTGATTTTATTCAACAATTACCAAGTATTTATTCTTTTTTCCTTTTTGTACCAAAATAAATTCATCATTTAATAGGTCATTTTTGGTTATCTGGTAATCAAGACCAATTCTTTCCATGTTTATTCTTATAGAATTTTCTTGTAAGGCTCTTCTTGCTTGACCTTTTGAAGGTAAAATGCCTGTTTGTTCCGATAAAAAATCTATTGCATTAAGAGATTCACCATGTTCACTTCTTAATAACTTATGAGTTGGAACACCCTCTAATACCTCTATGAGCTGGTTTTTGGAAAAAGACATAAGATCGTCTTTTGTACCCTTGAATAAGATTTGCGTAGCTCGGACAGCCTGCTTAAAATTTTCTTCACCATGTATCATAGTTGTCACTTCCTCAGCAAGTTTCTTTTGCAATACCTTTAAATGAGGTGCTTTTTGGTGTTCTTCTATTAAAGCATTGATCGTTTCTTGAGGAAGTAAAGTGAATTTTTTAATGTATTGTTCTGCATCAGCATCACTTGTTGTTACCCAAAATTGATAAAACTTATAAGGAGAAGTTTTGTCGGCATCTAGCCAAACTGCACCATCTTCCGATTTTCCGAATTTAGTGCCATCGGCTTTAGTAATTAATGGACAAGTGAGTGCATAAGCCTCTCCACCTTCCATTCTTCTTATCAATTCAGTACCAGAAGTTATGTTTCCCCATTGATCTGATCCTCCTAATTGAATTTTGCAATTATAGTTTTTCCACAAATAGTAAAAGTCATATCCCTGAATTAATTGGTAAGAAAATTCAGTAAAAGATAAGCCAGAATCAATACGTTTCTTTACAGACTCTTTAGCAGACATATAGTTGATAGTCAAGTGTTTGCCAACGTCTCTTAGAAAATCGAGTAAGTTCATGTTTTTGTACCAGTCGTAATTGTTTACCATTACAGCTGGATTGTTTTCGGCGTTAAAATCAAACAATTTTTCCATCTGTTTTCGCTGCCCATCTAGATTTTTCTGAATTGCCTCTTCAGAAAGTAAATTTCTTTCTTTACTTTTGCCGGAAGGATCTCCAACCATGCCCGTGGCTCCCCCCATTAAAACAATTGGTGTGTGACCAAATCGTTGAAAATGTATCAATAACATAAGGGAAGATAAATTTCCTACATGCAACGAATCAGCTGTAGGATCAGTCCCTAAGTATGCAGAGCATTTTTCTTTTTTTAGTATGTCTTCTAAACCAGGCATGTAATCGTGGACCATTCCACGCCATTTAAGTTCTTCAATTAAATTCATTGTTGAATATTTGAAGACAAATTTAGAAGGAAAAATATTGGTATATGGAAGTAAACTATGAAATATTTTTTAGTCAAAGCGGTTTTGTTTGAATTGTAAAACAACTTTGATAAATAATTAATATTAATTCAACATAAAATACGAAGATGTATGCCCATTTTGCGGTAAAGTGTTCGTATATTTACACGCTGAATTGCTATGTCCAATTCTCTGAGAATGAAAAATTACTTTTTTTAATCATAAAAATTTTCTAAAAACTGCATTATGAGAAAAATTTTATTCTTTTTCGCATTGTTACTATCGTGCTCTTTTGTTACGATGGCGCAGTGTGATTTGAGCATTTCTGTTGTCGAAGAATGTGACAACGTAGAAGGAGTTCAAACGAATGTTTACACCATCACAGGTGGTTCCGGAAGCTATTCAGTTTCTGGTGATTTTAATGGTGCAAATGATGGCTCACCGATTGCTATCGAGTACATTGACGGATTAACAACTAATTTTAACGTTGTTGACGATGCTGATGATACTTGTACAGCTTCTGTTAGTGAATCTGTCAATTGCGTTAAGGCTGCTGATTGTGATATTGCGATTCAGGTAAGTGAGAATTGTAATGATGCAACTGGCGACCAGACGAACTCTTACATCATTACCGGAGGTTCTGGGGAATACTCGGTTTCTGGTGATTTTAATGGAACGGTAAGTTCTGGAGAGGCTTTTACTGTTGATTATCTTGATGGTCAGGCTACAAGCTTACAGGTTGTAGATGCTGCTGACGCAGAGTGTTCTGCTGCTTACGAAGAAATTATCAATTGTGCAAAAGCAGCTTGTGAAATTACAATCACTGTTTCAGAAGATTGTGATGATACAACGAACGATCAAACGAATACTTATATTCTTGCTGGTGGTTCAGGAGAGTATTCAGTTTCTGGGGATTTTACTGGAACAGTAGAAGCAGGCGAGCCTTTCTCAGTTGACTATATCGATGGTCAAACAACAAATATTCAGGTAACAGATGCTGCTGACGCAGAATGTTCTGCTGCTTATGAAGAAATTGTAAACTGTGCTAAAGCCGGATGTGAGTTAACTATTACTGTTTCAGAAGATTGTAATGATATAACAAATGATCAAACGAATACTTACATTATTTCAGGTGGTTCAGGAGAATACTCGATTACTGGTGATTTTACTGGAACAGTAGAAGCAGGCGAGCCTTTCTCAGTTGACTACATCGATGGTCAAACAACAAATATTCAAGTTGTAGATGCAGCTGATGCAGAATGTTCAGATTCTTACGAAGAAATTGTGAATTGTGCAAAAGCAGGTTGTGAAATTACGATTACTGTTTCAGAAGATTGTAATGATGTAACTAACGATCAAACAAACACCTTTATTCTTTCTGGAGGTTCAGGAGAATATTCAGTTTCAGGTGATTTCACAGGAACAGTAGAAGCAGGTGAGCCTTTCTCAGTTGACTATGTTGATGGTCAAACAACTAATATTCAAGTAGCTGATGCTGCTGATGCAGAATGTACTGCTGCTTATGAAGAAATTATTAACTGCGCCAAAGCAGGTTGTGATATTGCTATTGAAGTAATTGAAGATTGTAACGAAACTGGAGGTACTCAACAAAATACTTACATTATTTCTGGTGGTTCTGGTGAATATATTGTTAACGGAGATTTCTCAGGTGAAAATGATGGTTCTCCAATTATCTTAGTTTACTCTGACGGACAAACTGCAAGTATTTCGGTTGTTGATGCAGCTGATGCAGAATGTACTGCTGATTATTCAGAAGATATTAACTGTGCAAAAGCTGGATGTGATTTGGCAATTACTGTTGAAGAGCAATGTGATGATGTAACTGGAATCCAAACAAACGTTTATACTATTTCTGGTGGATCAGGATCATACACTGTTTTAGGTGATTTCAATGGCTCAAATGACGGCTCTCCTATTATTGTTGTTTACAATGATGGAGCTACTGCTGATTTCAATGTTGTAGATGATGCTGATTCGGGTTGTACTGCTTCTTTCAGTGAAACAATCAATTGTGTTAAAGCATTTGAATGTGATTTGAATGTAACGGTTACTTCAGAATGTGTTGAAGGTGAAGAAAGTACTTACTTAATATGCTACGATATTACTGGAGGTTCTGGTGAATATAATATAGATCCACCTGTAGGATGTTTTACTGCACCTACTGGCGAATCTAGTACATTTACAGTTACTGACTTAAACGTTGCAGATTGTTCTGAAACAATTTTTGTTGAAGGTGAAGATTGTGTTAAAGTTGAAGAGTGTGATCTTTCAATTGAAGCAATTGCTGAATGTCCAACAGAAGATGATGGTACTTATAACTTATACATCTTAGTAACAGGTACTACACCAAATCCTGCAATCGTTTCAGGAACTTATAATGGTGAAGTAAATGTAGGAGAATTAGTGTTTGTAGGTGCTTTTGAAGATGGATTCCAATATACTTTCACTTTAGATGCTCCTTGTGATGCAACAATTTCAGATTCTTACCAGTGTATAAAAGATTGTGCTGAAGTAAATGCAGGTACTGTTGAAGATATCACTTTATGTAATGGTTCAGGTGAAGGATTTGATGGTTCATTACCAAGTTCTGGTACATTTACTTCTGACGGAGATGCAGGTGGTACTTGGACAATTGATGGAGTTGCATTTGATGGGACTATAAATGAAGGTGATTTTGCTGTTGGAACTTACACAGTAATTTACACTGTAGAAAATGAGGATGTTGAAAATGGTACTATTGAATGTGCTGATGAGGTATCTAACCCAGCTACTTTAACAATTGTTGATTGTGCTGTAGTTGAACCAACTTGCGATACTCCTATTTCAGCTGAATTAATATTAGATTGTGAAGAAGATGCTAATGGTAACTTAACAAACTTGTATGCTTACACTTTAACAGTAAGCGGAGGTTCTGGTGCTTATAATATATCTGGTGATTTGAATATTTCTAACTATGATGGTTCTGAGCCAATCGTAGGAAGTGGAAATTCAACAGATGGAAATATTACTATTACTATTACTGATGCAGACCCTGAAAGTGTTTGTGATCCTGTAATTATTGATGAGGATACTTCAGCCTGTAATAAAGCGTGTGATGCGCCATTATCGGCAAGCTCAGAGTCTTTCTGTAATGAAGATGGAACTTACTCGGCTACAATAACAATTTCAGGAGGAAGTGATTCATATTACATTGGTACTTCATCAGGAGATCCTGTTTCAAGCCCGGTAGTTGTAGGACCATTTACTGTTGGTGCTGATCAAACAGTTGTAGTTTTTGATATCAATCCAGGTTGTGGAAGTTTACCTGTTACAGTTGTTTCTCCAGAAGATTGTACTCCTGAAGAATGTGGAACTGTAAACGCTGGTTCTATTGCTGACCTTACATTATGTGATCAGGAAGGTAGTGCTAACCCAACTTCTGGACAGTTTGCAAGTGATGGAGATGCTGGTGGAAGCTGGTCAATTGATGGTGGTGCTTCTATTGCTGCTGATGGATCAGTTGATGCTTCTGGCTTAACTCCTGGTAACTACACAGTAACTTATACAGTAGAAAATGCAGATTTAAGTGATGGAACTGAATGTGAAGATGCTTCTGCTTCTGCAACTTTAACTGTTGTTGATTGTACTCCTGCTCCAGAAACTGGTTCAATTGGAGATACAGTATTTGAAGATACAAACGGAAATGGTGTTCAGGATGCTGATGAGCCAGGTATTGCTGGTGTAACAGTAACTTTAACAGATGCTGATGGAAACACTATGACTGCAACAACAGATGCAAACGGAAACTACTTATTCGATGACCTACCTGCTGGAGATTACACAGTAACAGTAGGAGCTGGTCCTGATGGATCAACATTAACAACTGCTGGTTCATTTGAAGTAAGCTTAGGAGAAGGAGAAGATAACTTAGATAATGATTTCGGATTCCAACCTGCAGCTCCAGAAACTGGTTCTATTGGAGATACAGTATTTGAAGATACAAACGGAAATGGTGTTCAGGATGCTGATGAGCCAGGTATTGCTGGTGTAACAGTAACTTTAACAGATGCTGATGGAAACACTATGACTGCAACAACAGATGCAAACGGAAACTACTTATTCGATGACCTACCTGCTGGAGATTACACAGTAACAGTAGGAGCTGGTCCTGATGGATCAACATTAACAACTGCTGGTTCATTTGAAGTAAGCTTAGGAGAAGGAGAAGATAACTTAGATAACGATTTCGGATTCCAGCCTGCACCTGCATGTGATTCGCCAATTACTGCTAATGCAACAATTGAGTGTGGTGTTGATGCAAATGGATTCCAGGATGGAACATTCAACGTAGTTGTTGCAATTTCAGGCGGTTCAGGTTCATATAACTTATCTGGTTCAGTTTCTGAAACTGATAATGATGGTTTAGTAACTATTTCGGGTCTTGCTGGTGAAGAAGTAAACTTCACAGTTTCTGACCCTGAAGGTAATTGTGATGATGTTACAGTAACTGTAGATACGAATGAATGTGCTAAGTCTTGTGAAGATCCTTTATCTGCATCTGCAGAAACAGTATGTAATAATGATGGAACTTACTCAGCTGTAATCACAGTAACAGGTGGTAGTGGTTCTTACTTTGTGAATAACTCTGCTGGTGATGCAGTTTCAAGCCCAATCAATGTTGGTCCTTTCAATGTTGGTGAAAATGTTACAATTAATATATTTGATATCAACCCTGCTTGTGGTGGAGTGCCTGTAAGCTTAAGTACACCTGACGGATGTACTGATGACAATACTGGTTCATTTGGTTCTACTGTTTATTTCGATGAAAATGGAAATGGAATGCAAGATCCTGGAGAGCCTGGCATCCCTGGAGTAGTAATTACTTTGGTTGATTCTGATGGTAATGTAGTTGGTACTACTATCACTGACGAGAACGGAGATTTTGATTTCGAAGGTTTACCTCCTGGAGATTATACTGTAATTGTTGGTGGTGGACCAGATGATACTTATAACTCAACTGGAACTACTATTGACTTCACAATTGAGCCTGGTGATGATATTACTGAAGATGATGGATTCGGATTCGCTCCATGTGGTTCAATCTCTGGTGTAGTATTTATCGATGAAAATGGAAATGGTGCTTACGATGCTGGTGAAGCATTAGTTGCTGGCGCTACAGTTACTTTAACTGATGCAGATGGAAATGTTGCAGGTACTGTTATAACTGGTGCTAATGGAGTTTATATTTTCGATAGCTGTTTAGAGCCAGGTGATTACACAGTAACTATTTCTGGTTTACCTGATGGATTTACTCCAACAACTGGAATTAGCTTCCCTATCAATTTAGGTTCAGGTGAAATCCTTACTGAAGCAGATGGAAACAACTTTGGTGTTCAACCTCCTGCTGCATGTCCTAATCCAATTGTAGTTGATTATGAAACAATTTGTTTGTCAGGTGAAGATGCTTATGTAGTAGCATTTACTATTTCAGGTGGTTCAGGTGTTTATAACATGCCTTCTGGTGATTTCATTGGAAATGGTTTAGTAGCTGGAACAGTTTACGAAACTGTAATTGCAGATGGTGAAATGTTCTCTTTAGTTGCTGAAGACGCTGATGCGAATAGTACTTGTTCTCAGGTAACATTAAATGTTGGACAAGATGAGCCATGTGTTGATCAACCACAAGTATGTGATGGTTTCGATTTAGGATTTACTCAGATTTGTCCTGAAGTAGCTGATGGTACATTCGATTTAATTATCAATGTATTAGGAGGAACTGCTCCTTATGCTGTTAATGGTGCAACTATAACTGGTAACACTATCCAATTAGGACCATTCTTAGACAATGAATTTGTTGTTATTACTGCAACAGATGCAAATGGCTGTACAACTCAATTACCTATTTCTGGAGTTTCTTGTATTAAAACTGCAGTTGAGTTAGTTGAATTCAAAGCGTATGCAGATCGTGATGTAAATAATGTTGACTGGGTAGTTGCTACTGAAACTGAAAATGACTTCTTTACTGTTGAGCGTTCTGCAGATGGTGTTAACTTCGAAGCTATTGGAAACGTTCAGGGTGCAGGTAACAGTGTAGTACTTAAAGGATACCAATTAGTAGATGAAGCTCCTTTAACAGGTGCTAATTACTACCGTTTAAAAGCAACTGACTTCGATGGTGTAACTGCTATTGTTTCTGATGTTGTTTTAGTTGATCGTGAAGCACCTGTTCAGGTTACTACTAACGGAACAGTTGTAAATGAGAACTTGGTTATTACTGTTACAGTTCAGAACACTTCTGATGCAACAATTCAGATTTTTGATGTAACTGGTAAATTAGTATATAATAACAATGCAGATGTTAATGCAGGAACTAATGATATTAATATTGATACTGCATCATTTGGTGCTGGTGTTTATATCATTAATGTGGCTGTTAATAATGAAGCTGCTACTACAAGATTTATCAAGTAATATTTATGATTTCGTTTTTCGAAATTATATAATAATTTTAAGCCCTGTATCAATTTTGATACAGGGCTTTTTTTATACTATTATCTGAATAAATATTTGATTTTAGTGGTATAATGCTAGTTTAATTCCTTCAAATTAAGATGATGATCAAAACCTTTCTCGCAAGAAGTTTAGCTCGATTTCAGCACAATAAAACACAAAGAATTGTTTCTGACAGTGTATTGAATCAACAAAGATTGTTTGAGTCTTTAATAGAGATCGGAAGACAAACAAAATTTGGCACGGAACATGATTTTGATAAAATTTATAGCTATAACGATTACAGAGAAAAGGTAAAACTGCAAGATTATGAGTCGTTGAAACCTTATATTGATTCAATCATCAATGGTGGGGATAATATCCTTTGGAAAGGCATTCCAAAATATTTTAATAAAACAAGCGGAACTACTTCTGGAGTGAAGTATATTCCGATGACTAAGGAGAGTTTACCTCACAATATTAGAGCTGCCAGAAGTGCTTTACTTGCTTATATTCATGAAACGAAAAGGGCATCATGGGTGAATGGGAAAATGATATTTTTATCAGGTAGTCCAGAGTTAAATACTGAAGGAATTATCCCTTCAGGTAGGATGTCTGGTATAGTCAACCATCATATACCTGCTTATCTTCGATCAAATCAATTACCAAGTTATAACACTAATTGCATTGAAGATTGGGAATTGAAATTGAATAAGATCGTCGATGAAACAGTGAATGAAAACATGACGCTTATAAGTGGTATTCCGCCCTGGTTACAAATGTATTTTGACTATTTATTGGAAAGAACTGGAAAACGAACGATAAAAGAAATTTTTCCCAACTTAGAAGTTATCGTTCATGGTGGAGTTAATTTTCAGCCATATTCGAAAAGGATGAAAGCTAGTGTAGGTCGAGGGGTAAAATATATTGAAACCTATCCGGCATCTGAAGGGTTTATTGCTTATCAGGATAGAATTAATAATGATGGTTTACTACTGAATTTAGATGCGGGTATATTTTACGAGTTTGTAGAAGCTGATAAGATTTTTGACGATGAACCTGAAAGAATTTCCTTGGCAGAAGTTGAACTTGAAAAGAATTATGCGCTTGTACTTAATACTGATGCAGGATTATGGAGTTATAATATTGGTGATACAGTTAAATTCGTTTCTTTGAATCCATACAGGATTATCGTAACCGGGAGAACCAAGCATTTTATTTCTGCATTTGGTGAGCACGTAATCGTCGAAGAAGTAGAAGCCTCTTTATTGCACTTAATTAATACTTTTAATCTTGAACTAATTGAATTTACCGTTGCGCCAAAGATGCAAAATAATGATGAAGAAATACCTTACCACGAGTGGTTTATTGAACTCAAGACTTTACCTGCAAATGTTATTATAAATGAAATGGAAGAAAAACTCGATCAGTTAATGTGTGAAAAAAATACCTATTATAAAGATTTGATCGATGGTAATATCTTGAGAAGGTTAAAAATTAATATTATACCAGAAGGAACATTTAAGAAATATATGTCTTCAATAGGAAAGTTGGGTGGACAAAATAAAGTTCCAAGGTTGGCTAATAATAGAAAAATTGCTGATAGAATATTGGATATTTTGAAATCTGGCAAATGATTTCCTCGACGAAATTATTCTTGAGGAATAAACTTTAAAGCTATTGAATTAATACAATATCGAAACCCACCTTTCTCAATAGGTCCATCGTTAAATACATGACCAAGATGTCCATCACATCTGGCACAAGTGATCTCTGTACGTAGCATACCATGTGATTTATCTAAATGCTCTTCAACAGCACCTTTTTCTAATGCTTCAGAAAAAGCTGGCCATCCACATCCTGAATTATATTTTGCTTCAGATTGGAATAAAGGATTTTCACATCCTGCACAATGATAAGTGCCAGACTGAAAATGATTGTCATATTCACCCGTAAAGGCATATTCTGTACCCTTAAGCCGTAATACTCTATATTGCTCAGGAGTAAGTATAGCTTTCCAGTCCTCATCAGATTTTATTATTTTCTCCATGAGGTTATAACGATGTTGAACAATAATTGTTTGAAACTAGAGTATGTTTAAAATTAATTTGAAATTTAAATATACTCTTAGGTTTGAATAAATCATCAAACCTAATTAATGGTGAGAAGAATTATGCCTCTTTTTTAGCAGTTTTCTTTTTCTTAGGTCTTGAGTTTCCGAATGAACCTATCTTAATTTTACCTTTTTTCGATCTTTTATCACCTTTTCCCATGATATATGTTTTTTATATAAATTAAACGCCAAAGTTAACCAATAGAAGATTTAAAATCAATAATAAAAAAAGGAATCCATTAGGTTTTAATGAATTCCTTATGATAAGTTATAAAATTGATCAGAATTGAAAAAATATATAGCTGAAATTCTAAGATTTTAGTGCATCTAATCTTGATGATACTTCCTCCCAATCAATTACATCGAAGAAAGCATCGATATAAGCACCTCTGTTGTTTTGATAATTCAGATAATAAGCATGTTCCCAAACATCGATACATAAAATAGGAATACTAACCCATTGTGTCAGATTATGATGTTTTTCTGCCTGTAATATAACTAATTTATCAGCGTGAGGTTGGTATGCCAAAATACCCCAACCAGAACCTTCTACTTTCTTTGATGCCATTTTAAAGTAGGCTTTGAATTTGTCAAAACCACCAAAGTCATCATTCAAATGTTTTTCCAATAATTTTGACCTTTTACCTTGCTTTGGGCCCATTATTTTCCAGAATATGGTGTGTAGGAAATGCCCGGATCCATGAAAAGCTAATTCGCGTTCCCAATGTTTGATCAATGAATAATCTTCACTTTCAATACACTTCTGGACTTTTTTAGTTGCTTTGTTTAAGCCTTTTACATAACCTGCATGATGCTTGTCATGATGCAAGCGCATTGTTTTTTCGTCGATATATGGTTCTAAAGCATTATAGTCATACGTTAACGGAGGTAGTACATATTCTCCGTTTTCGTCTAAAGTATTTGCTGTGAAAATTCCATATTCTGATTCAGCCCAGGCTGTTGTTGAAGCCATTGCACCAACTCCTGAAAGTAAACCAGTCTTTAAAAAGGTTCTTTTGTCCATAGTTTTTGTATTTAACATAGATACAAGGTATAAATTTAATCAAACTTATTCTTTTTAAGGAATATCAAGGTACTTATGTGTTTGTAAGCTAATATTCCATTTAGGATTGTTTTTTACATATTCAATAATCAGTGGCATCATATCATTTTGCTTACTCCATTCCGGTTGAAGATATAATTTGCAATCGGTTTTTGAAATCTTATCAGCATGTTCTTCTGCCCATTTGAAATCAGATTTATTATAAACTATTATCTTTAATTCATTGGCCCTCTCTATTGCTTCTTTAAGTGGGGCTTTGAATTTTTTTGGAGAAACAGTAATCCAATCCCAATACCCACTTGGAGGGTGTGCTCCAGATGTTTCTATATGAGTTTTGAATCCATTTTTTATTAAAGCAGATGTGAGGTTGTTCAAATTGTACATAAGCGGCTCTCCACCAGTAATTACAACTATTTCAGACGGATGCTTTTTTACTGAATCAAGAATTTTATCTATAGTCAATACTGGGTAGCCCTTTGTATGCCACGATTCTTTTACGTCGCACCATACGCAACCAACATCACAGCCTGCTAATCGTATGAAATAAGCAGCTTTCCCACTATGATAACCTTCCCCTTGTATCGTGTAAAAATGTTCCATTACAGGTAGGGCTAAACCTTCATCTACGGCTGAATCGGTATTTTCAAGTATATCGTTTGACATAATTGCAAAGTTACTCCTTAGCGAGTTTCAAATTTGGTTCATCCATGTTTTTTTGAGACTTACTTGCATACTGATAGATCATTATGAATGTTACAAATGGTAATAATCCATGTGGCAAACGGTATATAGTATGTGGAATCCATTGCATAAATGGATCCCAGAAGTAATCTAAACGTACATAGGCAAATATCCGCGCAAGAGAAGTGGCTATTCCCCAAAATGTTGCATAAGCGAGTAAGCCTAAAACTATTTTTCTGTTAGGACTGAAAATGCCAATAGCTAGGATGAAGTCTAATATACCGGCTACTAATAAATATATATAACTATGATTCTGGCTTAATCCAGTTATAGAAATGGTCATATCGATAAAGTTTCCTGGAACAGGGTAGAAGCCTACTGCATATAAACCATGACAAGTGAATGAAAGAGCAATGCAAATTTTGCAAATGAGTATGAATTTTCGGACATTTATTTTTTCCTGAACCCAAAGCCATAGTAAGACTGGCATCATAAATTGAATAGTATATTCCCAGAATTGACCAATAGCAAAAGATTTACCTTTCATATAACAAAATGCCAAGAACACTAGATTCAAATGAGAAATGATCAATAGTACACTTGTTAGCCGATGTGTTTTTTTGTAGAAAAGAATAGCAAAAGCAGTTATAAGATAAAGGATGCCAATAGTTTGAACTATAGCATCGATCATGGTGAAATTCATATAGTTGTTGGCATAATCATTCCATGTTATTCCAAATGAATTGACTAATTCACCCCACCATGTTTCATCCCAGAAAAATTCTGAGTGAGGTGTATGCCACACAAGGTGTTGCCAAGCCCTTCCGATCAACAGAAAAAATGTTGCTATTTTTAAGCTAAAAGTAACCGATATGTTAGACAAAAAATTCAATGATAGATTTCAAATGAAATTTAGGCAAAATTATTGAAATACTTTTTGAATAGATTACGAAAAAACAATTATAAAGTTTTACTTTCACAAATTGCTTAAATAATAGTTGTAAAATTATGTTTATTAAGTACTAAAGTTTAAAACGATTTTTGATAGAGACGTAGCAATACTACGTCTGTACATTGTAAAATAATTTTATGAAAAAAAATCGTTTTAAAGTCTACTGTGTAATTTATTTTAAGCAAGGTTGAACTTTGGTTTTAATTTGGGAATTGTAAAATAGATCATTCTAATTTAAGTGAAATGAAAAAGATAGGTGTTTTTACATCAGGTGGCGATGCTCCAGGTATGAATGCTGCAGTTAGGGCAGTAGTTCGTGGTGGTATTTACTATGGTTTAGAAGTAGTAGGAATCAAAAGAGGATATCAGGGAATTATAGAAAAGGATTTTTACGATATGAATGCTCGATCTGTTTCTAATATTATTCAACGTGGAGGTACAATACTTAAATCGGCACGTAGCGATGAATTCAGAACAGAAGAAGGCAGAAAAAAAGCATTGAAAAATCTCAAAGAAGCCAAAATTGATGGCTTAGTTGCCATTGGTGGAGATGGTACATTTACAGGGGCTAAAATCTTTTTCGAGGAATTTGGTTTTCCAATAGTCGGAATTCCGGGAACAATAGATAACGACCTGACAGGAACAGATTATACGCTTGGATATGATACTGCAACCAATACAGCCTTAAAAGCAACTGATGCTATAAAAGATACTGCTTCTTCTCATAGTCGATTGTTTTTCATTGAAGTAATGGGTAGAGATACTGGTTTTATAGCTCTAAGAACTGCTGTTGCCGGTGGTGCAGAAGCAGCCCTCGTTCCGGAAAAGATGACAACGATGGATGAATTAATGGAAACATTAAAAGAAGGGTCTCAGAATGCTAAAACTTCGAGCATTGTTATTGTTGCCGAAGGTAATCCTAATGGAACTGCAACCGAAATAGCTTACAAAGTCGGACAAAAAGATAATAGATACACCTCTAAGGTTACTATTTTAGGGCACACACAAAGAGGTGGTACACCAAGTTGTTATGATAGGTTATTAGGTAGTAAGTTAGGCGTTTGGGCGATTGAAGCTCTTAAAGAAGGTAAAAAAAATGTAATGATTGGTGATGTTGGAGGAAAACTTCGATACACACCGTTTGAAGAAGCAATAGAAGCTAGAAGAAAATTCGATGAAGAACTTCTGAGAATTTCAAAAATATTAGCAATTTAACCGAAATTTCAAATTATGATAATAGTAGCAGATAGTGGATCTACAAAATGTGACTGGGTTGCCATAAACAAAGATGGATTCAAATCAGAAAAAATGAGTACAATGGGTTTTAATCCATTCTTTCACTCCTCTTCTTTTATTACGAATAAGTTAAATGAACATGAAGATCTGAGTATGTTGGCAAAGCGTATTGAAAAGGTCTTTTTTTATGGGGCAGGGTGTTCAAGTGAGCTTTTCAAAAAGATTATTACAGAAGGTTTACAAAACTATTTTGTAAATGCTGAAATTACAGTAGATCATGATTTGGCAGGAGCTGTTTATGCCACTTGTGGAAATGAGGAAGGTATTGCCTGTATTTTGGGAACTGGTTCCAATTCATGTTATTTCGATGGAACGAATATTTATGAAGAAGTGCCAGCACTGGGATATATTTTAGGAGACGAAGGAAGTGGAGCTTATTTTGGAAGACAACTTCTGAAATTATACCTATATAAGGAATTGCCACCACACATCAGTAAAGCTTTTGAAGATAGGTTCAATACAAATAAACAGGAAATCTTTGAAAGAGTATATATGAAAGAACATGCTAATGTTTATCTGGCTTCTTTTATGCGGTTTTTATCAGATACAAGAGACGATGAATGGGTACGCAAATTTATCTACAAAGGTTTTTCTGAGTTTATAACAATTCACGTCTGGAAGTATAAAAACTTTAAAGAAGTTCCAATCCATTTCATTGGTTCGGTAGCTTTTTATTTTCAGGATCTATTGAAGCACGAAGCTAAAATACATCACTTAAATGTAGGAAAGATCATTAAGCAACCAGTTCATAATTTAACGAAATATCACCTGAGCGAAGTTTAGAATTACATAGCTATCTACTTTGGTATTTTTACGTTGTCAGGATTATATGTCTATAAGCTATTAGCTTCGATTTGGAATTCTGACAGCGTTTTTTTATAAATCAGTATGAATTTTTCAATTTTGTTGAAAAAAAAATAAAGAAATAGCTTGTTCTGTAATGACTTAATAATCAATATATTAGTCTCATTATTGAGTGTCTTTAGCAAATATTGTTGACTTAAAAAAGTAAAAAGTGTTAAATCTGGAAACTTTTTTGTTAATTTTAGATATTTATATATTTACCCTGAAGACTCTTAACTAAATTTTTATTCAACCAAAAAAATTAAAATGGGAATTAATTTATTAGAATTGATTACTGACCAGATCGGTGGAGATTCTACACTCGGTATGATCAGTGGTTTCCTTGGCGAAGACAAAGGAAATACTGGTAATGCACTAACTTCTATGTTACCAAGTTTATTAGGTGGCTTAATGTCAAAAAGTTCAACTTCAAGCGGAGCAGGTCAAATATTCGATGCAATTACAAACAATGGTTTCGATGGTACGATGCTTGGAAAATTAGGCGATGTTTTCGGTGGAGGAGACATTTCTAATGGTGTTATGGAAAGAGGTGGCGGATTACTTGATATGGTTTTCGGCAATAAATTAGGAGGAATCGTTGATTTGATAAGCTCACGTAGTGGAATCGGCAGAAGCTCTTCTTCTTCTTTATTAAAGTTAGGATTACCATTAATAATGAGCTTCTTAGGCAAAATGAAAAATGATCGTAATCTTGATGCTTCGGGATTAGCAGGCTTACTTGCCAGCCAGAAAGATCATATTGCAAAAGCTGCTCCTGCAGGATTATCTGATATACTTGGCTTTGCTGACTTTGGAAAAGAAGAAGTAAAAGAAACTTTCTCTCAAACAAGAGAAACAGTTCAGGAAACTAAAAGAGAAGTAGAATCAACCGTTAGACGTTCTGAGCCGGAAGAACCAAAAGGTGGTGGCATTTTAGGTAAATTATTACCTTTATTATTATTACTTTTAGGTGGTTTCTTATTATGGAAATTTATGGGCGATGGCTGCATGGATAAAACCAAAGATGCTGCCGCAAATGTTAAGGACAAGACTGAGCAAGTTGCAGGTAAAGCTGCCGATGGCGCAAGAGGAGCTGCAAACGCAACAGGAAATGCAATCAGATCAGGTGCTAATAAAGTTGGCGATGCTGCAAAAGGAGCTGCAAATGCAACTAAAGATGCTGCTGGAAATATAGTAGATGGTGCGAAAGGTGCTGCTACAGCAACTGGAAATGCTGCTAAGAATGCTGCAAGTGCAACCAAAGATGCTGCTGGAAAAGTAGTAGATGGTGCTAAAGATGCTGCTAATGCAGCGGGTGCTGCAGTTGCAGGAGCTTCTGCCGATATGAAGAACTTCTTCAGTGCTTCTAAGCCTGGTGCAGAGTTCGAAGCGAAGGGACTTACATTCAATGATAAAGAGTTAACTGCTGCAGGAACTGCTGAAATCGGAAAAATTGCTGCAATGATGAAAGCAAATCCTGATATGAAGATCGTTATTGAGGCATTTGCTGATAGTGGAAAGCCTGCTATTGACAAAATTACAGGTAAGATCAGAGCTGAGAAAATTGAAAATCAGTTTAAAAAATTAGGTGTTGCTGTTAATAGAATCCGTGCTATTGGAAAAACTGGAGCTAATAAAGTAATAATTAAGCAACGATAGTCGTTAGTAAAATAACCTTAATTGTAAACCCTGCTGTTTTTTACAGTGGGGTTTTTTTATGCTGCTATCTCAACAAAGATATTTGCAGCGAATTTCTGGGAAATAGTTTCTTCTTTTCCTTCGAATGAAATTAACATCGAATTGTCAAATTCAATAATTTTTTCTACTATTACATTACTTGATAAAACCAAACCGATTTGAGAAAAATACTTCAAAAACTCTATTGATCCTTCTTTCACACCAACAATTTTACAGGCATTTCCTTCTTTCATTTCAGAAAGTAAGACCTTTGGAATCGCTTGATAATCTCCATTAGAAGATGGAATAGGGGAGCCATGGGGATCTATTTTAGGAAAGCCCAGGAACTTATCTAATTCATTTATTAGCTTTTCAGACTGAATATGCTCTAGTTGCTCAGCTACTTCATGTACTTCTTCCCAATTAAAATTCAAATTCTTATAAAGAAATGTCTCCCATAATCGATGTTTCCTTATTATCTGTGTGGCAATTTTCTGACCAGATAGACTAAGTTGTAGTTTTCCGTATTTTTCATACTCAACTAAACCCTTTAATTTCAGTTTCTTCAGCATGGCATTAACTGAAGCCGGTGCAACATCCAGGTAAGCAGCCAGTTCTTTGGTTCTTGCTGCTTCTATTCCTTGTTCCACAATTAAATGAAACAATGCTTTTAAATAGTCTTCTTCGTTTTTACTTAATGTCATTAGACTTAATACTATTCGTTCTGCGAAGTTAAAACTTATAAAACTTATAAAACTTTGGTAGTGACTCAAATGTAAGGCTGTGAAGGTTTTGGTCAGGAGACTGTGCGTCCCAGACCAAAACAGGTATTTCCCTCTGCTGCGTCTCCCGACCTGCAGATATTTAGCTAAGATTTTCTGATTTAAATCAAAATAACTTCCAGCCTTACTTCTGCTTCACCGCCAAAACTTTTTTACAGAAATGGTTCTACCCAGGTCGAGTCAGTGAGGGCTTTCAAAAATACTTCTAAATCAGATTTTTCCTGATCTGTTAAATTCAATGGGTTTACCAAGGTACTCTGAAAAGGATGTCCTGCACCTCCTGTACTGTAATGTTCTATTACTTCAGCTAAACTTGCTTTACTACCATCGTGCATATAGGGTGGAGTAGCAGCAACGTTTCTTAAGCTTGGCACTTTGAATTTTCCTTCATCAGAGAATAAAAAGGTAATTCTGGCTCTTCCTATATCTTCATATTCTTGATATAAACCTATATTTTCAAATGAAAAATTGCTGAATAAATGTCCAGAATGACAACTAGTGCATTTGGCTTTATCACTAAAAAACAATTCTTTACCTCTTATTTCTTCCTCACTCAGTGCATTCAAATTTCCTTGAAATTCATACTGGTCGTAAGGTGAGTTACCACTTAATAACGTTTTTTCAAAAGCAGCTATTGATCGGGTAATTACAAATGGGTCAGGTTTTCTGTCGAATGCACAAAGGGATAATTCTCTGTATTTATCAATATTGGCAATTCTGTTAGCAGCATCAACAATATTGAAATCCATTTCGTTATGATCTTCAATTGGAGCTAAAACCTGAAGTTCAAGATTATCGGTTCCACCATCCGAAAAAATAACAGGTGAGTAAATCAGATTAGCTAATGAAGGTGTATTTCTGAATCCTTCCCGATCTTCTATTCCCTTAGAAATTGCTAATCCATCTGTGAAGAAATGTTGTGGCTGATGACATGAAGCACAAGAAATTGAGCTATCTCTGGATAAGACCGGATCAAAGAAAAGCATTCTACCAAGTTCAACCCTTAAATTAGTTATAGGTTTATCTTCTTCAATAGAAAAAGCTGGAAATCCCAAAGGAATTTCCAGCTCATACAAAGCATCTTCAGTTTTGTTATTATCATCGTTTTTACAAGAAAAACAATTTAAAACAACGACTATTAATGATAAAAGATGAATACGCTTCATACACTAATAACCAGTTCTAATGTTATTTTATTGTTTACTGAATGCGCTTCCATAGTTTGCAACTATGGCTTGCGCCATCTCTATATTATCGCCAGTATGTGTAGAAGCACCAGTTGATAAATCTAAACCATTGAATAATTGTGCAATATCGAAATTCAAACCGATCATTTTTTCATCTTCGTGGTCATGTCCTGTATCTTCGTGAACCATAACGCTAACTGGTGTCAATAAGTTATCTGTTCCTATATGGTATTCAGTAGCTGTTTCAGGCGTTCCATCACCATCAGTATCGACCATTGCATTGATCTTTAAGAAAATATAACCAACATTCCAGCTCCAGTGCATGCTTTCAGGGCTTTGTAATGCTAACGGACTATCAGCAGGGTAAGCTGTAAAATCTTCCGTGCTTTGGTTGTTAGTTGCTTCATCTATTCCAACATTGAAATTGAACATGTGAATGTGTTCTCCCTCAAAATCTACTAATACGTAATCGGTTTGAGAAGGTTTTGCTAAAACATAAGCATCTTCTAACATTGTCATATTTCCTTTATCATCCACTATAGAAAATCCTGACATATAGAATTGTGCAAAATCGAATGAAATAGCTGTTCCGCCAACATCGTAAGTGTTACCATAAGCAAAATCCTGTCCTCCAACATTATAGGCAAGGTTTAATGAAACTGCATCGGATTCATGACTATGTGCATCATCATCAGTGTCACAAGATATTAAAGAACCGACAATAAATAAAGCTAAAAAAAGTAATGAAAATTTATTCATTTTATGTGTGTATATAGATTAAGGGAGAATTTTATTTTTTGTTGTTTTAAAACAGTGTAAATTGAGCTTTAGTGTTATTTGAAGACAAATTTTGATCGTTTTTATATTTTATAATTCCCTACTGCTTCAGGTAAAAACTGCCTTGCATCACCATTGTTTATCATAATTTCACGAACAATACTAGAGCTTACATGTGATAAATGTGGAGGAGAAATAAAGAAAACAGTATCTAATTCTGGTGAAATAGCATTATTCAATTGAGCAATAGATTTTTCATAATCAAAGTCATTTCCCGATCGTAAACCTCTGAGAATATATTTTATTCCTTCCGTTTCACAAAAGCGAGCAGTAAGACCACTATATGATTTAACAATTACTTTAGGCTCATCAGCGAATTGCTTGTTAAGCATTTCCAGGCGTTGTTCTAAAGAAAAAAGATATTTTTTAGAAGAATTCTCACCAATTGCCAAAACAATTTCATCAAAAAGTGGTAAGGCTCTGGTCAATATATCTAAATGTCCATTGTGAAAAGGATCGAATGAACCGGGGAATATTGCTTTTTTCATGTTGCAAAAATAGATGATAACTGAGAAAAATATTGAAGATACTATCTTGATTCTCAATCTTTGATCGCATCAAGCTTTAGTTTTAATATTCTCTTAGCCTTTAAAAAACTTTTCAAATCGATTTCGCCTTTTTCCTTTTGTTGGTTAAGTTGTTTCAATTCAAAGTATAAAGCATTTCTATGCTTATCAACTTCACTTAATTCTTTTTGAATATTTGCTGGTTCTTCTTCAATAAAGTATTCATTATAAACTTCTTTCCAGAATGGTTGAGTAAGATCAAAATGTTTTTCCATTTCAAGCTGTCTATCTTTTGCTTTTAGTTCTATCTCTTTTAATAAGTTGAGCTGTTCTGTAAAGTATTTTAAGCTATCTGTAACCAATAACAAATCCCATTTGCCTGTTCCATGCCAGGCAAAACTTACCGGATAACCACTGTGTGATTGTGAAATGTCAACTATAAAAGGATCGTTAGCATATCCTGAACAGATGACCAACCAATTTTCTTTGAAATCACCTTCTTTTTCTCCGATAAGGTTTTTACCGGTTAAACTATTGAATTTATACCCATCTTGGAAATTTTCTATTTGCTGAATGTTTTCTGGATAGAAATGTGGCAAACAATAGTTGTCTAAAGTCAACTTTAATTCTATAAAGTTGATGATTTCTTTAGGGTATTCCAATATTTACGCTGTTTGAATTTGTTTGATTATTTTCTTCAAAGTTCCAGAGCTTTTCCAGTTTTCGAGTTGTAAATTCACTTTTTCAGAAAGAGAATTACTACAAGCTTTTAAGCGAAGTTCATTATAAAGCTCAAGTAATTTTTTAGTGTTTTTAATTGGTTTATTATTCATTAAAGGTATGGCTGCTTCAATCGTATTCAATAAAGCAGTATTATGCTTTTGGCTAAGATTCATCATTTGCTCGTTAATCAAGTCTGTGAATCGTTTCAACGGATAGTATTCTATATATTGAAATTTAGCAATAATTTCTCCTATTAAATTTGAATTTATGGCATCACGAGAAACTAGTTGACTCCAATATTCAGCTGCATAGGCTTTTACTGATTTTGGTTTGGCAAACAAAGAACAGGCAATCATCAAATGTCCAGCTTCAAGTGGATTTTGTGGATTTTCCATTAGTATTTCAAAGATCTTATTGCCTATCTTTTCTTCGTTCACTTCCCACCAATCATGACCAAAACACCTGCTTACTAAACGACTGAAAACTATTTCTGAATTATTGGGAAACATAGAAATAATTCTAGGTAGATCGTTGCGTTCATCATCGTAAAAATAGTCTCCAAAATTGATGAAATCATAAGTTACTTGTTTGCGATTACGCTTCATTTTAAGCTTATCGATCAATCCATCTTTAAGTTCTACTTCTTTTATCTCAAGATTTTTTCTTTGTCTTTGAACCGGAACAGATTTTCGCAATTTATAATCCCAGTCGGTTGTATCATAAGTTTCTATTTCAACTTTATAATCAATATCACCTAAATAATTACCGGCTTTTTTAATGCTTTTTATTGCAGGAATTTTTTCAAATTCTTTACGGTCTTTTTTATTGAAATATGCCTGATATAGTGCTTGTTCATAATTCTTTAATTCGGGGAATTTTGCACTTTTATCTAAAAGGTAAGTCATTAATTCTTTCAATTCACCTTTTAATTCCTTTTGTACAAGATCGTAAGCAGGCTTAGTGTCAGTTTCATTCATTGAACATCTAGCAATAGCAAGACAAAGATCATAAGAGAAGATGGTATGATTTTTCTGTTGGTACTCTATCAATCTTTCCACTAATACAAGAGGCTCGATCCAGAATGGAGCATGGCTTGGAGTAGAAAGTAATTGTTGGTGTTTACCTTCTCTAAGCAGATCGAAAACAAAGATTAGTATATTTAAAAATGGAAGGTGATAAGTGCCTTTGTGATGAGATCTGAATTTCCATTTTCTAAGGTCAACTAAAACTGGATTATACCATTCCGAACGTTTAGCGTAAGCATCATCTTCTTCTTTTTCTTTCTTAAATCTTTTTTGGAATTTGATCGAGGTTTCAGACTTGTCTGTTAATAGAATCTGTTGTACGTAATTAATAAAAAAGTTAGCTAATATTTTATCTAAATTCCCTGTTTGAGAATTGCTTCCTTTCATTAATAAGTTAAATGCTCTTTGAATAGCTGGTTCAAGCTTTACTTTATTTTCTTCTTCTTTTAACGTTTCCTGAAAATCTAAAAGTCCCTGTAATAAAAGATCGAAATGATAAGGCTCATTATTATCGAAAGATTGACTCGCTAAGTAGATAAGATCATCAATATCATTCAGTTCAGAAATACGCGTTTCTTCAGCTACATTTATTACTGGTTCGTAATATAGATTTTCTTCTAAAGCATCCTGATCTTCTTCTGAAATAAACTCTGCTAAAACAGCCTTAGACTCAGAAAATAGATCACTTGCGTATAAAGAAAGTTCATCTTTTAAATTCTCATTGCTTTCATCACCATATTTTGCAATGAATTTAGCCGCTCTTAACTGCACATCTTTAAATGTAGAATTAAATGCCATTAATGATTTTTCTACTAAAACGTCTTTTAGATTTTTATCTTTCTTTACTAATTTATCGAAGATCATCAATGTTGAAACAGCAATGCTTTTTGTTTCTGAACTTAATAGAAAATCAGTATTATCAAGGAAATCCTGCGTTTCAAACGATTCGTGTGCATAAAGCTTTTTGAATTCTTTTAATACGCCATTTACAATTTTAGAATGCTGACTACTTAATGCATTAAATAGCTCAGGTTGTAGTTCAATAAATTCTTCATTATTCGGTTCTAAATAGAGCATTAGATCGTAAAACCAACCACTTAATACTTTATTAAAATTCCTATTGGAAGTCAACAAACACTCTTTGAGCAACCTTATTCGATCGATCTTGCCTTTTTCAATTAGTTGTTTAAAAGTATATTTCCAAACTGGTTCATCAAAAGTATCTTCTTGTCTTCTATAACGCTGATCGTCCTGATGATTTATATTGGTTTCATATTCAAATAAATACCAGATATGCTCAGTGATAGATTCAGGATGAATTTCAAGATTTTTAGGGGTGTAAGTAACCCTTGGTTTTGCGTTATAATCGTAATCGGAAATAGTATTTGCTAAACTTGTTGCTAATTCTTCTCTTTCAGGTTCAAAATAGCCGGAGCATTTAGCGTCCATTAGTTCAAGATAACTATACCAGTGGTTCTTTGCAATATGATTCAGTAACCAACTTACTTTTCCGGTTTCTATGATTTCCTTAGCCTTGAAATAATCTCTTTCAAAATGCCAGATATTACAATACTTTTTAAAATCAGCTTTGGTAAGACAATAAACGCCAATGTGATTTAAAATATCGTATTGCTTAGAAGTTCCTTTTGTTCCCCAGGTATTTTTATTTAACTGTTGGTAGGTTAATAAGTCCTTACACAGCTCTTTAATAACTGGTCTGAGTTCTTTTAACTCAGCATTGGTCAAAGGGTCGGTAAACTCCTGTGCTTTTTTTACTAATTCTTTCTTTACGTAATATCTTATTTTTTCTTCGTTGTTCATTAGCTGATTAATTTTTTGGTTGCAAGAATATGTTTACAAAAACCCCTTTCTCCTTTGTGTCTTGAGAACCATGTGCAAGTACATCGGGCTTTGTCTCCTTCAAGTAGAACAGTATGATGAACGCCACTTCCTTCAACTCTGGCTCCTACTTTACCATCTTCCTGAGATATGATCTGAACCTTATTATTTTCAAGTAATTTTTCCACTCCTTTCAATCTTGGGTTTAGGTTCATGATCCTACTAAGTCCAAAAGGTAATCTTCGATAGAAAAAGGCATTGTCATCAAGATCGTAACCAAGTAAACCAATTGCTGATAATTGTGCAGAAAGATTATTGACCTTATTCAGGTCGAGTCCGGTTTCAACCGCTAATAGGGTAGGATTGAAGGTATGATTTGCATACGCGAGTTTATCATAGTTACTGATAAGTGTGTCAGGAATATCTTCGATCAATGCCTCTAAAGCAGCACCTTCTCCCGAAAATCCACGCCAGTTTTCTCTTGAAATAGACAAACAAAATCGTATGTCTCCAAAGTATAATTGCCAGGTAGTTGATTGCATATCAGGGTGAGCAAAAACAATCATTTTATCACAAAGTGGAACGAGTTGTTCTATCAATCTTAATCTTTGTATGCCACCAATACAGATCGCATTTTTTGTTTTTACCGGACTGAATAAAGCTTTATTCCCTCTTTTAATCAAATAAAAATCTGTTTTAGGTTTACCTTTTGGAATAGAACGGAATAATTGAATTGCTTGTATGGTATTGAATTCATGTCTTAATTCGGTATCTGCAAAATAGATCTGAACACTTGTTAATCCTTTGATCCATTTTTCAGGAAGTGGTACTTTTTTTTCAATTACATTTTTACCTTCATAATGAACACCTACGCTTTCCTTACCCACCGATAAGGTTACTTTAGAACGTTTGTTAAAACTTCCAAGTGCTGCGATCATTGGTGGATTGAAATCTACATTTGTGGTATCGGTAGCAAGCATTTCACCATCATGACCGTTAGGAAGAATATCTACTTTAGCATAAACACCTGCACAATGTGAAAACCCTTCAAATCGGATCATTTCATTTCCTGTTGTAACAATTGGGTCACGCAATATTGGCGTTGAAAGGTTAAAGCTCGATTGTACTACAGCCGATAAGGTAATTAGGCATTTAGCAGTAATGAAAGGTTGATTCAATTTTCCCCAGAAGAAACAGGGAGCATTTTCCTTTTGTATTTCACTGAATTTAGATAGAAAAACTGAATCAGCATCTTTGTTTTTTTCAATAGCTGAAGCTAAAGCATAACGATAGGTTAAATCAGACATAGGCTAAAATTTGTGTAAAAGTAAGCCCATGAATGATATTTGTTTCAGAAAATTGAAATCTGTATTTCCTGAATCGAAATTCGTAGCTTAATGTAATTTATGTTGCTATAAACTAACTTTAAGGTCATTTCGACCGCAGGGAGAAATCTAATCTAGGTTGTAAAAGGATTCTTCGCTCCACTAAGGCTCCGCTCTGAATGATGCGCAGAACAACTTCTTTTATTACTAAAAGATGAGTCATTTCGACCGCAGGGAGAAATCTAATCTAAGGTGTAAAAGGATTCTTCGCTTCGCTAGGGCTCCGCTCTGAATGACACCCATAATATCTTTTTTTTACTAAAAGATGTGTCATTTCGACCGCAGGGAGAAATCTAATCTACGGTGTGAAAAGATTCTTCGCTCCGCTACGGCTCCGCTCTGAATGACACCCATAATAACTTTTTTATCACTAAAAGATGAGTCATTTCGACCGAAGGGAGAAATCTAATCTAAGGTGTAAAAGGATTCTTCGCTCCGCTAAGGCTCCGTTCTGAATGACAGCCAGAAAATCTTTTTTATCACTAAAAGATGAGTCATTTCGACCAAAGGGAGAAATCTCAACCTAAGGAAAAAGATTCTTCACTTCAACTACGCAAAGCTTCGTTTCGTTCAGAATGACGAGTATTAGGAATTTTCTTGTTTTATCTAGCTTCAAATATCAAATCTTCCCAATTTGGATTTAGTTCATTTATCAAATTTTCTTTTTTAGATCTACTCCATCCTTTTATTTCTTTTTCTCTATTTATTGCATCATTAGCAGTTAGAAAAGATTGATACCAAACAAGAATACAGCAATGGTATTTTCCTGCAAAAGAATATTTATTGCCACTATTTTCCTATGTTCTTCAATTCTTCTTGAGATATTATTAGTCATTCCAGTGTAAAGAACGGTCTTATTTTTGTTTGTGATCATGTATGTGTAAAACGCCATGTTGATAGTGATTTGTAATTTTTATTATTAATGTCTTTAATTTTAAAACTGTAGTCATTTCGACCGCAGGGAGAAATCTAATCTAGGTTGTAAAAAGATTCTTCGCTCCGCTAAGGCTCCGCTCTGAATGACACCCAGAAAAACTTTTTTCTCACTAAAAGATGTGTCATTTCGACCGCAGGGAGAAATCTAAT
>JAHDFD010000030.1 GCA_020628375.1 Chitinophagales bacterium | reverse complement strand
TCACGCCACCACTTGCATTCAACTGCACACTCTCTCCCTCACAGATCGTTTCATCCAAACCTGCATTTGCCTGAGGTAGAGCTGTAATTTCAACAGTTGCAACTCCATTATTAGCATACAAACTATCAATATTGGCACAGATATTCAAGATAGATATTTCATTTTGTATTTCTGTAATTGTGCTAATGCCAGCAATATAATTTGTAATATCTGTGTTCGTATTAAAGTTCCAATAAGAAAAGCCATAAATATTATATACTCCAACTGGTAAGTTGCTCCAGTCAAAGTCCCCATTAATCGAACTTTCGACTATATTATCATTATTCCCGATAATATAAGAATAGCTATAATCTGTTCCGGGATTCGTTTCAAAAACATTTGTGTAGTCATTTAAAAAAGCTGCCATATCTTCTCCTAAACAAAAACTGACTGGAACAGATACTCCATCTGGCGGAATAAGATCTCCCGCATCAGCATTACAACAACCACCATCTCGTATCATGATAACATCAAGTATTGTAAATTCATCAGTATTTAAATCTACATTAATTGTTTGACTGTCATAGCCTGGAGCTGTAATATTTACATCATAGTTACCGCATTCAGCTATTCCTAATTTATAACATCCTGTAGTTATATTGAAATTAACTTCTTCATTTGTAGCACCTAACAAGTCAATTTGAACATCTGTCAATGGTAAACCTGTACAATCGTCAGTTATACATCCTTCTAAATAAGAAGCTGGAATATAAGTTGTATTGAAGACATATAAGCCTTCTTGTCTGTCTGAAGCGACCAGTGTTCCTGAAGGGAAATAAGGGTAATTCCCCCATTGACCAGAAAATCCACCTCCAATAAAATTTGGTGAGGTATCATAAGTTCCTACGGGTACGACAATATCGGGTTCGGAGACATCTAAAATAGTGATCCCTGAGGTATAATGGGATACTGTTAAAAATCCACCATCCACATAAAATGCATTATGCATTACCACATCGGGAATTCCATCATTCCAAGTATCTAATAATATAATATTGGAAGGATTTGTTACATCATACACAGCAACTACAGCGTTAGCTTTTTCATCAAGTACGAAAGCCGTTGTATTATCAGGTGAAACCCAAACTTGATGTGCAAAATTGAATGGTGTTTGTATGGAACCCAAAACTATAGGATTAGAGGGATCAGAAACATCAACCACAGCCAATTGACCTGCATAAATTTCACCAGTATAAAGTGTATCTCCCTGAACAAAACCATCATGTACATAATTTGTATTGTATATACCTAAATATACCGGATCTAATGGATTCGCTCCAATATCTATTATAACAGTTCCATTACCAACTGAAGTTGTTGTTGCACCAAACAAATAACCAATACAGTTTTCATCTATGAAAATATTATGTGAGTCTGTGTAACCAATTCCTAGCTGGGTAGTTGTAACAGGTGCACTTGCAGGCAAATTACTCAAGTCAATGATATTTAAACCTGGTGGAGTTGGATCTTCTGTTATAAAATAGGCATAATCACCACAAGTTTTTAAGTCCCACCAGGTAGAACCTAAATCGGGAATACTTATAAATTGAACTTCAACAGGATTAAATGGATCAGTAACATCTACAATTGACACACCACTAATAGTTCCAACAAGTGCATATTCATTACCATTAGCATCAGTCCATCCCCATATATCACTAAGTCCCTGACTGTAAGGTAAAATGGCTGCCAATGTCAATACATCCAAATCATTACTGACATTTACTGTATCACTTTCTACACAACCATCACTACTTGTTATACTTAATATATATTCACCTTCAGCATCAACAGTCGGTGTTAAAGTGTTAATTCCTGATAAAATATTACCACCATTAATGGCAGACCATTCTATATTAACAATACCACCGGAAGAACAGGTGCCATCTAGTTGGACAGGATCATTTTCACAATCGATGTAAACTGGAGAAACGACACAGACTTCAGGACAAGCAGCAACATTCATTGATTCATTATTACTTAATAAATCAACAGATATATCTACTTGTTCATTGCTATATACTATCTGTTGAGTTAATAGCGTACATGACAATAATATAAATATTAAAGACAGTAGATATTTACTCATATAAAATTCTTTTGCACTCTGAAAATATTTATAATGCTTAGATTATCATTCATCTTTTATAAATCAATAAAAATATAAAAGATGTTTTGTTTTTTGTCTTAAAAACGAGGGGTATGTCAATAATTTTAACAATAATCAAAGCGTCGGTTACTAACGTTAACTATAGTCATTGATTTTTTTATGAACCAACAGATATAAGACGTTAGTATTCTTTAAAGCGTTGCTTTAAGATTATGTAAATTTCAATTAAACTCAACCCAGAATAAAGGAGCTTCTCCTCTGACAGATCCATCTGAATTATAAATAGTTTCCATTGGAGTCAAGCCTAAAATCCTGCTTGTCATTTTAAGGCTTTTTTCATCGAAATACCATTCTTGTTCGATTCTGACCTTTTGGATCGCAGCCCGATTCAATTCACCAACAGTAGGCTGAATTACTTCTTTACTGACATCTATATCGAAAACTGTAACTGTATCTTTAGGATGGAATAGCTGATCGACTTCTTGTTTAGACATTGGTTTTTTATCTGAAAAGTGAAACGCTGTAATTGTTCCTTTTTCAACTCCATCTAAAATGATTTCAACAAGTGAACGATCCGATCTTTTCAAATCATAGATATAGGAATTTTCTTCATTAAAATCTAATTTAAAACTTGTACGTTTTGCCCAATCCAAAGTTTTTAAATCGACTTTTTTTTGTTCATCAGTCTTTGATTCCCCACAAGATATAAGGAAAAAAGACAGGCAGCATAAAACTAACCACATTGAAGACTTATAAAATTGCATAATTAATTTAATAATTTTAGAATTTGAACGTAAAATAAATGGTTTTATATTGTTTACAGTAATGATAAAGTATTCAATTTTACCTAACAATAAGATATTATACTCCAATCTTTCGTCTTTGTTATACAATTCAGTACGTTGAAGCATGAATTATTCCAATTAAAACAGAAAAATCAACACCTTAATTTAGGATAAAACTACATTTGTAGCATTAAGAATATGTTTAAATTTCAACCTATAATATTGCTAAAATGAAAGTAAAAGTAATTAACAAGTCGAGAAACCCTTTACCCCAATATGAAACTATGGGTTCAGCAGGGATGGATTTGAGAGCAGATACCGATACAACTATTACTTTACAACCATTAGAACGAATACTAATTCCAACCGGGCTTCACATAGAATTACCAATTGGCTATGAAGCTCAAATACGCCCGCGAAGTGGTTTAGCAATAAAAAAAGGGATTTCATTAGTTAATAGCCCAGGCACTATCGACTCAGATTACAGAGGGGAAATCAAAGTAATTCTTATTAATCTTTCCAATGATAAGGTTACTATTGAGCCTGCCGATAGAATAGCTCAAATGGTCATAGCTAAATATGAACAAATTTCCTGGGAAGAAGTACACATATTAGCAGATTCGGAAAGAGGTGAAGGAGGTTTTGGACATACTGGTGTTTAATACTTTATTTTTGCAGCCGAATTATTCAGATTTTAATTAAAATTGTGATGCATAATAACATTTTGTACACAGACGACGGGCACAGACCACAAAATCTTACCCTTTACGAATATAAAGGGCTCTATTGTGGGCAGTGGACTGTTAAACTGTTGACAGTTGTGATTTACAACAACTTAACTTAATTATAAATCCAGTTTATTTCTAAAATTTCATAATACATTTTCAAAACTTACTCGAAGTGAATATAATTATTCCAATGGCCGGACGCGGCTCTCGCCTAAGACCTCATACCCTTACTATTCCTAAACCATTAATTCCAATTGCAGGAAAATCGATCGTTCAACGTTTGGTTGAAGATTTGGTAAAAATGGCTGGTGATGAGCCAGTGGATAATATTGCATTTATTATTAAAGATGATTTTGGCAACGATGTTGAACAAGAATTAAAAGATATTGCAAAAAAATTAGGCGCAGAAGGACAAATTTGTTATCAGGATACACCAGAAGGTACTGCCCACGCTATTTATTGTGCTGAAAAATATTTATCTGGAAAAACTATTATTGCTTTTGCTGATACTTTATTCAAAGCTGACTTTAAAATAAAAACTGAGCACGAAGGAGTAATCTATGTTCAGAAGATCGAAGATCCGAGCGCTTTTGGTGTGGTTAAATTAGATGAAGAAGGCTTCATAACAGATTTTGTTGAAAAACCTGAAACCTTCGTAAGTGATTTGGCGATAATTGGTATATACTACATTAAGGATGGACCTGCATTGAAGTCAGAAATAGAATATCTACTTGATAATGACATTCGTGAAAAAGGCGAATATCAGTTGACTAATGCTCTGGAAAATTTAAAAAAGAAAGGAAAGCAATTTTCAACTGGAGCTGTAGAAGAGTGGCTCGATTGTGGTAACTATAAAGCAACCGTTTTCACTAATCAACGAATTCTGTCTTTTGCTGAAGGAGCCCAATTCCAAGGCGAATCGTTAAGAAATACTAATTCTTTGGTTATTCAGCCTTGTTATATAGGTAATAATGTAACTTTAAACAATGCAATTATAGGACCTCACGTTTCTATTGGCGATAACTGTGTAGTTGAAAATTCTTTAGTAATTAATACACTTATTCAATCTGATACGATTATTGAACATCAGATATTAGAAGGCTCTATGATTGGAAACAAGGTTGAACTGAAAGGAAAAAGTCGTTGTTTAAGTGTTGGAGACTTTACAGTTACAGATTAAGTAAGTATTTGTGGTTATAGAAAAACCACTTAAGAGTATGTTTAAATATTGAATTGATACAATCATTCGATATTTCTATCTAACAAAAAAAATATTCATGTCTTTTAAACAAATTTCAATATATCTGATAGTTGTTGTATTAGGTTTACATTTTTCCAGCAATGATGTTTTTGCTCAGAAAAAGAAGAAAAAGTCTAGTTCAAAAAAAACAGAACAAAAAATTTCGGGTACCGAGTTACAGTTATTGAAAGATATTTTTCTTGATGCTACACAAGCAAAACTTTTAGGAGACACCGATAAAGCTAAGGAGTTGTATCAGGATTGTCTTAACCTTTCACCCAATAATGCAGCGGCTAATTACGAGCTTGCCTTATTATACCAGGATGAAAAGGATAATGAGACAGCGCTCACCTATGCTGAAAATGCTAGCAAGGCTGCACCAAAAAACAAATGGTATCAATACCTTTTTGCTGATTTACTGCTTTATAATAACCAAACGATCAAAGCTGCAAGTGTTTACGAAAATCTGATTCGCCAGCACCCCAATGATATAGACAATTATCATAAAATTTCTTATATATATCGTATTGCAGGAGAAACAGATAAAGCAATTGATGCTCTGGACAGACTTGAGGGAAAAACCGGAGTAGTTGAAGAAATATCTTTGGATAAACAAAGATTATATCTACAAAAAAATGATGTTGATGGTGCAGGCAAAGAATTAGAGAAACTGATCGAGAACAATCCGAAAGAGTTACGTTTTTACAATCAACTTGCCGAATTATATTTAGCTAACCGAAAGGAAGATCAAGCCAATGAAATATATAAGCGAATGATAGAAGTCGCTCCCGACAATCCATTAGCACAAATGGCAATGGCTCGCCAGTACTATTCGAAAGGCGAAACAGCTAAAGCCAATGAAATGCTTATGAGTGCATTTGCAAAACCAGAGATTCCTGCTGAGCAAAAAATTTCGATATTAATGGGAATGATCGGTCAACAGCCTTCTAAAGAAACACTCAAAGAAGCTAAATCACTTGGTGGTGTAATTGCCCAAACGCACCCAAAAAACGCACAAATACAAGCAATTCAGGGAGATATTTACATTCAGCTTAATGAAAAAGAAAATGCCCGCGATGCTTTTAGAAGAACTGTTGACATAGACGCTAATTTATATCCGGTTTGGGAACAGGTAATGTTCCTTGAATACGATTTAGGTAAGTATGATGATTTATTAAAAACAACTAAAGAAAGCACCGAATTATTTCCTAATCAACCATTACCTCATTATTTCAAAGGCTTAGCTAATTACCAATTAAAAGACTATGATAAAGCTGTGAGATCGTTAAAACGTTCTGCTATCATTGGTTCAGATAATGAAAATTTACTGATAGAAGTTTATTCATTGATCGGTGATGCTTATCACAGCTTAAAAGATCATGAAAGTTCTGATAATTATTACGATAAAAGCTTAGAAATAAAACCTGATAATCCTTTGGTTTTAAACAATTATGCCTATTACCTTTCTCTAAGAAAAGAACAATTGGCTAAAGCTGAGGAAATGTCGAAAAAATCTAATGAATTAGAAACGAATAACTCATCTTATCAAGACACTTATGGCTGGATTTTATATGAACAAGGAAAATATGAAGAGGCTAAAGTTTGGTTAGAAAAAGCTTTATCGAATGGAGGCGATAAACGTCCAGTTATTGTTGAACATTATGGTGATGTTTTATTTAAACTGAATAAAAAGGCTGAAGCTATTGAACAATGGAGGAAAGCCATAGAACTAGGCGGCAATAAAAAAGAACTTGATAAAAAGATTGCGCAGTAAATAAAAAGCCACATTCCCAAAAGAATGTGACTTCAGAAATTTACAAAACTCAACAACCAACTATTAAAAAATGAGTTTTGAAAAACCTTATCCTTTTTAATGCGTCTTTTAGGATGTTTTATAGATTATATGCTGAATAATTTTAAAACTTCGCCCACTCGATTTTTGAAAGTGAGTGTTTTTTTGAACTTACTAAAACACACCAGCTTCGGTATCTGCAATTGACAGGGTGTCATCAATAGAAACTACCATTTTATTGGAAGCAGATTAACCGATTAGCTGATGTCAATGTTCTTATAAAGACAATGCTTTTAAAGTTACTTGATCAAGTAGATTCAAATCATTTTGGATAAAACATTGTGGTGAAAGCACCTTTTTTTGTGGTGAAATTACAAAAAGAGATTTTTTAGTAATGGAAAAACTTTCTGATACACTTTGTTACTGAAGAACCAATTTCTTCATAATTCATTCAATATAAGGCAACTGCACTCCTTATTTAACTTGCTTATTATAGTTATTAAATTGTATTTTTGATTATATGCCAACTAAAGGAACTTTTATACTTATAGAAGATGACGCTTCTTATGCTTTGGAAGTTGAAATGAATATGTTTTCGTTGGGTTATGAAATGCTAATGCACTTTACAAGTTGCGAAGGAAATTTAGCAGTTATTACACAAGCTCAACCAAGCCTTATTGTTATGGATATTGAAATTGAAGGCTCAATAAATGGCATTGAATGTGGCAAACAATTACACCATTTGGGTATTCCTATTGTTTTTTTAACATCTTTTCCCGAAGAACGTTATTATAGTCAAATAGGTGATATACAAAATTGTGCTTTTCTTGCCAAACCTATCGAACGATTTACTTTAGACTCAACTATAGATTTACTCTTTAAAAATCAACAGCCTCATGCCATCGATCAGTTACAAATTAAAGATGGAAGACAGATTTTCTATCGAAATGTACAAGATGTTTTATTTATTCAGGCGCAAGATAATTATTGTAAAATTCAGTTTAAAGAAGCCTCTTTTTTAGAGCGAAAAAAAATGAAAGACTTTGAAATCAGGCTTCAAGAGCACAACAATTTTTTAAGAGTTCACAGAAGTTATATTATTAATGTACTTCAAATTAACACCCTACTTTTTTCAGATAACAGAGTAGTGATTGGCGATAATAGTATTCCAATTAGCAGTGCTTCAAAGGTCGATATTCAAAGAATACTGAAATTGGGAAGTAAGTGATACAAATTTAAAAATTAAAAAACGTACAAATTTTTGTGTCATATTGAGCGCAATGTAATGAAGTCGAAATATAGACACCTCCCTATTTTTTCGGGGATGACTCGTGTACTAGGCTTAATTTAATTGGTTCACGTTCTCATAAATGTACGATATGTTTAAGTTAAAATTGTATGAGTTATCAACCACCATTTAATATTGCTCAATACATTATACTTTTTTAGTTCTAAATTTGAATACGCTTTTTTTTTCTGCAAATCAATAATGACTCACTCTACAAATAGCTTTTTTCAAAATTCGTTCATAATAAAACAGAATTTATTTTACTCTGTCTTTTGTTTCCTTTTTGTGTTTTGTTCAAAGCTTGAGGCACGAACAGTTTTACAAGATATTAAGACTGAATATCCCCAATTTTATGATTGCTTTGAAACGCTTGAAAAAATTGACATTAAAGATCATAAATTTGAAACCTTTTATGAATTAGACTGTATTTCGGTAGTTACTAAAATGAAAATAGCCGAACAGTACCGATTTATAGAGGGCTTGATAAAGTTTTGTATTGAAAAAAATCAACGCCTTAAATTACTTCAGATTTTCAATAACTTTCCTTTTCTTTCTGATTATACGAATTCAACAGAACAACATTTACAAGTACTTTATTACAAAGCCGAAGCTTATGAATTTAGCAATGAAGCGAAATTAGCAATGGAGCTTTATTATATTGTTTACAAACAAGCCGAAAAGCAACAATTCAATCAATTGTTAATTGATTTGGATCTTAAAATTGGCAATCTGTTTAGAGTCAGTTTTGTATTTCCTTCAGCTATTCATTATTATAAAAAAGCTTTAGAACGAGCACATAAAATATCAAACAAGGAATTAGCAAAAAGAATTGAATACATTATTTTAAATTTAAAAATTAAATCATTTGCTAAAGAAAATGCGCTTGAAGAAAAAGTTGAGGCTTGTGAACAATTAGATTCTTTATTAAAACAAAACCCGATTTATTACCAAAATATTGTAAAGAAAAATGCCATCAATCGCTTACAAATTCATTGTGATATTTTATTGAATAATCCTGTAAATGAGCAATTATGTCCATTAAATCATCAAAATTATACAATAACGAGTGAAGTAAGCCACCACCAAAATTTAGTTACCTGTGGACGATTAGCAAACTACAATGCTAATTATATACAAGCAGACTCACTCCTACATAAGGCATTAAATATTGCTGTAAAAAGAAATAATATTGATTTATTAATCGAAAGCTACCAAGCATTAGCAGAAAGTTACAAGGCACAAGAAATGTATTTAAAAGCACTAGAATTTTCGGAACTAACTACATTCGATAAAAACAGGATTCAAAATGTAAAACGAATGCAGAATATTTTGTTACTCGACCACAAATTGCGAAATGAAGAAGAAATAGCAGCTAAAAATCAAGCAATAAATACTGCACAAAATCTTCTTGTACGTTATAGGAATTTAATTGGAATTACAACTTTAATTGGAATGTTATGTTTTCTGATTTACTTACTATATCTGAAATCGAACAGGCAGGGTAGAATTATAGAAAAACAAAAAAACAAGCTCTTTACACTTAATAAGTTTAAAGATGAAATATTAAGTATTATTAGCCACGATCTGAAAAAAACGAGCTTATCATTTAGAAATATTTCGGGAAAATTAAATTTTCTTATAGAAAAAGAGGATTACGAGACGCTTCAAAAATTAGGACAACGTTTTGAGGTAGCTTCAGTACAAAATTCAAAACTACTTAACAACTTAGTAGATTGGGCGAGACTCCAAAAGGGAGGTTTTCAGGTTGTAAAACAAGCGTTTAGTCTTTTGAAAGCTATTGATAATATCAGCGAAATGTTTTCTTTTCAATTAGAAGAAAAGAATATAACATTAAGCAAACAAGTTAACGCTGAATTTTACACTTATATTGACCCTCAGATTTTTAAAACCATTTTAATTAATCTAATCGATAATGCCATTAAATTTTCAGAATTCGGAGAAACTATTGACATTATTACTAAATCGACTCCAGAAAACTTCTTGCAACTAAGCGTAATCAACAGAGGTATTGGCTTTTCAGAAGATCAAATAACTATTTTTAATGCCAACAAAGCTTTATCATCTACCGATGGAACTCAAAATGAAAAAGGAACTGGTTTAGGCTTAAAAATCATTAATCAATTGGTTGAGCTGCATAACGGAACAGTAAAAATTGATCAGAAAGGGGAAGAAACTATAATTTCAGTCCTTTTTGACCAGACTGATAACAAAGCTTAAATGTCTCACACTATTTTTCATTATAGAAACAACAAGACTGAGAGTATATTTAAATTCAATTATTTTTTGAATATAATTTACAGCCAATAATATCAAAGATTCCCACTAAATTTGCACTTGATAAAAATCAAGAAACTATGTTACTTCAAGGAAAAAAAGGAATCATTTTTGGCGCACTCAACGATCAGTCAATTGCATGGAAGGTAGCGGAACGCGCTAAAGCAGAAGGAGCTGAAATTGTATTAACAAATGCTCCGGTCGCTTTAAGAATGGGTGCTATAAAAGAGTTAGGAACACAATTGGATGCTCCGGTAATTGCTGCCGATGCAACAAATGAAGAACATCTTGAAAAGTTATTCAATACAGCAACAGAGCATTTTGGCGGCAAAATAGATTTTGTATTACATTCGATCGGAATGTCCTTGAATGTTCGTAAAGGCAGAACTTATACTGATCTTGATTATGGCTTTTTTCAAAAAACATTAGATATTTCAGCGGTCAGTTTTCATAAAGTATTACAAACTGCCTGGAAACTAGATGCTGTTAATGAATGGGGTTCAATTTTAGCACTCAGCTATATTGCCGCACAACGAACATTTCCTGATTATAATGATATGGCTGATGCCAAAGCATTACTTGAGTCGATCGCCAGAACTTTTGGTTATCATTTTGCCAATGAAAAGAAAGTCAGGGTGAATACTATTTCACAATCTCCAACAATGACAACCGCCGGTTCAGGTGTGAAAGGTTTTCAGGAGTTTTTTGACTATGCCGATAAAATGTCTCCACTTGGAAATGCTAGTGCTGAAAGCTGTGCTGATTTTTGTCTGACCTTATTTTCCGATCACACCCGAATGATCACTATGCAAAACCTTTATCACGATGGTGGATTTTCAAGTATGGGTATGAGTCCGGCGCTACTACCAGCTATTGAATAAAAAACTGATTCAAAAATCGCTATAAAACATTAAAAATCTAAAAACTTAGCTATTTTAGAAGCTGTAATGTGCTTTTTATCAACAAATTAAGATTTTTATCGTAGAAACTTAATACATTGATAGTTATTACTTATTAGGTATAGAGATGAGTCTTTTTAATATTTCAGTCATTGTATTAATTCTGACTGGAGCTGCAATTATGTTGCTTTCCGTTAGGAAAACCAAGGATATTTTTTCAATTATACAAAAACCTCAACAAACAGTTGCATGGATAAGGTTGAGCTATTTGATGATTTTCTTTTTTATAGGATATTTAGTTGCAGCTGCATTAGTGTTTTTCAATCAATCGGAGTTAGTTTCTTCGCTTACAGGATTGATTTTCTTAGGTGGTAGTGCCTTTGTTTATCTTGTTGTAAGGCAAAGTATTATTACTTTAAATGCCCTTAAAGAAGCTAATAACCATCTTGAACAACGAGTAGCTGAACGCACTACTCAACTAGAAGAAAAATCACAACAATTAACAGAAAAGAATAAAGAATTAGAACAGTTTGTATACATTACTTCTCACGACCTGAAACAGCCAATAAATACCATTCAAAATATGGCAAAGGTTATCGAAGAAGACAACCAGGAGCATTTAGATGATTTATCAAAAGAAGACTTCAAAAGTATTTATAAAGCAATTGACAGAATGATTGCACTTATTAATGGCTTATTAGATCTATCCAGAATTGGAAAGCAAAGAAAATTGGAACTTCTGGATGTAAATAAAATCGTCGATAATGTTCAATCGGATCTGAAAAGCCTTATAAATTCCAAAAATGCTAAGATATCTTCTGAACAATTACCTTCCATCATGGGCAGCTCATTAGAGATAAGATTGCTTTTTCAAAATTTAATTAATAATGCTATCAAGTTCACACCAGAAAATAAAATCCCTGAGATCCACATTTCAGCAGAAGAGAATGACAAACACATCAAGTTCAAGGTAAAAGACAATGGAATTGGTATCAAAGAGCATGACTTCAAACGCATTTTTGATTTTTTTGGTCGCATCGATACCTCAATTGAAGGTACCGGTATAGGGCTATCGCACTGTCAAAAAATAGTAACAACGCATGGTGGCACACTGGGAGTAAATTCTGAATTCGGAGAAGGTAGTACCTTTCACTTCACCATCCCAAAGCAAGCTACAACTTTATTAGTCGAATCTTAAGTAATCGGAGCGCCTGCTGCCTAATAAAACTCTATTTGACTCATTCTTTTAAAGAATATCTGCATCTATAAGTGATTGAAAAGAATCTTCCATCGTTTCTTTCATCGAACGGAATTCTATACCCAGGTCATTTTTAATTTTTGAATTATCAGCTTTCCAGGGAACATTTACATTGTTTTTAATGAACTTACGGGTAAACAACTTATTGGCAAATGGTCCAACGATCATTAACAACCACTTTGGTAACGCCTTTTTGGGTAATGGGTATTTATCGCCGTATTTATCTGCTAATACTAAGCCCATTTCTAAAAAATCTGTCTCTTTGGCTGCAGTAATATAGCGACCTTTAGCATTAGGCGTAAAAGCCGCTAAATAGTGTGCCGTTGCAACATCCCGAACATCAACTATTCCCATTCCCAACTTAGGTGCTCCCATTTTCATATCTCCGCCGCCCAACATTTTAAGAATATTAATGGTTTCTGAAGTAGCATTTCTAGGGTTTAAAGCCGGCCCCAATACAAGACAAGGATTTATACATATCAAATCCCATTGATCCTGACTTTCGGCTATTTCCCATGCTTTCTTTTCAGCGAGCGTTTTAGAATAAGAATAAGGCTGATAATCAATTGAAGCTGTTGTGTTCCAGACTTCCTCGGTGAGTTGTCCACCTGGTGCATTTACCGAATCAATGGCATCTGTATAAATTGCAGCGCAGCTGCTCGTTACAATAATTCTTTTAACCGATGCTACTTCACAGGCAGTATTCAAAATATTAACAGTACCATTAACTGCTGGTTCTATTAATTCTTTCTGCGGATCTTTTACATCTGTAATGAAAGGCGATGCTGTATGAAAAACCACAGAACAGTCTTGCATTGCTTCTTTATAAGCTCCCTCGGTTAATAAATCAGCTTTAAAGAATTTAAGTGATCCTGATGCATTTTGAGCAGCTTCCTTTAAATGCCCTACTTTCTTATCATTTTCAGGACTTCTAACTGCTGCATGTACGGCAAAACCTTCATCTAAGAGTCTTTTTACAAGCCAACTTGCTACATAGCCATTTGCTCCGGTAACCATTACCGGTTTAGTTTTATCTATATTCATAGTCAATATTTAAAAAAGTAAGTAATCACTTACATAATTAAAGAAAAATCAAAAATTATAATCCTTTGTTTTTAAACCTTATATTTCTTTAATAAGAATAACCGGAAACTTTCTTGTTTTTTAACACCATCTCTCAGGATCGAAATAGCCATTCCTTCAATAATATTACTCAATAAAAAAGCTTCATGATTAGGATTCTCAAAATCTAACTTTGTGAAAGCCCAGCTTAGTTTATCGGTAAGTGGCTGTAATTTATTTCCTGAATTATAAGCCTGTTCCCATTTTAATTTGAATTGTAATCGCCAGAAATCATAATCATCTTCCGGTACATTAAAAGGTAAGGAAATAGATTTCTTCAAGACCTCTTCTGGTTCATTTTCGCTGATTATACCAAACAGCATGGTACCCAACTTCTGTTCTGCCTCACTCATGATCGCTTCAAGCAATCCCTTTTTATTTTGAAAATGCCTGAATATTAAGCCTTCAGAAACACCAGCACGTTGAGCTATTTTACTCGTAGAGGTTGCTGTAAAACCATTATCAGAGAATAGTTCTAAGGCAGCAAGTAAAATTTTAACTTTTTTACTGATCATAAAAAGTGAGTAATCACTTACAAAAATAATGCAACATCTAAATAAAGTCAAATTTCAGTTCTGTCCTGATGAAGAAAAAAATTTTCATTTCAATTTTCAGAATCACTAACTTTGAAGCATGCAAGACCGAATTAAGCAACCCATGCGCCGCCTTTTCACTTATTTAGGGAACTATAAAAACTCTTTATGGTCTTCGAGTATTTATGCTGTTCTAAATAAAATTTTCGACTTGTTCCCTCCTATTATTACAGCTTGGACTATTGATGCAGTAAGTGGTGAGACTCCTGCATTCATCAGTAATATTTTCGGTTTTGAAGGCGCTAAAGAGGCGATTATTTTTTTAGCGATTCTAACCTTTGTAGTGTTTGGTCTTGAAAGTTTTTTTGAATGGTTATTTCAACGTGGTTTCATGCGTTTGGCTCAGAATGTTCAGCATGATCTGCGCCTTCAGGCTTACGATCATTTACAGAAACGGGAAGTTGCTTTTTTTGAAGAGCAAAGAACAGGAAATTTAATGTCGATCCTGAATGATGATATTAATCAGTTAGAACGTTTTTTGAATACCAGCTTTTGGGAAATTCTGCATCAGATTACACTATTTCTATTTGCCGGAATTTCATTATGGTTAGTCTCACCTAAACTTACACTAGTTGGTATTGCCCCTATTCCTTTTATTATAATCGGAAGTATTTTGTACCAGAGAATTATTGCTCCACATTACAAAAAAATACGTGAGGCAGTTGGCATGCTAAGCAGTCGATTGGAAAATAATATTGGTGGAATAATGGTTGTAAAAAGCTTTACAGCTGAAAAATTTGAAAAACAAAGAGTTGAAGATATTTCTCAGGATTATAGAGATGCAAATTTCGGTGCTATTGGTATTAGTACCTTATACAGTCCGCTCATTCGTATTTTTATTACCATTGGTTTTGTTGGTGGTTTAACCTGGGGAGCATTTATGATAATTAATGATACCGGAGAAATTACGCTTGGAGCTTTGGCATTCTTTGCTATGATGGTTCAACGATTACTTTGGCCTGTAACCCGTTTAGGGCGTATATTCGATGAGTTTGAACGTGCCAGAGCCTCAATAAGAAGAGTATTTGGTTTGATGGATGCTCCTTCAAATATCGTCGAAAAAGAAAACGCATTTGTACCTGATAAACTTAACGGCGCTATTGAACTGGATAATGTTTCATTTGCTTATGATACTGCAATTCCGATTCTTCAAAACATAGACCTTAAAATAGCCCCAAAAACAAGTATAGGCATTGCTGGTCCTACGGGTGCAGGAAAAACAACATTAATAAAACTATTCCTAAGATTGTATGATACAAGTAAGGGAAATATTATTATTGATGGAAAAAATATTAAAGATTTTAATCTGAAAGCCTTGCGGGAAAACATAGCTTTGGTAAGTCAGGATGTATATCTTTTTCATGGTACGGTAAGAGAAAATATTGCATATTCGATGCCTCATTTGAAAGACGATGAAATTATAGATGCTTCAAAAAAAGCAGCTCTACATGATTTTATCATTAGCTTACCAAATGGTTATAACAGTATAGTTGGCGAACGAGGCATTAAACTTTCGGGCGGTCAACGACAACGCTTAAGTATTGCAAGAGCCATACTAAAAAATGCTCCTATATTAATTCTTGATGAAGCAACGAGCGCCGTTGATACAGAAACAGAAAAGGCAATTCAAAGGAATTTAGATGAACTTTCTGAAGGAAAAACCACGATTATTATTGCACATAGACTTTCGACGATCAGAAAGGCTGACAAGATCATTGTTCTGAATAATGGCTTAATTGCAGAGGAAGGAAAGCATCAAGACCTAATTGAACAAAATGGAATATATGCTGACTTGTGGAAAGTTCAGTTGGGGGAAGCGAGTTAAGTTACCTGGAGATTGTTGTAAAGAATTCATTAAAAGTCTAAACTATTCATTATGAGCCAAAACTTCTTTGAAATCACCGGAAAACGCATAAAGTTGCGCGACTGGACAACTTCAGACTTAAAAACATACAAGCAATATCAATCAGACCACCATAAATGGATGGAGTTAGACGCACCTTATTATGAACGTTCAACAGAAGCAGAAACAGATGAACATTTAAAAAACATTGCTAAAAGAATAACCGAAAAGAATTGGAATACACCAAGAAGAAGGTTAATAATTGCTGACTTGGAAAACAACTTAATTGGCTCGGTGTCGTGGTACTGGCAAAGTAAGGCAACGAATTGGATATCGATTGGTATTACCATTTACGATGAACAGTATTGGGGGAAAGGCATTGGTTTCGAAGCTTTCGGTTTCTGGTGTGAGTATCTATTTCGCTCTATGCCGGATATTAGTCGTTTAGACCTAAGAACCTGGTCGGGAAATACAGGAATGATGCGTTTGTCAGAAAAGTTAGGATTCAAGCAGGAAGCATGTTTCAGAAAAGCGAGGATCTATAAAGGAAAATATTTTGACTCTATTGGCTACGGAATTTTAAGGGAAGAGTGGAATGAAGGGCTTTCAATGCAGTTTCAGTTTTAAAGAACAATTAACCTAAACTGAAATGAATCGTAACTGTCAACAGTTTCACTGTCCACTGTCCACAAAAAGTACTCCTATCGACTTAACAGTATCATTTTGTGGTCTATAGATAAATTTCAAAAATGTTATTATGAGTCACCACTCAGACCACTATACATTTAATACAAATTTTCGTGTCATATTGAGCGCAATGTAATGAAGCCGAAATATAGACACCTCGCTATTTATCAGGGATTTAAGGCTTGATATTAGGTATGATTTGTACAGTAGCAACGAGGCATTGCCTCGTCGCTAGCTCTATTTTTCAATCCCAAAACAGTTTTTAAATGCCAAATGTATAGTGATGTAGTCACCACTATAACTAAAGAATTGAAAAAATTACTAACTTTAAAAAATGAAAAGTATAATCTTATGCTGCTTATGTGTATTCCCTATTTTGTTGAATGCACAAAAATCTTCAAGAAAACAAGCAAACATTTCTAAAACTTCAGAAATTGTTTGTAAAACTAATTTCGATGGTAGAGTTACAGATGGTTCTATTGAAGCCTTAATAGAAGCCATTCAGCAAGGTGCTTCTGTAAGAGTTGGCTGGCAATTGGATTTCGATAATGACAATAATCCTGACTTAGAACATTGGATCGACGCAAATTTTATAACCATTCTGAATGGTCATGTCTTCAATCAGATCGACGTTATTTATCAACAAGCCCCTAAAAAAGAAATTCCGCAGGTAAAAATCATGCCTTCCAATACTATGTGGACTGGTGTTATCGGAACTAATGGTAAATTAATACACCGTTATGTACTGGAAGATATAGGAGCTATTGAAGACCCTGAAATGATAGAGCGCATAATGAAGCGTGGAGAAGTAAAAGAAACAATGGTTGCTACAATGTGGGCAGTAAAGAGATAAGATTGCATATCAATTTTATTTGCTTGCAACCAAACCTTCAGGAGAATTTTTGAATTTAGGTAGGGTGAAATATATAGTCGTTCCAACGTTCTCTGAAGATTCTACCCAGATCTTACCACCATATAATTCTACTGTTTTTTTACAGATTGCCAATCCTATACCAGTTCCTTTATAAACCTTATAACTATGTAATCTTTTAAAAGTATTGAAAATTGCATCAAGCATATTGGGCGGCATACCAATACCATTATCAGTTATAGAGAATTGCCAGAATTTTTCATCATGTTTTTCATACTGAATACTAATTACCGGTTTTTCTTCTTTCCTGAATTTCAAAGCATTACTTATCAAATTTTCGAATATAGAAGTAATCATCTGAAAGTGCCCTGATACCGATGGTAAGTCGGTAACAGAAATTTCAGCTTCACTCTCCTCAATTTCATTTTCCAGGTTCTTTAATACCAAAACTAAAACATCGTCTATTTTGACCTCTGAAGCTTCAGATAAATTATAGCCAATTTTAGCATATTCAAGCAAAGAATCGATCTGGAAATTCATTCGCTTACTGGAATCAAGAATAAAGTTCAAGAACTCATTACTTTGCTCATCTAAAGTATCCTTCATTTTTCTTTGAAGCAAAAAAGCAAAGCTGTTAATCGCTCTCAAAGGTTCTTTCATATCGTGTGATACCGAACTGGCAAAACTTTCCAAACGATCACTTATTTCTTTTTGCTCTTTAAGTAGATCATCTTTGTGCGCTAACTCTCTTTCTTGTTGTTCTTTTATGAATTCAGTTTCAAGTTTGAATGCCAGATCATTTTTCTGGTTATCGAATAATTCCTTCTCTATTTTTCTGGCTATTGTAGAATAATGAAAAGCTCTATCATACTGTTTTATAGAAGAATAATATTGAAGCAGTAATTCATTAACCCTGACTTTTGTATTGGATAATTCGTTTTTATTTACTAGTTTTTCTATGTCATGAAGTAATTTTTCAGGAGAAAGATTATACTTTTCGGTCAGAATTTCATAGTTCTTAAGCTTCCCTGGAACTTCATTCCCACATTTTAAAAGAATCTCACTAATTGAAAGCAAGCTTGTTATTTCAAAAGCTTTTAAACGATTTTCAACCGATAATTTATGCGTATGAACTGCAAGTGCTGAGGCTTCATCAAAATCGTTGTTATGTATATAAGCCGTACAAAGCTTAACATTAACATTCAATACAGGCTGCAAAACATTAAGTGCTTCTGCACTTTTTAAAGCTAAACGACCATTTTCAATACATTTCCTGAATTCTTTTCGGGCAATATTAATTTCCATAATAGCCAGATATCGGCAAAGTTGTATGTCTATTCTTGAATCATCTTTTATAAGTATGTCGAACTCTTCGTACTTTTCACTAGCATCCTCAATTCTGTTCAACCTTAAATAAGATATAATGATATTCAGATAAATAAATGCAAGACTACCACTCACATTCGAGGCATCATAATATTTCATTAATGTAGCTTTCTGCTTATAACAGTACTCCATTGCCCTGTTATAATAACCTAATTCAAAATAAGCTTTACCTAAATGATTGTTGAGTAAAAAAATATCTCTGCCTAAAAGAACATTACTATTTTCAGTGGTAATAATAAGGTCAAGCGAGTCGATACATAGCTGATAATCGCCATTCATTGAGTATGAAACACCCATCAGTAAAAGATAATAGGCATATACCCATTCGTTTTCTGAAAAAATGGCATTCCTTTTAGGTATGCTATTAAGTATTTCTTCAAAACGGATAAAATCTCTTTTATCACGATAATAAATGGCCTGATAGATTTTAATTTGTTCAAAACTGAATGGTGTGTCATCATCTCCTATAAAACCAAGTAACTCATCAAAGATTAACAAAACTGTCTCTTCCTTAGACACCATTTCATCATCCCTATGAATTTCTTTTAACTCACTGAATAATTCTGTAGCTTTTTCCAGACTTGTAGTTTTTTCAGACATTGCTTTAGCGCGTTTCAAACTTTAATCATCTCTACAGATAGAAAAAAGCAAGGATGTAGGGTGTTTATCTGATAATTTTACACAAGCTGATATATACGATAGTTAAATATGAAAAGTTTCGTTATTTTCGAAAAAGTTCAAAACACCCATAAATACGACCAACTTTTATATTTTCAATCAATATGTGATATTTCTATTGGATAGTTTTCAGCCTTACTTCTGCGTCACTGCCAAACACTTAGAGTATGTTTAAATTTCATTTTAAAAACTATTAATTTTGGCGTCTAAAAAAGAAACGTGTGTCAGATCGTCCTGAAATAAGTGAATTAAAATTACGGAATCATATAGAATCATTAATATTCGTTGCAGAAAATCCAATTTCTTTGAAGGATATTAATGATACCCTGCAAAAAAGTATTGACCTTTCTTTTTCAGAAGAAATGATCGATCAGAGTATTGAAGCATTAAGAGAAAAATATGCAAGCGATGAATCGGCAATCGAATTAGTAAATATTGGCAGAGGTTTATTATTTATGACCAAAGCTGACTATCATAAATCTATCTCAACTTTTCTCAACCTAACCGCTAAGAAAAGACTAAGCCGACCTGCTATGGAAACTTTAGCGATCATTGCTTATAAACAACCCGTAACAAAAGTAGATATAGAACAAATAAGAGGTGTAAGTGCTGATTATAGTATTCAGAAATTACTGGAGAAAGAATTGATAGAAACTGCCGGAAGAGCTGAAACAGTTGGCAAACCTTTACTCTATCAAACAAGCTCACTGTTTATGCAATATTTTGGATTGAACACAATGAAAGATTTACCAAAATATTCTGAAATTATTCCGGAAGTAAATAGAATAGAACAGGAAATGGTCCAAAATACAGAGCAGAATACGCCTGACACATCAGCAACTATTCAAAACGAAAGCTAAGTAGAGCTTATGAAATTATTAGCCAATATCATTTCTTACTTTTTCCACCCTTTGTTCCTGCCCTTGTATGCCATTATTTTTTTGATGTGGTGCAATCCATATTATTATACTAAACTTGGTTCACCGAATAGTAATATCATTCTCATTAACGTTATTATCAACACCATACTTTTACCGCTTATTGTACTAATAGGTTTGAAGAAAAGCAAATTGTTAGATGATTTCAAAATGCAGGAACGGCAACAAAGAGCAATTCCATTCATTGCTGTTATGTTTTTCTTTTTCTGGACCTTCATTATTTTTATAAAGAAAGATTTTTTCCCAATAGGCTTGACTCCGGTAATGTTAGGCGCTGTGTTATCTATTGCAGGTGCTTATGTGGTGAATGTATTGTACTTTAAAATAAGTCTTCATACCGTTGGTGTAGGCGCATTTTTTGCTATCGTTCTTTTTGCTTCTTCCACTTCGCTTTATGCTTTAAGCCCTATACTAATGCTCACTATATTAATAGGTGGAATTATCGGAACTTCCCGACTTATTCTGAATGCACATACCAATCAGGAAGTAAGTGCAGGTTATATGCTTGGTTTTTTTGCACAGTTTGCCGCTTTTATGATCCTATGAATTGTAAGTCTGTTTTCAATTTGTACAATTTCCCTTCAATAACTTTTATGGTCTGATTTTCGTATCTAATTTAGACCGAAGAATTGAACTACCCGTTTTTTTTAATTCTATGCTTATTACAGAATGATCAAGTCATTAATTCTTAATTTACTTCTAATTACAGGCTTATTCACTCCACATGAAATACCTATTGCATTTTTCGATGTAGAAATGAATGCAAACAAAGTAAGCGTTAACATCAAATTCGATATAAAAGACCTCGAAAAAACGATAGGAACAAAGGGTAACTCAACCATAGAAGACAAATATGTTCAAACATATATTGAACAGAATTCACAGTTTTTCCTGAACGATCATGCACTTGCTTATGAGTTTTGTTCGATGAAAAAAGATACTGAACATTATATCATTTCTGCTGAACTAAGTAATGTACCTGAGCATCCTACATCTATGAAATTCTACAATACCTGTTTATTGAATATAGATAAGCATGCTAACTTATTACAGTTGACGTACCAAGATAAAAACAGAACTTTCAGATTACATAAAGAACGAGTTGAAACATTATTCGATCTATAAGAACAACTTAGAGTGTGTTTTAGAGAAACGCTTAAAAAGATGGTAAAAAGCAACATTCTTGTAGTATGTCGTCAGTTCGACTCCGCTCACTGACCTTCGGTAACTGAGCGGAGTCGAAGTAACTTAAAAAAATACCACTTTTTTAAGCGACGCTCTATTAAATTTCTATCAACTAGAAACCAATATTTTATGAACCTGATTTTCAATTTAAAATAATTTATAAACATACTCTATCCCAAATAACAATTATGAAACATCTTATCCTGATAAATATATTTTTACTATTGAATTGTGTTTGTACTTTCGCGCAAACCAATCCGGCACAACCAAATATACTTTTGATTATCGCAGATGATCTGGGAGTTGATTATATTAATGGTTATAGTAATAATGCCATTATGCCCATAACACCAACACTCGATAGTTTACGCAACGAAGGACTTACTTTTACCAATACGTGGTCAGCTCCGGTTTGTACTCCTACCCGATCTTCAATTATGAGTGGGAAATATGGTATTAAAACCGGGGTATTAGGCGTACCGGGGAATTTGGATGTGAGTCATACCTCTGTATTTAATGCTTTATCTTCCCAAACAGGTGATGCTTATGCCGAAGCCGTAGTTGGGAAATGGCATATTTCAGATCCACCAGATTATACACATCCGGCTCAACATGGTATTGACCATTATGAAGGTGTATTCAATTCTTCTGTACCCGATTATTTTGACTGGGAAAAACTCAATAGTAATGGTTCTCTTTCTCAAGAAACCAATTATGCAACTACTGACTTTACCAATGCAGCAATTTCATGGATCAATAATCAAAATCAGCCTTGGTTTATGTGGTTAGCTCATGTGGCACCACATGTACCGCTTCATGTTCCACCTGCCGACTTATACAATTCCACTTCTGTAGGTACGAATAAACGTAAGTTCCGAGCAATGATCGAAGCAATGGATACAGAAATAGGGAGATTATTATACAATATTCCACCCGCTCAACTTGCCAATACAGTGGTAATTTTCGTTGGAGATAATGGCACCCCTAATGGCGTCAATCAGGTAACCGTAACAGATCATTCAAAGGGAACTTTGTATCAGGGTGGAATTCATGTTCCTTTAATAGTTGCCGGAGCCGGAGTGAACCGACAAAATGCAACAGAAGATGCCTTAGTTCATACAGTAGATCTATACGCTACTATTTTAGAACTGACCGGAGCTAACTTTCAAGGAGGAATAAATAATAGTTTTAGTTTTGAGCATTTACTATCATCTGCTGGTGGTCCGGAACGACCATATAATTATTCAGATTTTGACAACGCTTATACTATACGAAATAATCAATATAAACTGATCGTAAATGATGATCTGTCTGAAGAGTTCTACGATCTTATTGCCGATCCTCAGGAAACTGATAACTTAATTAATAGCTTAACAATAGCTCAACAAGCAGTCAGAGATGAATTATTTTATGAAGCTTATGATATTCGTATAGATTGGTCATGTCAGGATTTAATTCTGAATGGAAGCGAGCTTACTGTAGATGACTGTACGCCAACCTCAGGTTTTGTTTGTAATAATAACAATACAACTAATTATACGAACATAGGTTGCTGTGCAACACCAACTATTTCCAGTCAGTATATAGAAACACTGAATGCTGGTCAGAGAACGATATTAACGAATAATTTCCCCGACCACGATTACTGCTTCACCAATAGTGGCAATGGAGCACCTCAACCTCAGAATTATCAGTTTTTTGTAGATGCTGCGCCAGTTTATAATGGCACTCCTGTTTCTATATTGAACAATGTAAATCGACCAGAATTTTTCTTTGGCGTTGCCAATAATGGGGTTTTATTAGCTCCAGCTCCGGCTTTACCATTTGTTTTTGAAAACCCAAATACAGGTGAGCATAATTGGAATTGGGTATTTGAACCAACCAATGTTCAGGGACCTGGCTCTGGTTTAGTAAGCCTTGATTGCGCCTCTGCACACGTTGGACCTCAAGGCTATCATTATCACGGAAATATGTTTTCTTATGTTGAAAATTTAGCTGCCGGTATTTCTACAACGAATACTATTCCCAGTGAGCCGTTACATATCGGTTGGGCTGCCGATGGTTACCCGATCGTTTATCGTTATGGACCCGATGTTAATGGGAATATGAAAGAGCTGCTACCAAGTTACGCACTCAGAAATGGCGATAGATCCGGTGATGGGGTAAATGCTCCCTGTGGGCCTTTCAATGGTCGTTATACAAATGATTATCAATATCTGGCATTTGCCGATCTTGACGAATGTAATGGTATTCAACAAAACATTACGCTTACTACAGATAATGGAACTGAAACATTCGATTACTTTTATGTTATAACCGAAGATTTCCCCCAAATACCACGCTGTTTTATGGGAACACCAGATACTAGTTTTGGTGATGGTGCCACACACGGAACTTGTTCTGATGGTATTCAGGGACAAGGAGAAACCGGTATTGATTGTGGTGGTTTATGTAATGCCTGTTCCTTAGGTAATATTAATGTTCAACTGAAATTATATCTAGAAGGACCTTACAATTCATCTATTTCTGAAATGGAAGTAAATCTTTATAATGGAAACTTACTTCCTTTTGCTCAACCATTCAATGTGGCTCCTTATAACTATAATGGAATTGAATCTGTTTTATTCTATCCTTCAGATGATATAGTAGATTGGGTTTTAGTACAGGCACGCGATGCCAATAATTGGGATACGGTAATAGAAAGTCGAGCTTGTTTCCTTTTAAAAGATGGAACATTGATGGATACAGATGGCACAAGTGGAGTAAATTTCGCAAGTCTTAACTCAGCTACAAATTACCGGTTTGCCATTTATCACAAAGGGCATTTGGGCGTATTAACAGCTTCAGCATTAAGTGTTCCTACAACAAATACTTACGATTTTACTACATCAAATATAACAGCCGAAGGCGTTCAACAAGTAAAATTCAAAGGAAACGCACATGTATTACACGCAGGAGATTTCGATAATAATGGTATCGTAAACAACCTCGATTTTAATATGTGGACTTCTAACTCTGCTATTGTAAACAGTTATGAGCATTTCGATGCCGATTGCAATGGCGTGGTTAATAATCAGGATTTTAATTTATGGAATATAAACAGAAGTAAGGTAGGTGAGACTTCTATTTATCTGAATTAATTGAATAGATAATTCAAGTTGCGATGTATAATGACATTTTTGTACATCGACGACTGTTTAACAGACCACAAAACCTTACTCTTCACGATTATAATGTTTTTTTGTGGATAGTGGCCTATTATACTGTTGACAGTTGAGATTTATCGCAACAATCAACATAATAGAAAAACACAATATAAAAAAGTGGTACAAGACAAGTTTCTTATATTGCTTCAATTCGATTTGCCTTGATTATAAACTATTGATCTTATTCATGTATCGTTTCATTTCTTTTTTAACTTGTGGAGCTAAGAAAATAATACCGATCATATTGGGGAATATCATTGCAAAAACCATAGCATCGGAAAAGCTCAACACTGCTCCAAGGCTTGCTGCTGCGCCTATAACAACGAATATCAGGAATAAAATTTTATAGGTATTTTCTACGATCTTATTTCTGCCAAAAAGGTACATCCACGCTTGTAAACCATAGTACGACCATGACAGCATAGAAGAAAATGCAAATAGGATTACAGCAACCAATAAAATCCATGAAAAACCAGGAATTACACTATCGAATGCTGTAGATGTGAGTGTTACACCATCGGCTTCTACTCCATAATTCAGAAAACCTCCTTCTACATTTGTGATAATAATGACCAGAGCTGTAATAGTACAAACGATTACTGTATCAATAAATGGTTCGAGCAAAGCAACAACCCCTTCACTTGCCGGATAATTCGTTTTAACAGCAGAATGGGCTATTGCTGCTGATCCTACGCCTGCTTCATTAGAAAATGCTGCTCTTTGAAAGCCGGCAACCAATACACCAAGAAAACCACCAGCGATTCCTTCAGGGGAAAAAGCCCCTTTGAATATTAAGCCAAATGCCATTGGCACAGAGTCAATTTTCATCAGAATAATTATAATTGCTGCCAATAAATAAGTACCACACATAAAGGGAACGATCTTTTCGGTCATTGAACCAATTCGTTTTATTCCACCTATAATTACGATACCTACAAGCAATGCCATAACACTTCCGAATAAAACACCTGCATAGCCAGACTCTATTCCAAAGCGGCTCATGAATAGTGCAGACGCCTGATTCGATTGAAACATATTTCCTCCACCAAAAGAACCTGCAACACACATTATAGCGAATAATGTAGCCAATACTTTTCCAAAGCTGGTCCACAAGCCTCCTTTTTCCTGAAAGCCTTTTTTGAGGTAATACATCGGACCTCCGTATATCGTTCCGTCTGGTCCAACATCTCTGTATTTTACACCAAGGGTACATTCCACAAACTTGGAAGACATCCCTAAAAATCCTGCAATGATCATCCAGAAAGTCGCTCCGGGACCACCTAAAGAAATAGCTACAGCAACACCACCAATATTTCCTAAACCCACTGTTGCCGATAAAGCTGCTGTGAGTGCCTGAAAATGGCTTACCTCTCCTGCTCCATCTACTTTGATCGTATCTACAACATCACCATCAAGGGAATGCACCATATCCAGATTCTCTTCTTTTTCTTCAGCACCATCAATTGCATCATATTTACCTCTTACAACGTTTATAGCCGTCCAGAAACGGGTAATATTTACAAATCCAAAATAGAAGGTGAAGTAAATCGCTCCTCCAACAAGTACCATTATAACAATAGGCAGATCCACATTGCCCGGTAATGTTATTGACGTTAGTGCAGTTTCTAAGGCTTTAGTGGCATAAGGGGCGAGAAAGTCATTGATCTTATCATCAAGACCACGTGCATCATCTTGGGCAAAAGAAGCAAAGGGAAATAACAAAGTAGTTAGCAGATAGGTCAAAAATCGCCTCATGTCGGTTTATTTAGGAGTCTATTAAATATGTAATACAGTTTAAGAAATATTTTACCGTACATATTTCAAATTATATAAATTTACTCAAAAAAAATCGACTATTGACTTAAGTTATACAGCAAATGTGTTTCAACTCTATTGAACATTATGAAGTGGAAACAAGATGGAATAATGCTTTCGATTCGTTGTTCTAACTTGCTGAACTTTTCGATGGTAATTTTATAAAGAAATCGCTACCTTTTCCAAGTGTACTCTCTACCCAGATCTTACCTCTGTGCATCGAAACGATCTTATGACAGATTCCCAAACCAATTCCGGTTCCTTCTACTTGATGTTTTTCGGGTCCTCGTTGGAATAAATTGAATACCTCTTCAAGCCTGTCTTCACTTATTCCTTTACCGTTATCGCTCACCCTTATTATTGTGTCTTTTCCAATATGATAAGCATTTACTTCCACCACAGGTTTTACGTCTGATCTAGAATATTTAAGAGCATTCACGATCAAATTTTGAAAGACCTGTTTTATCAATAATTTATCTGCAAACACCTGACATGTGTCTTTCACATTTACAGTTCCCTCATAATCTTCTATCAAGCGTTTTATCACCAATTTTACATCATCGACCAGCAAGGTTAAAGAAGTAACCGATTTATTTACATCTTTCTTATCCAATCGAGAGTATTCAAGTAAACCATCGATCATTGCTGTGAGCTTTTTGGTGCCTTCGTTTATAAACTCAATAAATTCCAGCCCAACCGTATCAAGACTTTCAGCATATCGTTTACTTAACATATCGGAATAGCTTCTGATCGTTCTGATCGGTTCTTTCAGATCATGCGATAAAATATAAGTAAAGTGTCGTAGTAAAATATTTTTTTCCTCTAGATCGAATACATATTTTTCCAGCTGTTCTCTTGTTTTGTATTCGGTTGTTAAATCGGTTCCGGAAATTATATAGCCATTGAGCACTTCTCCTTCAAAAACAGGAGTTGCATTCATCTGAACAGGTACTGCAGTACCTCTTGAATGGGAAATATTAGTTTCCTTAAACTTATGATTCAAGCTTCTGCTACTTTCTATAATCTCTTCAAGATTATCGACATAGTTAAAAAGGTGGTTTCCAACAAATTCGTTTTTACTATAACCTGAAATACGTTCCCAGGCTTTGTTGGAATCCATGATTCTTCTATCATTATCGATCAAGATCACGAAGTTTGAAATACTATCGACTATGTAAGAAATAAATGTTCCGAATTGTCTTCTTTTCTGTTTTTCAGTTTCCTGACCTTTTGCCTGTAAAACCCCCAGATTATTGGTAGAGCGTAAAGCCGCTTGTTGTCCTTTAAGTTGATTTTTAATAATTTTAAAGAAGGTAGATTCCTCAACACCTTTTGAGATAGAGAAAATATCTGTTTTTTTCAATATAACCAGATGTACTTTTTCAGCTACAACAACCGAAGCTGAACGTTTAGCTTCTTCAATTAAGATCATTGTACCAAAAAAATCCCCTGCTTCTTTTGTTGCCAACTCAACACCTTGCTTTTCAATGATGACTTTTCCTTGCTCTATTAGATATATTTCATCACCACCGGCTCCCTCTTTTACAATAATATCCCCTTTTTCGTAATGTCTCTTCTCAATATAGTCTTCCAGAAAAGCGAATTGCTCTTCAGAAAGATTTTTAAGTAATTTATTATCTTTCCAGGAATGAAAAGGAATGATTTTTTTAGAACTTATATCGTTATTATTGCTAAGCCTTTTGAGTTCTTCTTTGACTAAAAGAAGATTTTTTTCTTTTTTATTATTCAGTAATTCTTTGGCGTAAGGTGTGTAATACTCATGCCATTCGAGGAAATTAATTTGTTTTTGTAAGAAATCCTCAATTCCATCAACAAGATTAAAAGCAGACCACTCTTTGAATAAATTCCCTGATATGCGATTAAAAGTATCGGTACCTAAATAAAACAGATCTGCATCAACAATAATATATTCCAGTTCGTTTAGTGGTTTCTCTGGTACTCTTGTTACTTCTATTAATCTTTGAATCTTGCTTATCTGTTCTTTACTATAACCATATTCTGGAAGGATTTTACCTGCCATAATACTTCCTTTTTCTTCATGATTATGATATACCACTAGAAACCCAACATCATGTAAAAGTGCTGCAGTTTTAACAATAGATTTATCTTCATCGGTTAAATCATATTGATCGAACAATAATTCGCAATCATTAATTACCCCTAGTGTATGCTCTATACTATGATAATATAACCTTGGATCAAGCTCTTTTTTGAGAAGATTTATAATATAACTACTAAGTTTTTCGTAATCCATAATCATCAATTCATAATGAGCAGTAGAAGACTAATATATCTTGATTTAAAGTATGTTTTAAGGTGTTTTCTCTATGGTATAGATTAAAAGTATGATTGAATTTTTATCAACTAAAAACCAATATTTTATGAACCTGATATTGAAAAATCGTATTTATTTAGCTCGATAAATGCCTACAATTTTCCTTATTCAGAACCACAAACTATCGATTTTCAATTTAAAATAATTTTTAAACTTACTCTAAATTCGTCATAAATTTATACCTGAAAAAGAAAAAAGATTAAAACGATATTCAAATATAAAGCGAGTTAAAGAAATGAATGATAATTCTGAGAGATAAATCAACTTTGTCGATTCATAAAATCTTCGAGTGCGTCTTTTACAAGCTGAAGGTTTTTTTCTTTCTGTAAATTCAGTAATTCTTTTGCTAAAGGTGTGTAGTAGGTATGTTTTTCAAGAAACCTGATTTGTACTTCAAAAAAGTCTTGTATTCCATTTACCATATTAAATGCAGACCATTCTTTGAATAAATTGCTTGATATACGATTAAATTCATCTGTTCCCAGATAGAACAGATCGGCATCGGTGATTAAATATTCTAATTCATTTTCCGGTTTAACAAAAACATTTGTCACTTCGATCAGTCTGTTTATTCTTGCTATTTGTTCGGAGGAATAGCCATATTCAGGAAGAATATCAACAGCTATTTTACACCCTTGTTCTTCATGCTGATCGTAAACCTTAAGAAAACCAATATCGTGTAGTAAAGCAGCTGTTTTCAGTATAATTTTATCTTGTTCGTTTAATTCGTATTGTTTACCCAATAATAAGCAATCGTTGATCACTCCCAATGTATGCTCAACATTATGGTAGTAGAGTCTGGAATCCAGCTCTGTTTCTAAAAGGTTAAAGATATATACACTAAGATTTTCGTAATCCATAATTCTCAATTCTACCAGCTCGTTAACTATGCACCTATTGTGTAAACAGCTAATTTTTCATTTTCTTCAAATTGAATATACTTATAAAAAGTAGCATTAAACCGATCATGAATTAATTCAAACACATTTTCAGATATATTTATATCTTCGGTAGAACCATTTTTTTCGATCAAATTAACGACATTAACAGCCTTTCCCCAAATATCGTACTGAATTTTTTTTAATCCAACTATTCCGGCAACAACTGTTCCTGTATGAATAGCAATTCTTACATCAAAGAACGGTAAATTTTCAGCTTTTCTTTTAAGAATATAACCATTTATATAATCTTTCATATCAATTGCTGCCCTTATTACATCATCGACCTTAGAACTGTTTGTGCTATTTATGCCGCCTACTGCAAAATAGGCATCGCCAATGGTCATGATCTTCTCAATTCCATATCGTTGCATGATCTTATCAAAGTTAGTATATATTTCATTGATGATCTCTACTAGATCTTCGGCATCGATCATTTCAGATTTATGGGTAAAATCAACAAAATCAGTAATGAGCACAGTAGCATTCTCGATCAATTGCGCTTCGGATTTACCATTTTCATTTAATTCGTAAATTACATTTTCGGGCAACAGGTTCAGTAGTAATGATTCAGATTTCTTTTTGGAACTTACTAATTTTTGAGCAAAAAGATGATTGGTATTGATAATAAAACGACTGAGTAAAGTAACCATCAGGATCAATAGTATAGCAAAAAGTAATTGATCTGCGAAAACAGATTCATATCCTATAACACAACCGTACTGAGCATTCCAGAAGTATCCGATAGTGTACAGCAGTAAATTCCAGAAAATCAAAGCAATTTGTATGCTTTTTTCTTTGAAAGCCACAAAGCCTAAGGTAACAATAAGCATTAACAGCAACTCAGCATATACTTGAGTACCATACAAAACCATTAGTGTGCAAATAAAAATGGGCATTGTCAGGTGAAATAAAATTTGTGCTGTTCTGTTTTTACCCAAATAATTCAATAAAGGAAAAAAAGACAGATATATAACCACACAAAAAGAAGTAACAAAATCATAGATAGTAGATGAAGGAAAATAGACTAACAAATCTATAAACGTTATGAATATCATTATCACGCAAAACTGATTCAGTATAACAACCCTTGCTTTCGTCATGGGTGTCATATCCTTTTCAATTCCTATATTGAATAATCTTTTAAGCATTATCCTAAAATTAACTTTTACTTTCAAGCGCGTAATACATATTCAGGTTATTCTTACCTTTCACCTGAATTGCACCTCTATATTCACAATTAAAATCGTCTTTTATCAATTCAAAAGTTGAAGATGAGATATTGATCTTCCCCTGCTCACTACTTTCCAGCATTCTACTTGCGGTATTTACCGTATCTCCCCAAACATCGAATTGAAATTTATTTAATCCTACAACGCCAGAAACTACAGATCCGGAATTGACCCCGATTTTAACCTTTAATGCAGGATAGGCTTTTGCTTTATCATTTATCCCGAATTCCCTAACACATTCTTTAATAGCAAATGCAGCTTTGATAATATTATGTGCATGTTGTTTCTGTGGCTCAGGCACACCTCCAGCAGCCATATAAACTTTACCGATCGTTTTTATCTTTTCTAAATTGAATAGCTCTATGATCTTATCAAACTCAGTAAATATACTATCCAAATAATCAACTAATTCATTGGGACTTAAGAAATCATAATACTTGTCAAAATCTTCAAAATCAACAAATAGAATAGTAACATTATCTAAAAACTGAGCTTTGGCAACTCCGTTTGCTTTCAATTCATTTGCTGTAGTTTCTGGTAAAATATTCAGTAAAAAATAATCTGCTCTTTTCTTCTCTTTATCTATTTTTTCAGAAAACCTCATGTTAGAGTTTACCAGAAATCTTGAAAGCGTTAAAACTAAAATAATCGCCAGAATCGCTAATAAATACTTCTCGCCATAAGAACCTTTGGGTGCATAAACAGACATAGTTTGGCTAAGTACACTTCCAACAATAAAACACGACAGGTTCCAAAAAATAATTAAAAATTGTATTTGTTGTTCTTTAAAAGCAATTAAGCCCAGACAAATAATTATGATGGTGTAAATTTCAAGTCTGTAATGTTGTCCTCCGAACAAAGCTATTATTCCACCAATAATTAGTGGAACTAATATGTGAAATAAGATGGCATTAAGTCTTGATTTCTTCAAATAATTCATTAGAATGAACCCAACACATACCATCGACACCAACGTATTGACAACTACATCGGCAATTGTACGATTCTCCCAGAAAACAACAAGATCAAAAAACACAATCCCACATACAATACCACAAAAAAGATTTAGGGTTTGTACTGTTAATTTCTGAGTAAATCCCATTTCAGCAATTACACCAATATTGATGAAATCGTATAAATAAGCCTTTATTCCTGAAATGTTCTTCTTCACAGACATTGTTTAATAGGAAAAATTCCTGAATATCAAAGATATACCTTGTTATATAATAAAATGCTTGATACGTAAAAAACTATTAGTAATTCAAGTTGCGATGTATAATGACATTTTTGTACATAGACGATTGTTTAACAGACCACAGACCACAAAACCATACTCTTCACGATTATAATGGTTTTTTTGTGGACAGTGGACTATTGTACTGTTGACAGTTGAGGTTTATCGCAACTTAGGTTAGTAATGAATCCCATGACTATACATTGAGCATTTAAAACTGTTTATTGGATTGAAAAATAGAGCATTAGCAATAAGGCAATGCCTCGTCGCTACTGATAAAATTATATTAAGGGCAGTGATCTGGTAATAAATATAAAAACCCTGATAAAATTAATTCTATCAGGGTTTTTAGCATACTCTTTTAAAATGTGGCTTACAAGTCGCGAATTTTGCTCAAATAATCGCTAAATTCTTCCTTTACTTTAGGTGCCAGAATAACCAAACCGATCATATTCGGGAATAACATGGCAAAGATCATAGCATCTGAGAAATTGATTACTGAACCTAAAGAAGAGGCAGCACCAATAACTACGAATAAACAGAAAATGAACTTATAAGTATATTCCGCTGCTTTACTTCTTCCGAATAAATACGACCACGCCTGATAACCATAATAAGACCAGGAGATCATAGTTGAGAAAGCAAATAAAATTACTGCCACTGCCAACACATAAGGGAACCAACTCATTGCTGAACTAAATGCAGCAGAAGTCGCAGCAACACCATCAGGAACGGCACTACCATAAGTCATGATCGATCCATCACCATTTGTAATTACAATTACTAAGGCAGTCATTGTACACACTACTACTGTGTCGATAAATGGTTCTAATAAAGCAACCAAACCTTCACTGGCAGCATATTTAGTTTTAACCGCCGAGTGCGCAATAGATGCCGAACCAATACCCGCTTCATTTGAGAAAGCAGCACGTTTAAAACCCTGAATCAATACACCTATAATACCACCAGTTATTGCTGTACCAGAAAAGGCACCACTGAATATTTGTCCGAATGCCCAAGGAATTGCACTAGCATTCACTGCCAACACAATAATTGCCGCAGCAACATAAACTCCTACCATTAATGGTACAATTTTATCGGTTACACGTGCAATACTTTTAATTCCTCCTATAATAACTATACCCACTAAAACAGCCATTACCAAACCAAATAAGGCACCATAAGAACCTTCTATACCGGCAACCTTGGCAAACATGGTATAAGCCTGATTAGACTGGAACATATTTCCACCTCCGAACGAACCACCAATACACATGATCGCAAAGAAAACAGCACAAACTTTACCTAAGCCGCCCATACCTTTTTCTTTCAAGCCTTTACTTAAATAGTACATGGGACCGCCATATACAGTACCATCTGGTCCAATTTCACGATATTTTACCCCTAAAGTACACTCAACGAATTTCGACGACATACCAAGCAATCCTGCAATGATCATCCAGAAAGTTGCTCCCGGACCACCAAGCGAAAGTGCTACCGCCACACCGGCAATATTCCCCAAACCTACTGTTCCGGAAAGTGCTGCTGTCAGTGCCTGGAAATGGGAAACCTCCCCTTCCTCACTTTCATCGCGGATCGTATCAGGATTATCACCATCAGAAGTTGTATAAACGGTATCGCTCGAACCCGGTGTTTTCCCACCTTTTTCCAATTCATCGTATTTTCCTCGTACTACATTGATCGCCGTAGGAAAATGACGGATATTCACAAACCCGAAGTACAAGGTAAAGTACAATGCACCCAATAGAAGAATTATTAATACAATAGGTATAGAAATCTCACTATTTACCGGAATGGAAAAGAAGACAGCATTTACTATCGGACCTGTTACCTTTCCGAATATTTCATCTATTACCTGATCTATACCTTTTTCCTGTGCCTGCAATAAAGGACTACAGACCAAAAGACATAGCAGACTAAACAACCATTTTTTCATATTTTATTTTTATAGTTTAGAATTATATTTTCAGTTTCAAGATCGATTGGTAATCAAATGCCACCGATTTATAAGAAGTCCTAAAAATAGGAATTTAGTATTGTTTGTAAAACTATTTGGGTAGCTTAAACCAATATTGAGCCGAAATAAACAAAAAACCTCTCTTTTCTAGTTTATTTTGAAGCTAAAACGAAGGTTAAATCATAATTATGTTAAGTTTTTGGGAACAAGATGTTTTTGTAAAATACGATTATATAGTTGTTGGAAGTGGAATCGTAGGTCTGAGTGCTGCTATTGAAATCGCCGAAAACAAACCAAAGGCAAAAGTATTAGTACTTGAAAAGGGTATATTTCCAACAGGTGCGAGCACTAAAAATGCGGGTTTTGCTTGTTTTGGAAGTATAACAGAACTATTAGACGACCTGAATCATTTGTCAGAGCAAGCCGTACTCGATCTGGTAAAAATGCGCTTTGAGGGTTTGAACATTCTGAGGAATCGTTTAGGAGATGCGGCTATCGACTATCGGCATTATGGTGGTTATGAGTTGGTATCAGAAAAACTTTTACCCTGTGTAGCACAATTAGATAAGATCAACCAATTATTATTTCCTTATTTCAAAGACAATGTTTTTGCTTTAGCAGATGAAAAAATTGAAACTTTCGGTTTCGACACCAACTTCACCAAGCATTTAATATACAATCAATTTGAAGGACAGATCCATACCGGTAAAATGGTGCAAAGTCTATTGCATTATGCACAAAAAAAAGGCATTACCATTTTAACAGGTGCAACAGTTGAGGATTTTGAAGAGCAAGGTAGCTCTGTGTTCGTAAGTCTTAGCAATGGAATAAAATTTCAAACAGTAAAACTGGCTATTTGTACCAATGCTTTCACCTATAAATTTAAGCAGCATTTACAAAAGCCCCTCGATCTTTCTCCCGGACGAGGGCAAGTATTGATCACAAAACCGATAGAAAAGTTAAAATTCAAAGGTGTTTTTCATATCGATGAAGGGTATTTATATATGCGCAACTATCAGGATCGGGTAATTTTTGGCGGTGGCCGTAATATTGCTTTTGAAGAAGAAGCCACCACAGAGATCGCCATAACCGATAAGATCACTGATTATTTGATTCACTACTTAGACCATATATTATTACCAAATACGCCTTATAAGATAGCACACCAATGGGCGGGAATAATGGCATTCGGAGAAAACAAACAGCCTATTTTGGAGCAAATTTCGGAGCGAATAGTGCTTGGTGTTCGCTTGGGTGGTATGGGTGTTGCCATTGGCAGTGGCTTAGGAAAAGAAATAGCAAAAAAAATATTAAAAGAATAGTTGCAAAAAATTGAAAAGTAACTATCTTTGCACTCCGCTTTTAGCGATAAGGTAGGTGCGGTAGCTCAGTTGGTAGAGCAATGGACTGAAAATCCATGTGTCGGCGGT
>JAHDFD010000005.1 GCA_020628375.1 Chitinophagales bacterium | reverse complement strand
AAGATTGATAAATTTCATAACATAATGACAAAGCTGTTTATGATCGATTACAATCCAAACCATATCAACACATAAATGAACACTACCAAATTAATTTAATTTATTAGCTTTGAAATAGCCCAAAATCGAAACTTTGCCCAAAAACAAACATAAATTATCCAAATGTCTGAATTGCAATTTTCCATTTAAAAATGCAGTTTATGATAACTATTGTCCGAACTGTGGGCAAAAAAATAGCGATAATAAGTTTTCGCTTTTTGAAGTCATTCAGGAATTCAGCTCTCAGCTATTGGCCTTCGACTCAAAATTTCTTCGTTCTATTTCTAAATTGATCTTCCAACCCGGTAATTTAAGTATCAATTTTAACAATGGTCATCGTATTCGTTATACAAATCCGGGAAGGCTATTAATTGTTTGTAGTATTTTCTTTTTTGCGCTTTTATCGTTAAGTACGACGCTTGAATTTACAGACGATGGATTGGTTTTTAAAGACAGCAAGAACGACATTATCGATTTTAATGACGAAGATGAAAACGATGAAGATCTGGAAGAAGATGAAGTTCTGGAAATTATAGAAGAAAAAATGGAAGAGGCTTTTCCAGAAGATGGTGAATTCAGTAATGAACTGATAGATGAAATAAAGCAAGAAGTAAAGCAGGATACCAAGAAAGAATTAGAAGGTGGCAGTGAATGGGATAATTTCATGCAAGGTTTCAAAGATGGAATAACCAATGATAATAGTGCTGATTCCACTGATAAAACCGATATAATAAAACAAGACATTTCATCCGAAGAAGAACCTGAAAATAAAGAAGAAGGAGAAGATGGCCCTTATCATACTATTTTCAAAATGGCGACAGGGAAAGAAAAGTTCACAGCAAAAGAAATTGCTGACTCGGCTAAGATCACTAACCCCATAGTCATTCATGGAATAAAACAATTTAAGCGATTGCAAGACGAAAAAAGTGGTACCCAAAACTTTTCAAAGTATTTCATTCAGCACATTTCTTTCATGATTATTTTTCTCATTCCTATTATTGCTTTATTTTTTAAACTCTTGTATTTCCGTAGAAAGATCATTTATCTCGATCATCTTGTTTTTATTATTCATTTTCACTCGGCGGTTTATCTGATCTTAGCTTTTGGACTTTTACTAGGATTTTTTGGAATTGCTCTTGGCTATTTCATTTTATATATATTTTACTTCTTATACAGAAGCTTGAAGAATGTTTATCAACAAGGTCGCTTCAAAACGTTTTTCAAATTGTATATCCTTTTAAATATCTATACTATATTATTTGCTGTCGGTTTGATTATCAACCTAGTATTTTCATTCTTCCTATTTTAGATCAAAGACAATAATTGCCCATGAAGAAAACGCATAAAACATCGGAATGTCTGAATTGTGGTTTCAATTTCAAAAAAATGCCGAAGGATAATTTTTGTCCTGAATGTGGACAGAAAAATACTGACAAGAAATTCACCATTTATGAGCTTGGAAGTGAATTGATAAATAATACCATAAAACTTGATTTCAAACTGATTAAATCATTGGGCTTGTTATTTAATCCGGGATTTCTGACCAATGCGATCAATAATGGAAAAAGGGCTCAATTTACTTCACCCGTTCGACTTTTCACCTTTGCAAGTATTCTTTACTTTGTTTGCTTCAATTTGGTTGCTTATTATAATAGATACAACGACAATCAAAATAGTATTGAATTATTATACACTGAAGTAGAAAAAGTAAAACATCCGGAAGCAAAAAATCTGTCAGAAACATTTGTCAATCGCTTGAACACTATGATGGAACCTAGCAACAAAAGTTTAGTGGATTCCGGTAAGGTTTGGGTGCCAGTAGCTATTAGTAAAAATGATACTGTACCATTATTTCCTCCTTATCAGATTTTAGATCCTAAAATGCAGAAAGCCTATCCACTTATATTGGGAAAAATAGATTATGAACCCGAATTTATTCTCGATTCATTGAATATAGCCCACAACCCCGTTTACTTATATGGTCTTGAAGAAGTAAAAAAGATTAAATCATTAGGTTTGGAAGAATATTTTAATGGTTGGATCAAATACGTCTCTATTTCAATTTTACTTTTAATACCAATTTTCGCCTTATTCCTTAAGGCTTTATATTTCAGAAAGAAAATTTTATATATAGATCACTTGGTTTTTGCACTGCACTTCCATGCTATTTTATACATTTATTTACTTTTTTCATTGGTACTTCGTTTTGTATCTCCTGGTATTGCCTTATCATGCACCTTGCTGATGTTTATATTCATGTTCTTCTCGCTTAAAAACGTTTATAAAGAAACCAATACAAAAACAATTTTGAAACAAGTTTTTCTTATCACGATATTTTTCTTTATGATATCTACGATACCTTCTTTATTTATATCGTATATAATACAATTTTAACTTTAATATATCGTACATTTATGAGAGCGTGAACCACTATCAAATTAAGCCCAATATACGAATCATCCCCAGAAAAATAGGGAGGTGTCTATATTTCGACTTCATTACATTGCGCTCAATATGACACGAAAATTTGTACGTTTTTTAATTTTTAAATTTGTATAATTCCGCTTTTGGCGTAAAACAGTTTATACATAGACGACCGTTTAACAGACCACAGACCACAAAACCTTACTCTTCAAGATTATAATGTTTTTTTTGTGGACAGTGGACTATTGTACTGTTGACAGTTGAGATTTATCGCGACTTAGGTTACTTAGTAAAAACACTATACAGCATTTCTCAAATTGGCTATAAGCACAAGTGTATCTTTAACCATCGAACTCAATTCGTCAAATTGGTTGTTTTTTACAATTTCTTTAGAAATAAGTTTTGAACCCATTCCAACGCAAACTGCTCCTGCATCGAACCACATTTTCAAGTTTTCTTTTGTAGGCGCAACACCGCCGGTTGGCATTATTTTAGTCCATGGTTGCGGACCTTTTATCGACTTTATAAACTTCGCCCCATAGACACTTCCAGGGAAAAGTTTTACAATTTCACAACCCAATTCTTCAGCTTTTCCAATTTCAGTCAGAGAGCCACAACCCGGAGCAAACAAAACTTTTCTTCTATTACATACAATAGCAATATCATCACGCATGCAAGGTGTAACTATAAAAGATGCACCACATTGCATATACAATGAAGCTGTAGCAGCATCGGTCACTGAACCAACCCCCAATGCCATTCCTGGTAATTCTGCACGTACGTACTTGCTCAATTCTGAAAATATTTCATGGGCAAAAACGCCTCTATTCGTAAATTCCAATAAGCGAGCACCACCATCATAAACGGCTTTTACTACTTTCTTACAAACATCTATATCAGAATGAAAAAACAAAGGGACTAAGCCTTGCTCTTCCATCAAAAGTGCTACTTTAATTCTGTCCATTTTTCTTAAAGATATTAGAGACCTTAGATGTAATGGGCAACAAACTTGTGGATACTTTAAAGAAATTCAGTTGGTCAGGAGACCAACTGAGGTACAGACCTTTGTTGGTCTCCTGACCAACAATAAAATGTCCATAAATTGATTGCCCATTACAATTAGACATTAGATCTGAGGCTTTTAGTTAACATCTAATGTCTAAGGTCTATTGCCATAAAAATTATCGAGAAACACGCCCACTGGCATCACCCGACATTAACTTTTCTACTTCAGCAACTGTTACTAAATTAGCATCACCTTTAATGGTATGCTTTAAACACGAAGCAGCTACAGCAAAATTCAGTGCCTTTTGATCATCACCATCGAAGGTGAGTAAACCATAGATCAATCCTGCCATAAAGCTATCGCCTCCCCCTACTCTATCAACGATATCGGTAATCTGATAAGTTGGGGCTTCAAATAGCGTTTCGCCATCATACAAAACACCAGACCAACTATTATGCGAAGCCGAAATTGAGCCTCGAAGTGTTGTAATTACCTTTTTTGCTCGTGGAAACATTTTCTGAAGTTGTTTCAATACTGAAAGATATGCTTTTCCATCTACCGAACCGCCATGTGTTACATCGACACCTTCCGGATGTAAGCCAAAATGTTTTTCAGCATCTTCTTCATTCCCTAAAATAACATCGCAACCTGCAGTTAACTCAGGCATAATATCCATAGGGCTCTTGCCATATTTCCATAATTTTTTACGATAATTCAGATCTGTAGATACCGTTACACCATTTTTATTGGCTGATTGAATAGCTTCTAAACAAGCATCGGCTGCGCCTTGTGATAAGGCTGGCGTAATTCCTGTCCAATGGAACCAATCGGCATCTTTAAAAATCTCATCCCAATCGATCATACCTTTTTCAATAGTTGCCATTCCAGAATTAGCACGATCATACACTACTTTACTACCACGACTTACGGCTCCGGTTTCTAAAAAGTAAATACCCAAACGCTCACCTTCCCGTAAAATATATTGGGTATTTACATTTCTTTTTCGCAATTCCATTACGGCACATTCGCCAATATCGGTGGTAGGGATTCGAGAAACAAAATAACTATTCAAGCCATAATTAGCCAAAGAAACAGCAACATTGCTTTCACCTCCACCATATACCACATCAAAACTGTAAGTTTGTGAAAAACGCTTAAATCCCGGAGGACTCAAGCGTAACATTATTTCTCCAAAAGTTACTATCTTTTTCATTAGCATTTATTTATAGGATTTTTAGATATTAGATCAAATAACCACTACAAAATTGTTGAAATTTTCATTTTCCAGAGTCTAATTGTAGTGGGCAACTAACTTATGGATACTTTAAAGAAATTCAGTTGGTCAGGCGACCAACTGAGGTACAGACCTTTGTTGTTCGTCTGACCAACAATAAAATGTCCATAAGTTGATTGCCCATTACATCTAATATCTACAATCTAAAGTCTTAAATATTTATATACCCAATGCCTGACCACCACCAATTTGAATAGTTTCGGCAGTAATAAATGAAGCACCCTCACTAGCTAAAAAGGAAATTACGGAAGCAACATCTTCCGGTTGTCCTAACCTTCCCAACATAATATTATTTGCCCATGAAGCGAATACTTCAGGCTTAGTAGATTTAATTTGCTTGTGAAAATCGGTATCGATTGTTCCGGGTGAAACAGCATTCACACGAATTCCATATTCAGCTAGGTCTTTCGCTAAAGCTCTTGTAATGGTATGAACTCCAGCTTTAGAAGTTCCATAAATCCCAGCACCAGGTCCTCCTGCATTCCAAGCGGCATTTGATGTAAAATTAATGATCGTTGGATGTTCACCTTTTTTAAGGAAAGGGATTGCTGTTCTCGAAGCAAAGAATACTGAATCGAGATTCAATGCCATTACCTTTCTGTAGAAATCTGTGGTCATCACCTCGAATCGAGATCGGCCTCCAAGTCCACCTGCGTTGTTTACCAACACGTCGATCTTGCCATATTTTTCACCAATTTTATTTATACTTTCAGTTACTTGTTCTTCATTTGTAACATCAAAACCATAATATTCAGCATTAATTCCAGCATCGGTTAATTGCTTTAATCTTTCGGCGCCTTCTTCATCATTTATACCGTTTAAAATTACGGTAAAACCATCTTCTCCTAATCTTTTAGCAGTCTGAAAACCTATTCCACCGGTTGCTCCGGTAATAATGGCAATTCTTCCGTTTGAACTCATATTATTTTATTTATTTTGAATTAAATTAATTTTTAAACATACTCTAAACCACCTTAAAACTATTTATTTTAATTTGGCTTTAAGGGTTCTATTTTAGGACATAATAACCATATTGCCGCTAAAGCAATTAAGGCTAAAATTCCACCTGTTATAAAAGCTGGTGTATAATTACCACCGGTTGTTAATATAGGAACTAAAATAGTTAATCCGAATGCACCAAGCTTAGCAGCCATTCCTGCAAAACCAGCTAAAGTCCCTACTATTTTTCCGCTGAAAAAATCGCTGGGTAGTGTTTGAACATTCCCAATTGCTGTTTGGAATCCAAATAACAGCACTGCCATAATAACAACCGCATTTGTCGCAGTACCTGGCATTCTTAAAAGAAAAAAGCAAGGAATCATAATAAGACAACCCAATGTTATTACCATCTTTCTTGTTTTATTTACCGACCATCCATTACTCAATCTATTTTGAGCTAATAATCCTCCGAACCATGCACCCAACATTGCTCCAACATAAGGAAGCCAACCTGAGAATGCGATTTCTTTTACATTCATTCCGAAAACTTCACTTAAATAAATTGGAATATAAACAATGAATAACCACCAAATAGGATCAATCGCTGCTGAGGCTATAACAACTCCCCAACTTTCTTTATGACCAAATAAACCAGCAGTCGTTGGATTATATCCCTCATCGTAGGTTCCATCATCATTCAAATCTTGGTTTTCCTGTCCGGAAAGTATATAAGTTCTTTCTTCATCAGATAACCAAGGGTGACTTTCGGGTGGTGACTTAACGATATAAAACCAAGGAATTAACCAAAGAAATCCGATTAATCCAACGGTTATAAAAATTGCCTGCCAAGCCATTATTCCAGATAACATTCCAATTATAGGAAAAGCAACAATTCCTCCGATAGCAGCGCCAGAATTAAATATTCCTTGCGCAAAAGCTCTTTCTTTAGTAGGAAACCATTCGGCATTGGCTTTGGCAGCCCCTGGCCAGTTTCCAGCTTCAGAAACACCTAATAATATTCTGAATAATGAAAAGCTCATTACACCTCTTGCTAATGCATGTAACATTGTAGCCAAAGACCACATTCCTATGGATAATGCAAAGCCCATTCTTGTTCCAATCCAGTCGAAAATTTTACCGAAAATGGCTTGACCTGCAGCGTAGGCGAATATGAATACACCCGATATAGCACCATACATTTGCTTTTGCTCGTCGGCAGTCATATCCGAGAACAGATCATCTGCAATATCAATCCATAAAACACCAAATGCTTGTCTGTCGATATAATTGATCACAGCAGCTAATGCCACAAGACCAACGACCCACCAACGCAAGCCACCTTTTTTATTTTTTATTGCTTCGGCCATTTTTCTAATTCTAATTGTTCGTGTCCCAAGAAGTCTTCTCTTGCCGGACTGAATACATCTATTAAAATACCTGGTACCGTACAAACACAACCATGCACTAGATGTGGTAAAATATAGAATGAATCACCACGCTTAAGGGTTTTTGTTACTCCATCAATGGTCATTTCAAATTCACCACTTTCTACATAAGTTACCTGTGAATGATAATGTTTGTGTAACTGTCCAACAGCTCCTTTTTCAAATTTTGCTTTTACCAGCATTATTTTATCATCGAAGCCCATTATTTGACGAGTAATACCATTACCCAAGTCTTCCCATTCTGTTTCTTCAGAAATAAAAAATCCTTTTGTTGGTTTGAATGAATCGTGTAAGCTCATTGTATATCTTTTATTTATTTTATTTTTTTGTAGTTTATTGACCTATTATAAAGTTGGTCATTTGTACTTACTAAATAGTTCTGTAAGAGTATATTCAAATTTCTTAAAGAAAATATTTATAAACACCCTTGTTTAGCTTTAAAAAATTAGCAACCTACCTATTGCTAAGCAGGTGCTAACTCTCTCAAATTATTTTATTCAGAAACATCTAAAAGTCAAAAAAAAGGAAGATACCTTTATAAAAAGGTACTTCCCGGCTATGAAAAATTTTATTAGTGTGTAACTGTTAGATCATAGTATTTTACATATGAATAAGCTCCACTTTCTGTAGTTTGCAGGTAATTTCCTGCTTTAAAATAGTTTTCAAAAACACCCCATTTTTCCATGTGAATGTCATCGTATGTCACTTCTTCCTCACCTTCGTTAAGTGTAACCCTTAAATATCCATCACTTGCTTCAATTTCAAGGGTAAATGGTTCACGACCCACTATTTTATCAAAATCATAAGCTTCATCTTTCCAAGAATCTTTTTTCAGAATTTCAATATCATCTACCTCAAGATCTTTCAATACTTTCCTTCTTACGCTAATACGATCATCTTCCCAGTAAATTTTTAATACTGGCGGAGCATTATTGTCGCTAGCGCCGATCAAGTCTCTTTGTTCATTGGTTAGGCGACCATGAATTTGCATGATTATCGTTCGATGAAGATCTCCATTACTTTTAGTGCTGATATCACTTAGTCTAAGTGTTCCTTTCATCTTCCCTCCTTCTGCAAAGGTCCAATTTGTATTATTGGAACCTGGAACCATTTGTTCTCTTAATTCGGTTCTAGAGTAAGATGAGTTTTGAGTTGAACTACCCGGCTCGGTAAAAAATACTATTGCCAATTCATCCTCATCATCAAACATATAAGGTTGAACTTCCTGCAAATTATAATATTCTAATATTGCAGGAGGTTCAATCTCAGTAGGATTACCTATTGGTAAAGTTAATTTCCAGTTATTCAAATCAATATCTGCTCTATCAATTAATTCTATCTCCTCTTCTTCTTCAATAACTGTTTCATCATCGGTAGATGATGAATCATTGGAACAGCTTGCAAAAGCTATACACATCGAAAAAATCAGTAGGCAGTTTAATTGAAAAAATTTCATTTAATTTATATTTTTTTGAACTTTTGGAATGGATAAGATCAATTAATCAGCAGGATATAATTTCACATTATCTACATAAGCATCTTGAGCTGTAACACCCCAAATCCAAATGGCAATTTCTCCTGAATCATTAGATTCAAACTGTGTTTCAACTAAAGTAAAGTTTCCTTTACCATTAGCAACATCACCTACGGTGCTACTTAAAGTTGGCGCTACAACTGCATCAACTCCATCACTATAATGTCCATCTAAGATTTCAAATACCATTCTGTCGCCACCTTCTACAGGATCTACCTCATTCTTTATTGCATATTCTAATTCTAAAACGTAAGTAGTATTTGCAGAAACAGTAAAAGCTTGATATGCATATCTAGAATCTCCGCTAGCTAATGGTCCTGCAGATGTGCCATTTGTCCATTTAGCTCCCGGTGTTTTAGCGCCTGTATCATTGCCATCATAATCCAGGAAAGAGCCATCACTTGAAGAGTTGAACGGACTCGTTGTTCCACCCGTAAAAGCAGCTATTTTCCAATCGTCCTGACCATTTGTAAAATCACCATTAATTACGGTTGGTACAATTGCATCCGGCTCTTCCGGTTCAATAACCGTTACTTCAGATGTTATCATATCAGATTGTCCATTTTTATCACTTACAGTTAAGGAAACGGTATAAGTTCCTTCACCATTTTCAAAGGTATAAGCTGGGTTTGCTTCTGTTGAAGTATCTCCTGTTCCAAAGTCCCAAAGAAAATCGGTAGCACTAACTGATTCATTTGTAAACGTAACGATCCTGAAGTCGTCTGGATCGGTTTGAGCAGTGCTAAAAGCAGCACTTGGCAAAGTTTTATCCTCTATTGAACCTGCATCTGGTAATTCGTATTTTTCACAGGCGGTGAATGTTATTGCCAATAAGATGACCGCAAAAAAGGTCATCTTTATTTTATAATAATTTGATTTCATGTTTTTATTTTTTCTCGTTTAAAATAAAGCTTTAAACGAATTTTGTTGAGCAAGTTTTTCGCCTTGTATTAAGATAGAAGGCTAAGGGTTCACCTAACAAAATTCGTTTCAAAGTTTGAATTAATATCCCGGATTCTGAGTTAACAAGCCATTACTCAATCCTATTTCTCTTTGTGGAATAGGAAGCAATAAACTAGTACCACTAAAAGCATATCCATTATTCGCAGAATATTCAGTTAAAACATCGATTGCCAAACCAAATCTGATTAAATCGAATAGTCTGTGATTTTCAAAGGCTAATTCAACTCTTCTTTCATCTAATAATTGTTGTTTAGTAACTTCTGATAAAGACCCGGTAATTCCAGCTCTTTCTCTAACTGCTTCAAAAGAACTAATAGCAGCCGGATCTACAGTATTTGGTCCACCAGCCATAATCGCTTCAACGTGCATCAACAAAACATCTGCATATCGTAATACTATCCAATCGTTTCCTGCTAAAATAGGATCGTTAGAAGTAGCCTCAATTTCTAAAGCTTCATCACCATTTGGCAAATATTTCACTACTTGATTTTGTTCTGACTGTAAAGCATCCTGACGGTAAGAAAAAGCTGTTCTATTCCCTCCCATTTCATCTAATGCGGCAACTGCTTCTGTTGTTACGTAGTTAACACCTGCAGTTCTACCAACAGCATTTAACCATTCAGCAGAAAAATTCTGACTATCATTTGCATCATCAGGAATATATCCTACAGCAAAAATTACTTCATTATTTCCTTCAGAATAGAATACATCTTTGAAGTTTGATTCTAAAGCAAAACCTGCTCCAACAACTGATTCACAAAGGGTTCTAGCTTCGCCATAATTACCCAAAGTAAGGTGTACTTTTGCCAATAAGGCCTCGGCAGCCGATTTTGACGCTCTCGTTTTGTAAGAATCATTTAAGGTAGCAGTAGCGGTACTTAAATCACTTACGATAAGATCGTAAATAGTACTAGTGCTTACTCTTGTGAATTGAACATCTGTTTCTTCTGGAGCAATGATCCTGTCGATTAAAGGTACATCCCCAAATAATCTCACTAAATTGAAATAAGCATAAGCTCTGACGAATTTAGCTTCACCTTCAAACTGATCGGCTTTAGTATCTGCTACTCCTAAATTATCCAAAACGGTATTGGCTCTAAAAATAACATCGTACATGCTTCTGTAATAATCTGCAACAATACCATTAGTAGATTCTATGGTATAACTCTCAAATTGAGCTGCTTCACCTTCACTACTCTTTGTTCTGGTATTATCACTACGCATTTCTGTTAAGTAAAATTCTACTTGTATAGCATGGTTGTCATTTGAACTAGTAGAATTAATTCCCTGAATACCATCATACATATTAATAACTGCAGTTTCTAACTGCTCTTCGTTTTCAAAGTAATTGACAGCACTTACACCAGCAGTTGGTGCCGGATCCAAGAAATCATTATCACAGGAAGTAAATGTCAAGCTTAAGATCAATATCGGTAAGAAAAATATTTTTTTCATTTCTTTCATTTTTGTGTTTATGAATTTTAATTTCCCTAGAATTCGATTAGAATTCTAAATTAGCACCAATTGAAATTGTTCTTTGAATTGGCGATCCTGCTCTTTGGTAACCCCAAGTTGTAGGGCTAGTATTATTAATAGATTCAGGATTGAAACCAGTATAATCATCAGCTGTTCTATACCATAAATTCTGAGCAGAAACATAGACTCTTGCCTTAGAAAATGCTTTCACTCTATCTAAGGTTTTCTGAGGTAAGTTATATCCGATAGTTACATTACGTAAAGCTACATAAGACGCATTCTGAATAATATCGTCAGTGAATATTTTCTGCTTAATGAATTCTTGATCTGGTGTAATTTCAGGATCAAAATCCTGACTACTATTAAAGTGATTAAATAAATACTGATCTCCCATATTTCTCACCTCGGCACCATGTGATCCCTGGAACATAAGACTTAGATCGAAATCAAATATTTTAAGACTATTGCCAAAGCTCCATACAAAATCAGGATAAGGATTTCCTAAGATCGTTTTATCATCGTCATCTATTAAACCATCTCCATTCAAATCTTTAACATATACGTCCTGCGCTTCTCCACCTACCGGATGATAAGCATTATTCAGGTATTCCAATGGAATGTCTCTATCAACAACCCAACCATAAAATGAAGAAATAGGATGACCTTCTAAATTGATCCATTCAGCAGCTCTTTTAGAATCTACGTTTTGAATTTGACCATCAGAATCAGCGAAATCTTCTAGTGTATTTTTATTTCTTGAAGCGATAAAAGTCGTATTCCATCTGAAATTTCTTTTATTGATATTCATAGATCTTAATTCAAGTTCAAATCCTTGATTAGAAACCTCTCCAAGATTTACCAATGCCTCATCAAATCCAGTTGTATAAGAAATAGGGTTATTCAATAATAACTGATCACTTGTTCTTTTATAATAATCAAAAGACCCTGAGAATACACCTCCTGCTAAAGTAAAGTCAATACCAGGATTTATTTCTCTAGATGATTCCCATCCTAAGGCTGCATTTGGAATGTTTGTAGCAAAGATACCAGCTGCAACTGAGCCATCAACAACGGCAGTGTTAGGCTCAAGTGAAGCAACAGACGGATAATAATCTGTTAAAATATTACCTGTTCTGATTGCATTATTACCTGTTAAACCGTAGCTAACTCTTAATTTTAAGAAATCTATAATTTTATTATCTTTCAAGAAGCCTTCTTCGCTAATTACCCAACCAAGTGAAATTGCAGGGAAGATACCATATTTAGAATCAGGACCAAATCTTGAGCTACCATCTCTTCTGAAGCTAACTGAAGCTAAGTATTTATAATCGTAGGCATAATTTACTCTACCAAAAATAGAACGGAATCGATCGGCATATTCTGTTGAAGTCGATCCAGCAATGGTAGTTCCACCTGAAACAGTTTGAATTAAATCATTTTCATATCCAGTTGAAGTAATGCTACTAGTTTTATAATCCCATTTTTCAGCTGACATACCCAATACAGCATTTATTTCATGCTCACCAAATTCTTTATCGTATGAAAAGTAATTTTCATTTACTAAGTGAATTCCATTGAAAGTTGATATGTCTAACTGAGCATTTGCCGCACCATTTCGATGTGCTTCAACACCTTGCCAACGTGAAAAATCTGTATCCTGATAATCTCCTGAAAACACTGTTCTGAATTTTAATCCATCAATGATCTTGAATTCCAAGTAAGTGCTTCCGAATGTTTTAAAACGGTATTCTTTTCTGTTTCTTTCCTGAACTTTTGCCGCTGGATTAGTATTCGAGGTATTACTAATATCCACATCACCACCGTCTCCATTCAAATCATAATTATCGAAATGACGTTGTATTGCGTAATCTCCAACCTGAACATCAGGATAAGTTTCTGTATCAACAAACTGTATAGTATGTTCATCGTGATAAACAGGTAACCAAGGTGTTTGTCTTAATATATCGTGTGTAGATCCATCAAATCTTCTTCTATCTGTATATGAAGGAGCAATGCTAGCTCCGAAAGTCATGAAATCATTCAATTTAGTTTTGATCTTAAAGTTTACATTGTATTTCTTAAAATCATCAGTTAATAGCACTCCTTCATCATGTAAATAGCCAAAAGTGGCACTAAAGCTAGTATTCTTATTACCACCTCTTGCGCTAAGTGAATGACTCATAATATTTCCGCCATCAAAAATTACATCTTGCCAATCTCTGTCTATTCCTACTAATTGCTTGTATAAGGTTCTATCAGATAAAACACCATTAGCAGCCATTTCAGCTTTTGCCGTTTCTGCTACACTAAAATAGTAAGCATCGCTTTTTAATGCTTGCTTGAATCCATAAAAACCATTGTATGAAAATTTAGTTGCGCCTGATTTTCCATCTTTCGTTGTAATTAATATTACACCGTTGGCACCTCTTGATCCATAGATTGCCGAAGATGCTGCATCTTTTAAAATTTCGAAAGAAGCTACATCATTCATATCTAATGAACCTAAGAAATCATTATCTACAATAAGTCCATCTACTACAATAAGTGGATCTGAGCTGGCAACCATTGATCCTGTACCTCTGATTCGGATAGTAGGCGCAGAACCTGCCTCCCCTTCTGTAGCAGCAATATTTACCCCTGAAACCTGACCAACTAAGGCATCATCGACTCTGGCTAAAGGCAATTTATCCAAATCTTTATTATCTATTTTAGATATAGCCCCTGTTAAATGAGACTTTTTGGAAGTACCATAACCAACAACGACTACTTCATCAAGTAAATCGCTATCAGCCTTCAATGAGATGGAGATATTTGCATCTTTACCTACGGTAACTTGTTGTTCTTCAAACCCTAGATACCTTACAATTAAAACATCATTTTCCCTTGCTTTAATTTCAAAATTTCCATCAATATCAGAAACTGTACCTATATCAGTTCCTTCAACCACAATTGTAGCGCCTGTCAGTGGTTCACCATTTTCATCAATAAGTTGACCACTGACAGTTTGTGCATTTAATTCTAAAAAACCAGAACAAAAAAGCAGACAAACCGTTAGGATTAGCAACTTTAATTGTCTAATCGTAATTTTGCTATTCATAAGATTAATTTTAATGGTACTTTATGATTTTATGTAAAGCTGAATTGATCCTTCAAAAGTGTTAGTCTTAAATCGCGAAATAAAGTCTTACACTTTTTTTGCATAATCTCATTTAGTACCGTTATTAGATAATATTTTAAGTTTTATTTATTTTATAATTTTCACTGAATACTTTTATATCCTCTAAATGTTGTTCCATTGCTTCTTTAGCTCCAATAGCATCTTTATTTGAAATCATTTCAAGAATCTTCTGATGCTCTTTGATCGTTTTGATATTCTTTTCACTGTTACAAACGTTGAATTTTCGGAAACTTTTAACTATATCCGGAGTAATGATCATCATTAATGACTTCAAAACGGTATTCTTACTAGCTTCTGCAATTTTTAAGTGAAAAAGCAAATCTTCTTCTACCGCTACACCATTTTCAGCCAGACTTTTTTTGTAATTATGAAGTGCTATTTCTAATTCAATGATGTCTTCTTTTGTACGATTTATTGCTGCTAAACGTGCAGCTTCTTTTTCAAGCAAGATTCTTGTATCAATTAATGATTTGAAATCAACTTTTTCAATTTTTAATATATCAGATATTAACCCTTCGAGCGCTACAATACCAATTCCATTGACTATGGTACCACTTTGTGGTTGAACTTTCAAAATACCATAGGTCTCCAACTTATTAATTGCTTCACGAACTTGTCCACGACTTACACCAAGATGCTCTGCTAATTTCCTTTCAGGAGGTAATTTTTCTCCAGGTTTCACAACACCTGAAATAATCAACTCTCTTATTTGAGAAATTATTAAATCAACTGGATTTTTTATCTCTATTCTGTTTAAGTTTTCTAACATAACACCCTATTGATTTTGGTTAACCAAAATTGGTCAACCAATTACAATTCACTCCAAATATACCAAATTTGCAGAAAACATCAAATTATTAGACTATTTTTTAAATAAAGAGGGGTATTAGGAAATAATAATTATAAGAAAAATAGCCTTTTTTAGTATTTATACAAATTTAAAAATTAAAAAACGTACAAATTTTCGTGTCATATTGAGCGTAATGCAATGAAGTCGAAATATAGACACCTCCCTATTTTTCACGGGATGACATGTGTATTGGGCTTAATTTGATAGTGGTTCACGTTCTCATAAATGTACGATATTTTAAAGTTAAAATTGTATTATAATTCTATAATGAAAAAAAATTATTACATTTTTTCCTGCAACAACTTACCAAAATCAGAGGATAGCAGCCTTGGCTAAATACTCAAAATTATTCAATGATATGGCGAACATCTTTTAATTAAAAGTGAATAGATTCTGTGAAAATTTTTAATGATGATATAAGCGTACTGAGGAATATCTAATAGTTCATTAAACCACTTTCTCCTCCGGCAACATTTTACCAAGTATAGCTATTTCCTGTACATTATTGTTTTTTATAATTTATGTTCTTTTCACTAAAAAATGTGTGGTGGTGTAAAATGAATGATATTAAAAATGAGAGTTGCTAGGCACTTGACAAGCAACTCTCATTTCATGCCATTATACAGTAAAGTTCAAAATAATTTTTATTTAGGCGGAACACCGGGACCAACAGTTGTATCTCTGAACCAAACTTCAGTGTAACAACCATTTTCATATTGTTTCTGTAAATCTCCGCCATATGTTTCAGCTCCGGCACACCAAACTCTACTCTTTTCCGGATCTTTTCCGTTCGTTTGATTATAAGCACCTTGTTTAAAATAGTTCAATTCACCTTTATAGGCATTAACCTGTTCTGTTCCATCTTGTCCAATTGGGGCAAATATTTTCATCACCTGATCAGGAATATCCGCTCGATTTACGTATTCAGATACAATTAAGTTTTTGGTAAAAGTTTTTGTTTCATGCCCTTCACTTTTGAACGTAAGATACATAATACCATTATATACATTTACTTCATAACTAAATTCTTCCCCTAATTCTATTCCTTCAGAAGGTTCATCTGGAAAGTCATTTTTAGTTGAACCTATAACAGACATATCGTTCCCCCAAACAGCAGTAGAATAATCCCATCTTTTTGAATTACTTCCTTCGGTATTTATTTCATAATTCCAGAAAACAGAACCTTTATCGTGCCCAGGGTATTTTTTATAGAATATTTTCAAAGGTTCATTTTCATGCCCTTCACCACTATGTATCTGACCAACAACGGTTGCATAAGAAGCTGCTACTCTAGCATCGCCGGAAACAGAAACCTGCATAACTCTGCAAGTACCTGTTAACCTTCCACCTTCCTCTGGTGTCCATTCTCTTTTTTCGTGTAATTCAGTACGCGTATTGCTTGAATTTTTAGACGTTACTCCAGAATTAGGTGTTTTATAAACAACCCATCTCCTTGTACCATCAATTACTGTATAGAAAAAGTCTTTATGTTCAAAATCGATTAAATCATCTACATGTGTTCCATCTCCCATTAACATTTTGAACTTGTCTAAAGCTGGAATTACTTCGCTGGGAAATACCGTTTTATCACTTAATCCATCGTTTGCAGTAAAATAGCCTTCATTAGAAATAGCCTCTTCACTTACTTCTATTTCAGCCGTTTTAAACCAAACTTCAGCATAATTTCCGTCAGCATATTGTTTTTGTATGTCACCTCCATGAGTTTCAGCACCCGAACACCATACTTTATTCACTTTCGGATCTTTTCCGTTTGTTTGATTATAAGAACCCAATTTGAAGAACAAACCTTCATCAGCATAGGCGTTTTCTTGTTCTACACCATCTTGTCCGATAGGGACGAATAAATTCTTAACCTGCTCCGGCATATCTTCTTTGTTTTTATATTCAGAATCTATCAGGTTTTTCGTAAAGGTTTTTGTTTCGTGTCCTTTACTCTTAAAGGTCAAATACATCATTCCATCTTTAATGGTTACCTCATAACTGATTTCTTCCCCTAGCTCTATTCCATCTTCAGGTTCAGGAGGATAAGCACTTGCATCATTTCCTACAACAGAAAAATCATAGCCCCAAACAGGATAAGAATAATCCCACCTTCCAGAGTTATCATCACCAAAGGTATTTATCTCATAATTCCAAAAAACAGAACCTTTATTATGACCTGGGAATTTTTTATAGAAAATCTTCAAAGGTTCATTTTCATGTCCATCAGCACTGTGAATTTGTCCGATAACTACTGAATATGTTGCAGCTACTCTTGCATCACCTGTATTCGCTACGTTCATTACTTTCAAGGTAGCATTTAAGGAAGCGTCGGTCATAGGTGACCATTTTTTCAGTTGTGCTAATTCTGTTCTGGTATTATTAGAAGTACCATGGGTATTACCTGCATTTGGTGTTTTGAATACCACCCAGTCATCTTTACCATCATTAGAAGTATAGAAAAAGTCTTTATCCTCAAAATTGGTAGCTTTCCCTACATTTGATCCATCACCTAATATCAAATTCCAATGTTGGAAAAATGGTATAACATCGTTAGGAACATTTACTTTGGTAACAATTTGTTCATTATCATTTACTGAATTTCCTTTTTTGAGAAAAGAACAAGATTTCAGTATAAAAAGAGCGCCAATAACAAATACAGAATTTACCAAAATTGACTTGAAAAATTTATGTATCATTTTATGTTTTTTATGATTAAACCTAATATAATTCTTAAAAAAATTATTGATAGGTTTTAACTACATTGAAGCACGTTTAACGCGTGCGATCAATAAGTAGAAAAACCTACCAAAATGATTTTAAAGCTTATAATTTGAGAGAGTTTGTCAGAAAAACCATTAATACATTATGTCTATATTTAATTGAGAAATTAAATTTATACATTTTAAATGGGGTTTTATAATGAGCCGGCGATTTTTTATAAAGTTCATCTAAATAAATAGTAATGATCATCTATATACAAAATAGAGAACAGCGATTTTGAATCTATCAATTCTTAAAGAAATGAATATTCGATAAATATACAATTTACGCTATATTGTGTCGCATAAATTGTATTAGTATTTTTTCAGTTTATCGAAGAATTTATGTACTAAATATTACCCCTTGCAAAATATAGTTTACATATTTATTTATTTTGAATTAATTTAATTGCTAACTTCCATTTTGGTGGTAATCCTTCAAACTAAAAACAGATTTTATGGTTCTAAGAAATTTTATTCCCCTTATCATTTTTTTATTAGTTGTTCAAAGCTCCTTTGGTATCTTAAATGCACAACGAACACCCTATCGCAGTCATAAATTTCAGTTTGAAAAGGACTTTAAAATACCCGATGCCGTAAAGGCAAAGTTTTCAGACGAAGATATAGTAATTCTTGAAGAAGAGGTTGAATATTCAATAAATCAACGTACGCAACCTACAAGTAGAATCTCTTCAGTTTCTCGTGTAAGAAGTTCTAATATTAAAAAGAGAATGCTGCTAAAAATTCAGACTCAAGAAGGCTTAGACCAGCTAAGTCAATTTATTTTACCTGAACCGATCAATAATTATTTAGATGATTACGAAGGCTTAGCAAGCAGGCAAATTCCATTTAACGACTTAAAACACTTAACTATTGAGGTTCAATATTTTGAAGGCAGAGTATTACAACCCGATGGTTCACAGCAAAGGTTGGTATATAGTGATAAGGTCGTTACTGAAGAATTGGGCATACTTGGAGAAAATCATAAAGCAATAGAATTCCATTTCGATCTGAAAAAATTACAGGTTGGAAGTGTATTGGAATTAGCCTATGAAATATATGTACCTAGTCCACTTGGTTATTCTTTTGTAGAAGAATTCAATACTAATTTGAATGGTTTCCAAACTTCACCGGGATTTTATTATTGGTGGCGCTTTTTCTTTAATAGAAAATATCCGGTACAAAAAAGTAAAACGACTTTTTCCTGGTTCAATGAATTACACTTAGAATGGCAATTTTATAATGGCGCAGAACCTATTGACACGATCAATGAAGTTAATAGCAATAAATACATCTGGGAATTCCAAGACTTAGAAGCCTGTAACTTTGATCTCAACTCAAGTCCTTATCAAACATTGCCTCATGCTCATTTCTATATTCATAATTTTTTATATGGCGATTGGAATGACACAAAACTAATCAAGCTCAAACCTTATACATGGACCTATCTATGTCGTGATATTATGCAATTCAAAGGCGACAATGAGGTACTTACTTCTTCGTTCAGTTTGAAAGAAAGAATGCTGAACCAATTCTTTAATGAACATAAAGACTCTTCTTCGATAAGAACCTTAAAGGCAATGCACAATACCATGATCAACAAATTTGATTATGGTGATAATGAGGCATTTTATTTTGGAAGAGATATAGACATTTACGGACCCGGCAGAGATCTGAAAAATGAAAAACTACATGAAGTAAACAGATTCGATATTTATGATGGTTTATTAAGAAGATTGGGGGCAGAATATTATTTGGTTTTAGCTCCCGACAAGAGAATTGCCAGTATAGATAAAGACAGACCTGTTGTTCCGATCAATCCTATAATTTTTTATGCTGTAAAATTTGGAAATACTTTGGTTTATTTAGTCCCCAAACATAGCAAACAAGGATTTTTGATGGATGAACTACCTTATTTCGTTGAAGGGCAAAAAGCTTTACTGATCGCCCAGAGTGCAAGGTCTAAGTTTAATGAAAATAATCTCATTTTCCTCGATCTTCCTGAGAGTGATTCTAACAGTAATTTTCGTAATGTTCAGGCTAAAGTCAAAATAGATCTGAACAAACAAAAAGTAGCCGTCGATTCAAAATTGACACTTTCAGGTCAGCTTTCATCAATTCTAAGAAACTATTATGCTAAGAAAACAGAAGAAAAGCTTTACGACAAGAAATACTACAAAAGATTTTACGACTGGGATCGTCCGGTTGACATAAAAGAAAACCTTCCGCTTGAAGTTGAAGAATTCTACCCATTCAAGGCTGAAAAAAAAGTAAAATTCGAGGCTGATAATGTTCTTAAAACGGTTAATGATTCAATCGTTGAAATAAATCTGAAAGGCTGGCTTCAGCAAGTAGAACAAGAACAATACAGAAAAGCCCTTAAGCGTGATTATACATTTGATTTTCAGTTTAAGGATCGCTATTTGTATATGATCGAATTCGATCAGCCAGTTCAACTAATAGATAATGAACAATTAGCTGCGCTCAACTACGAACAAGAAGCTGATTTTGGTACTTATGCTGTTAGGATTCAACAACAAAATCCTACACAAATAATGGTTGAAAGTAAACTGAATCTGAAGGCAGCAGTTGCCAAAGCTTCGGAATACAATGCCTTAAAAAGTATTTATCGACATATAAGCGAAGTAAACAAAGAAGCAATTATTCAGGTTGAATATAAAAGAGACACGACCAATAAAACAGAATAGCCATAGTTGTCTTCACTTTTATGCGTAGTCTGTCTAATACAATTTATGTTCTATTATGTCGTGAATATTTTGGCTTAAAGCTTTTTTCTTCGTTGAGATTTTTCGCAACTTAGGTTATATAGGCATCACCTTTCAGCCCATGCGATAGTTGCGATACTAAGCTGAACATTTCCGAGTTCGAGTAGTTTCTCAGCGCAAGCCTCTAAAGTTGCTCCAGTAGTCATCACATCATCGACGAGTAAAATATGCTTATCAGACAACTTTCGTGTATCTCCTAAAGTAAAAACCGTTTCTACATTCTGCCATCTTTCCCAAATAGATTTTCGGGTTTGGGTTTCTGTGTGTTTAACTCTTAAAAGTACATCATTAGCAACAGGCACATTCAGAACATTGGCAATACCCTTAGCAAACATCATAGATTGATTATAGCCTCGTTTATATTCTTTATCCTTGAAAAGTGGAACTGGTACGATCAAATCAATATTACTGAATTTTTCAGATTCCGATAAACGTTTTCCGAGCAATTCACCTAAATAAACACCTATTTGAGGCTGATCGCGATATTTTAAATTATGTAATAATTCCTGAACTTTTCCCAAGGCAGAAAAATAGTATAAGGCAAAAGCTGATTGAATATTAATCCGTCCAGCTAATCTTTGATACATTGGATTTTCTTCATCAAGGTGAAAATGTGTTTGAGGTAAATTCACAATACAATTCAAACATAGTATGTTTTCGTGTTCACGAAGTCTGTCGCAACAAGCAGAACATAATCTTGGATAAACCAATTCTAGTAAACTATTAGAAATTTTAACGAACATGGCGGTAGTTTGTGGTTAAATAAAACACTAATTTAGCTGAATATTTAATACTATTCTAATGATTTTAGTTACAGGTGGTACAGGTTTTTTAGGAGCTGAGCTTTTAAGGCAGTTAATCGCTAAAGGTGAAACCAAAATTCGGGCTATACGAAGAGCTTCGAGTAGTATGGATTATATAAAGGATATTGTCGATAAAATTGAATGGGTGGAAGCAGATGTCTTAGATTTCCCTGCTCTTGAAGATGCCTTTGAAAGTGTGACAGAAGTTTATCATTGTGCTGCTGTAATAACTTTTGCTTCACAGAAGAAAGACTTAATGCACAAAGTAAACATTGAAGGCACTAAAAACATTGTAGATCTATGTCTCGATAAAAAAGTAAACAAATTAGTTCATGTAAGCTCAATTGCCGCTATTGGTCGTTCTTCGGAAAGTAATCTGGTTGATGAAAAAACAGAATGGGATGAAGCGAGTCCTTTGAATACCGAATATGCCAAGAGTAAGCAACGTTCAGAAATGGAAGTATGGCGAGGCAATGCAGAAGGCTTGAATATGGTGATCGTTAATCCGTCTGTTATTTTAGGACCGATCAATTGGGATGAAGGAACAGGCAAGTTCTTTAAAAATATATGGAATGGATTTTCCTTCTACACAAGCGGAAATACTGGTTTCGTAGATGTAAAAGACGTAGCCCATTCGATGGTCGAACTAATGAAAAGTGATATTAGTGGTGAACGTTTTATCATTAGCGGCTGGAACAAATCTTATAAATATTTACTTGAATCAATTGCCGATGCATTGGGTAAACCACGCCCCAAAAGGCAAGTTAGTCCTTTTTTGAGCGCATTAGTCTGGCGTTTGGAAGCATTCAAAGCAATGTTCAGCAAAAAAGAGCCCTTACTAACTAAAGAAACAGCAAATCTTTCCCGGCTTAGTTATGAATATCAAAACCAAAAATTAGTTGAAGCCCTCGACTTTACTTTTATTCCTTTTGAAGAAAGTATAAGCCGAACGGCAAAGGTTTTTTTAGAGCAACATTAACCCTATTCTTTCAGAAATTTACCCGTCCACATATTATTATTTTCATCAATTAATTTCAAGTAATAGATTCCACTATTAAAATTCTGAATATTGATTTGAGCTTCACTTTTTGTACTATAATTCTTATGTATAAGTTGCTTTCCCTCTGAATTATAAATTTCTATAATAAAATTACTCATTGTTAAATCTTCAAAATAAAGAGTAACGAAATCATGGGCAGGTGAAGGGTAGATCATAATTTGTTCGGCTGAAATTTCTTTGAATAAGCCAACAATACAATCTTCAGCTGGTAAATAACTAACCTCCACATTAGCAATTGCTTCACATAAATTTTCATCGATGATCGTAACTTCATAAACGCCAGCTTCAGTAATCAGTAATGAATCTGATGTAGCACCATTATTCCACACAATTGAATTATAGACACCAGAAATATTCAATCCCAATTGAGTGGTATCACCTTCACATATCTGAGTTATTCCTTCAATGGTAACAGATAAAACATCATTACAATTTACAATATTCAATGGGACTTCATAATAGTTATTTTCTTCACAAAATTCCTCTATTTGATTTTCAGCATCAATGAATAATGCAAGGGTATATTCACCACCAAACGAATCATCAATCGGTATGGTAATTCCAAGTGTTCCATAATTACTATCCTGCTCAGTTGGTGCTTGTATTTCTAATACAATCGAACCATTTTCATCGATCAATGCAATGTTCAATACCATTGAACCATTAATTAATACAGTTCCTAAGTTGCTGTAATTGTAAGTAATCTGAAGCTCTGTTTCATCGTTCAGATAAATTTCATTTTCAGATAATGTAACATTACTTTCATTGATAGTAAAATCAGCAAGTCCGATATTGGGCTCTGCTGTATAAAGCTTTATTGCCGGATCACCGCAAAGTGTCATGTGAGAAGAAACTATCGAATATTCCTGAGCCAATTCGCCTTGAATAATTCCATGCTCTATTTCCCATTGAATCTGGCTATTCAATTCTAAGATGCTTTTACCAAGCGGTAAATCATACAGTTCTTCAGTGCCTGCTATTTCCAATAAGCGTTTTATATAATCTGAATTTATTGAAGGACTATTAAGTGAGGTATATCCGAGAAATGCAATTGCTCCTTTATCTTTTTCCAGCACCCATTCTTCAGACATAGATGGTAATACTTCTCCCTGACATGTTATGTATTCATTTATTCTTCCAACGAAACCTGAACTTGAAAAAATAACCGGATATTTTCCCTGGTTATCTAAATCGGAAACATAACCTGTATCAAACTGCCAGTATTGGTAAACCGAATGACCTATATAATTTATTAAATTCAAGCCACTATTTATTAAATTTTGAAATTCAGTCTGGTCATCATATAGTTGCGCAAAATATTCAATATATTCATCACAAGATTGACCACTGATAATTCCACCATCATTTGAAAGTGTAGCAACCACATCATAATTCAAAAAATTATTTTCTATAATTTCTTCTTGTTCCATAAGAAAATCAAGAAAAAAATCGGTTTCGTCGTGCCAACCTTTTGCAATAAACATTGCATCATTCATCCATTCCAGTTCAGATAGATCACAGGTGTTGTATAAGCTTTCATAAGCTTCGAGTTTATCTATATAATCGTTTAACTGATTACAGTTATAAACCGGCAAACGTCCTAATGCTAATTGAGGTAAATAGTCGTTTATATTTCGTGTGGTTAAAAACAAGTCTGAAGTTTTATGCCCAAAGGAAGGAATAAGATTAAGTGAATCTGCAGCTTCCAAATAACGACGGGTATTGTACTGAACACCTTTTCCGATGATATTCAAATATTCTGGTTGAATATCCCAGTTATCAACTGCATAGTTTACAAATTGTTTTATACTCAATGGATGGCTGTTTATACCATGTGCGAACACATCATACAGATCTTCAATTTCATAAGCTACTACTTCATAGGCACCACCTTCTTCAGAAGACCTATAATCAATATAACGCTGGATTTGATCAGTACAAGTTCCTTCCTGAAGCACCTTATTATAGACAATTATATAATTTCCTGATTCAGCATTAACATTTTTAAAATTACGTGGTGTTAACTCCAAAGGGTAATGAATATTAGCTTCATCTCTATTAGCTATATATAATTTCCTTTTCAAATTAGTTTCATCAGCCTCTAAACCGAATTTATAAATTCCATTTTCAACTATGGGCTCTATTCTTTTGTAACTTGACAAATCATAAATTATAGGATTTGTCCCTCCATCAAAATTACTGATCTCAAAATATTTTCTTTCCGGAATTTCAACTTCAAACAAGAAAGCTTTGCTATCATAAAAATCGAAGCCATGCGGATAATTAATGCTTGTGTATCCAATAGCAATTTCTGTTTCAAATGGTAAACCGCTTGCTCCAACACCATCAAATACTTCATATTTAAGTTTTACAGAATCTTCGCCATTTGCTATAGGAAACGAGAAGTTATAATCCTGAATATCGTAGGCATGAAGTAAATCATGTGTACTATTAGCCTCATCAGAACCATAAACTTCAACATAAGTCAAATCATTAATTGAAACTACAAAATCTTTATCGAAATAGACTCCTGATGATCGATTTCTTCCAAAAATTCGGGTACTGATCGAAGCAGTACCATCTATAGCTCCTTTTGTATCTAAATCGTAATTCTTATTATTATAAATATTTCCAGCTATATCGAAGTATTGTAATGTTTGAGAACCAAATCCTTCACCTTTTGAAAAATTAGCTGTATAGTGATTATAAGCCCCCAATCCAATCTCAGGTTCTCCAAATTGAAAGGTATTAACATTATCAAGCTCCTTCTCCTTAATAAAATGGCTTTCTGCTATCGGTGGGTTAGTAATATCATTTTCTATGGGTTCAAACCTTAATCCATTGGTATTTGCATCTGAAACAAGAAAGTAAGTGCCCTCATCTTCAAAAAGAGAATATTGCGGACAAGGATGATGAACCGATTCACTGTATAATTGAGTATCGAAATATCCATTATTTGGTTGTCCATAAAATTCAATAAAATCACCTTCCTGAATAATTCCGTTTGTGGAAATATAGATCGGTATTTCCTGACCACGAGAGAACAGTTTAAGGTTTTCTGCATCTAATGATATTCCAATTTCAACTAGCACTCCATACTCAATTCGATGTAAACCTTCATTCAATATCTTGAACTTGTAGAAGGTTTTATCATAACCGATTTCTTCAACCCACTCATTCCCATAGTTTTGCGCCATGAGCTGATTAAATGAAAAACAAAAAACTAATAGTAATAGTTGGTAATGATGTTTAGCTTGCATAACGTTTGTTTTAATGATGATTAATTTATAGTAAAGATATAATTTTTAATTTTTATTTACACTACTATACATTTTCATTGTTTCTTTAGAAAATGTTTGTTTTTATTACAAAAAACCTTCACTTTTCAGGTATCCGTTGGTCTGGAGACACAACGGAGGTAAGTAAATGTATAGTAGTATGATTTTTATTATATGAAACTCGGCGTTCATTTATAGCGAGCGATTCATATAAGTTATTTAGTACTACTTTTGGTTATTCAGAATGGAAGTGAATGATGAAATACTGGATTTATTCTTAGATAGTTCTCCTATGGAGTTCTTCGATCTTATTAAATCTGATCAGGAATTATCGTATTTATTGAAGTTTAAGCGCTTTAATAAATTCTGTGTATCGATCATTCGTCAGGGTTATTATACTGAATTGATTAACTTCTTGAATTTTGTTCTTGAGCAAGAAAACATTTTTGATTGTTCAATTGAACTGTTATGTAAACGAATATTGGTTCTATTGACAGATTGTTATGTCAACATTGGAGAATTTCAACAAATCATAAATATCTCAAATGAAATTCAAGATCGTTTTCCTGATTCTGATACTATTAAATTAAGTGTATTGAATGGAAAGGCATTAGCCAGCTCGAAGTTACATGCTTTCAATTCCGCATTCTTATATCTTTTTGAAGCAATTGATATTATTCTGAATTCTGAAAACCGTAAAGATCATGAATTATCGTTGCTCATTTTTCTTACAAATATTGGTAGTTTTTACAAACAAATCGACCAAATTGATTCTGCTATCTGGTATTATGAACAGGCAAATAGAATTATAGATCAATTGGATAAATCTTCTTTTGATAAAACTGAACTAACAATAAATCTATCGAGTTGCCTGGAAAAGCAAGGGAAATATGAAACGGCAATGAATCTTGTCGATGAAAATCTAAATAAATATAAATCCAAGCAGATTAATTTCAACCTAATTCGTTACAAAAGTCTTCGGATCAGAAAAGCTAAACTACTTTTATTGATTGGTCAAATCGAAAAAGCAAAAGAAATTATAGATGATTTTATTCCTATAAATAAGAACACTGAAGAAAGGGTGAAAATTGAAGCATTAAACTGTTATCTGAATTTTCTTTTTATTAATATTGAATACGATCTATTCATATATTATTTCAAAAAAAACCATGCATTCTTATTAGAGATTGCCTTAAGAGCCGATAGTTTGGTAATTGAAATACTGGAAAAAGCTTATATCGTACAAAGTAAATTTAAAGATGAAAACCTTTTATATACTTTAGAAGAATTGAAACAAAAGCTACCTAATAAAACATTTATCAGTAAAGAGATAATGAATAAAAGAATATCAATACCGGCTTTATGACAAATGAGCTATTAAACCACGCTCTGAGCTTATCAATGGAATTCGGAGAAAATTGGCTAGTAGATATTGACCTCAGATTAAAATCGATGTATCCTGCATTATCAAAAGCTGAATTAAGAGATTACGACAATTTATGTAAAGAAATAAATAGGGCTGCCCAGAACTTTATAAGTAAAAACCCAAAAAATGATACTCAGTTTATTGATTTCTCAGCATTTGAGAAATTCATCAAGCTAAAATATGAATGGATTAATGAAGAAAATCTTAGTAAACTTTATAGTCAAAGTTGTTATTACGCACTGAAATAAATTACATCTTATGTTGATAACTATGTTTGAATAGCGGTATAAAATCAATGATTTTTAAAGATACTCTAATAAATTACGAAACGATTGTATCATCTGCTGTTTTATCAATTTTATTATTCATATAAAAAATGAGATATAACGAAAAATTAGTCAATTTTTTAAGCGCACTGTTGGTTAGAAGTACACCTGCAATACCTGCAGTCGATATATTCAAGAGTTTCGAAACTTCTATACCAAGGCTTGCAAAAACAAGATCATTGTTAGGTAACATCGGTACACGACTCGTTAGGATTTTTATTATTAAGAGTATGCCCCATATTTTCAATGGAATTAAAGGCAGAATAATCATCCATTGTAATATTTCCAAGCCGTAAACTATTAAAAGTCTCATTTCATGGATGCCGATTACTTTTAAAAGCGTAGGTGTATCGATCGAAAAAACATTTTTCCTGAAAAAAAGTAAACTCGCAACTATAATTGCTAATATTCCTGCAACAGCATAAAGGTAAATTTCTTTAATATTCAGTGCGTGAATAATATCTACATCTGAGGTAAATGTATAGATAATCAGAATAAAGATGATCGTTACATTTGAAACTATAGATGATAAAATACTATTATCCTTAACAGGACCAAATGCTTCTTTATTCTCAAGATTCAAGTGTTTCTTAGCCCATGAAAATAAATAAACCTCACCTGAGTAACCAACTACTTCTGTATTGAGTATTTTTTTAGTAATAAATGCTTTAAAACCTTCTTTAAAACTAAAGTCCCAAAATTGTTTATAGATAATGACTTCCCAGAAAGGCGTAGAAAAGTGGATTAGAAAAAACAGTATATAGAAGATTGGATTTACTGGTAAATTTTCCCAAACTTCCTGCCATCCAATTTTGTGTAGATTATAGAACAAATAAGAAAGTATGCCTAACAGGAACAGCGTTCTCAGCAAGCGTTGTGTTCGTTGTCCTACTTTAGTATTCTTAAATTCATTTACTTTTTCAATAAATTGGGAAATACTCAATTCTATTTTTTTTTATTTGTGTGCGAGTGGGTAAAATTAAGGTAATATTGAACTATAATCTGAAAAATTCAACAAGACCTTATTACGAAAGTTATTGTAAAGTCAGTTCGACAAGCTCACTGACCGCATAAGTTCGATAGCTGAGCATGGTCGTAGCTTCTTATCAAAATGCCATAATCAGTTTTCGTAATAAACCCAAATAAGACATATAAAATTTGATTCCTTGCTAAAATCATAAATAAAAAAAAATTACTTTTAGACCTTTAATGACTGATTGTCCCTGTCTTGAAAATCTAACCAAATCTTAGATGTACTCAACATGAATACTTTTTTAAACTTGTTAAAAAACATCAGTTCTTTTATCCTTTTTGCAATTCTAAGTTTGTTTGCCATTCCTGCCAATTTACTACTGAATCGCAATAAAAATCCTTGGGTTATCGGAGGACACAGAGGAAGATTATACGACGATAACTGTGGTGCATTACACAACTATATTACTACAAATACGACGCAGCGCATCATCTGGATCACATCCAACTCAGATGTATTTAATAATTTGACAGCGAGAAATCTTGAGGTATTAAAGCGCAACAGCCTGCAAGCAAGAATAGCCATTATAAAAGCTCCGGTTCTTATTTATTCACATGGAGAAGATGATTTAGACTTGTTTCTTTTGTTATGGAGAAAATTACTCGGAAAGAGAATAATGTTGAATCATTGTCTGCATCACCTGAAAAGCTCAGGCTGTACACTCAAAAGCTATATCAAAGCGAATGCAATTCAAAAATACCTTTTACGTAAATTCGTTTTTATCAATTTCGATCATTTGTTAACTTCTTCGGAAAAAGAACGAGAAAAATTCTCGCGCACCTTACCTCATTATGCCTCAAAGATGGTATTGGGCGGAGGAGCTCACTTAGATTATTTCTTTTCTAACAAAGACCAAGCAACCAATAATAGAATTCTTTTTTTTCCTACACATCGAGAAACCCAAACCGGAAAAAAAATGCTTGAAGACATTAAAATTCAAATTCAATCCAACAAGCAATTAGTTGAATATTTGAACAGAACAGGATATAAATTCGTTTTTTGTACACATATAAACAGCAATACGGAAATTACTGAAGAGTTGGCAGATTGTTTTGAAATTAAGGTAAAGTTTGATGATATTAAACAGGAGTTAGCGACTTGTGCGCTTCTTATTTCAGATTATTCAAGCCTTTCCTTAGACTATTTAGTATTCGATAAGCCATTGGTATATTTTCCTTTTGATTGGGAAGATTTTACAATTAGAAGGAATTTTCACAAGCCTAATCCATTGATTGAAAAACAACCCGGACCTGTTGCTTTCGATCTGCCAAAATTCATTGAAATAATAATAACAGAAAAATGGAAGAACAAGGCAATTTTTGCTGAATCCAGAGCTTTCTGGAATAATGAATTGTTTCCTTTCGCTGAGCCTGTATATGCTCAAAAATCTTACGAGAAAATTTGTGAGTTAATTGCTGATTGATCAAGTTATTCTAAAATTTCGATCAATTCTTTTATATAGATAAGTTAAGTGCGGATTCTTTTTGTGTTTCCTCAATACCTAAGATTTGCTTAAATACTTTAACATAACCTTCAGCCATTCTTTCCCAGGTATAATTTTCCAATGTATAATCGCGGAAATTCTCACTTTGAAAAGAAAGTTTATCAGGATCCTGTAACTGTTCTTTAATACAATTTACCCAGGCAGAAGCATCGTTACTTGGCAGTAAAATTCCATTTTCATTATGCTTTATAGCAGAAGTAATTCCTTCAATCCCACTCGCTAAAACGGTTGTTCCCCGAACAGAAGCCTCTAAAGCAACTAGACCAAATCCTTCGGCATCTCCTTCTACGCTTATATTTGGCATAACAAAAAGATCTGCCATTGATAAAAGGCTCATAACGTCTTTAAAAGGAAGTTGTCCTGCCAGATAAACCTTATCTTTTATATTATTTTTTTCCAATAAATCGTAAAGCGTATGACTTTCATCGACAGCACCAAAAGCTAATTCCAGATCATTGGTAATTTTAGACGGCAATACTTTTTTCCAAAGAGCTTGCTGTTTATCCGGGTTTGGACCAATGAGAATAAAAACCGTATCGTCATCAAGTTGAGGTACTACATTTTCCAAAAACCATGTAAATCCTTTTCTACGCGTCATACGTCCAAGACTTACAATTATCTTTTTGTCTTTAAATTTATTGATCTTCAAATGTTGTTTGATCTTTGTTCCAGTACCATTCAGATAAACCGGAATATCTGCTAATTCGGGATCTACACCATTTTCAACAACATACACTTTATCATCAGCAAAACCACGATTTTTGCATTCTTGTGCAGTATAATCACTTACACAAATAAAGCCATCATATTTTTTCAGACTTTTAATTGCTTTCTGCTGATATAATTTATTTGGATGGACAACATCCAATCCATGAAAAGTAACTGTAACAGGTATATTGACTTCTTTCTGTAACCAGCTTGCAAAAACACCCATTGCGCCATCATTCAAATGAATGATCTCAATACCCGGGTTCAGTTCAAGCGTTTGTCTTACACGTTTTTTCAGTCTATAGAAAAACTGAAATCTATTTTCTTCAGAAGCGTTGTAAGTAATTTTATGGACTTTATGTTTTTTGCTAACTTCTTTAATTAATTCGAAGCTTTGCTTTTCCATACCACCTATTGTTGGTGGATACTTGTGCGTGATAAAAAGTATCTCCATGCAGTAAAGTAGGCTTTAACGGGTGCGAAGGTAAATAGAATTTACTTAATTATTGACAAATTTTCTAATATCATCAAAATAAGCATCTACTAAAGCATCCCAATCTAATGTTTTCGTGAATTCTAAGGCATTTTTCACCAAATTAGTTCGTAAAGTATCATTTTTTAACAATTGCTCAAAAGCGTTTAAAAAAGCGTCAGCATTATCGGGTGGGCATAATAAAGCAACTTTGTTATGTTCAGCAAAAGAAATGTGTCCTCCTTCGCTTGACAACACACAAGGCAAACCAGATGCCATTGCTTCTGTAATGACATTTCCAAAGGTCTCGCTTAAAGATGGGAAGAAAAACAAATCTGCAGAAGCATAAATAGTTGACAATTCTTCATGAGATTTACTCCCTAAAAAGAAAGCATTTGGCATCCATTTTTCTAACTTTTTACGTGCTGCTCCATCACCAACGATTATAAAATTATAAGCACTTCCTTTTTCTTCACTTTTCTTATAAACTTCTGCTACAAGTTTCAGATTTTTTTCCATTACCAATCTGCTTGCAAACAGAATATTTGGTTTATCATTTTGAGTAAACTGTCTGAAATAGTTTTCCTTTCTGAACGCGGGATCGAACGCATCTTGTTTCAAGCCTCTTGCCCAAATTCTGATGTTATCGCCTTTTAAATTACATTTTTCAAGTAATTGCTTGCGTATTTCCTCTGTTGGTACATAAGCAGCATCTACCTCATCATATATTGACTTAATGATCTTAGCAACTTTTCTTTCTACTATCGGAATCAGAAATTTAGCAAAATCTACATAATACTGCATGTAAGAAATAAAGTGCGTATGGTAAATCGTCACTACCGGAATATTATTTTCCTTTCCATATTTATTGGCAAAGGTACTTAGTTGAGAAGGGGAAGCAAATTGAATTATGTCGGGTTGAAACTCTTTTAGTTTTTGTCTTAATTTGTTTTTAAAAAAAGGAATAAAAGACATTTCATAATTCTCGTTTCTTGGCACCTTGATCGTTGGTACTTGCATTACTTCAAAACCAATATCCTCTTTGGGTGGCATCCCACAAATAAACAGATATTCAAACTCTTCTTTTGGAATTCTATCAATAATCTGATACATGGTTCTAACCGCGCCGTCGAAGTTTCTCACGAGCAAATCAGAAAAGAATGCCACTTTAATTTTCCCCATATCAGTTAAGAATAGTATTTGCTTAAAAAATAAGCCTTTACAATAATGATGAGGTAAATTTAAGATTTTGAAATAGATTATCTGCATTAAAATATACAGAAATCGAATACTTTACATTCTTTTAACAATGAACGATGTAAAACAGCGTTTTTACAAATGGTTTATATGATATTAAGGTGTAATTTTTTCTTTAATTTCTATACCAGAATAAGGATCAACACCCTCTATAACAATTGCCTCAATTTTGGGGAACCACATTGATTCTCCTTCCTCCATAATTATAAAAATTCTTCTGAGTTCAATTTCTTTTCCATTTACTTCAGCAATAGCTGAAAACTCATCAGACAAATAGCTTTTCTGAATGATGGCAACAAATTTATCATAAGAAACAAATTTTACCTGATATTTATTATGATCAAGCTGTTTTACTTTTAAGCCATAGGCAAACCTACGCTGTATATAATTCAGGTCTTTTCTTTCCCCTCCCCTACTGAATTTACGCCAATAAATATCAACTGGATCTTTTTTATTTATATTTCCCTGCTCATCAAAATTCAGGTCGTAAACAACTGTATTAGGACTTGAGCTTCTTTGAATATACAGAATTTGCTTTACTGTATTCTCAAGAAAGGTATGTTGAATAGTTGAATCTTTTGGGGCTGTAATATCCATACTAAAGCATAGATTCAAGCTAAAAGTCATCAAAGCTAATGATAAGAGAAAAAGTCGTTTCAAGACAATGAATTTGAATATTGAACTACAAAAGTAAACTCCTTAAGAAACTACTGTAAAAAGAATTGGTTTAAAAAATGTTTCTTAATAGTTCTTTTAGATTATGTTTTCATTTCTACCAACTGAAAACCAATATTTTATGAATCTGTTGTTGAAAAATCACATTTTTTTAGCTCGCTACAAGCATAAAATTTTCCTTATTCAGAACCATAAACTATTGATTTTCAGTTTAAAATATTTTTTTAGAGGAACGTCAAAAAAAGTGGTAATCTTTTATTTTACTTCGGCTTCGCTCAGTTACCGAAAGGTCAGTGAGCGGAGTCGAACTGACAACCTAAATTAATATTGTCTTGTACCACTTTTTTAAGCGTCGCTCTATTAGACATACTCTAAAACCAACCAGACTTTCTTCGACTACTGCTGCTTCTTGTTGTTTTAATGCCTAATGCACCTAATAAACCACGAGTAACTTGTCGGGTAACTTCTCTACCAAGTTGTCTGACCATGGTATTTTTTGATAACTGTTCCAACATTCCCGGATCTTCTTTTTCTTTACTTTTGGATTTAGTTGATTTCTCTTTTGAGGCTTCTTTTGTTTCTTCAACTTCAGCAGCTTGTTCAGCTTCTTCGATTTTAGCTTTTAGAATCTCGTAAGCACTTTCTCTGTCAATCTCCTGGTTGTACTTTGCAGAAAGCTTGGATGCAGCAACTAATCCGTTCAATTCTAAGTCAGATAAAACGCCCATTCTTGTTCTTGGTGCTCTAAGCAAACAATGAACTAAAGGTGTTGGTCGTCCTTTTTCGTCTAATACGGTAACAGCCGCTTCACCAATTCCCATAGAAGTTAACATTTCAGCCGTATCATAATATGCTGAATCAGGGTAGTTCTCTGCCGTTGATTTGATCATTTTACGATCTTTAGCAGTGAAAGCACGTAAAGCATGCTGAACTTTCATTCCCAACTGGCCCAAAACATCATCCGGCACATCGCTCGGGTTTTGTGTAATAAAAAACACACCGACCCCTTTTGATCGAATAAGTCTAACGATACTTTCGATCTGTTCTAGCAATGCCTTAGATGCATTATTGAACACTAAATGAGCCTCATCGATAAATAAACACAACTTTGGTTTTTCAGCGTCTCCTTGTTCAGGAAAATTCGCGTAAATTTCAGCAAGTAAGCTCAACATAAAAGTCGAAAACAGCTTTGGTCTGTCCTGAATGTCTGTTAATCTTAATATAGAAATCTGTCCTTTACCATTTGCATCAACCTTCATTAAATCTTCAGGTTCAAAAGACGGTTCACCAAAAAACTTATCGGCTCCCTGTTGTTCGATTTCTATGATTTTTCTTAAAATAGTACCAACTGAAGCACCGGAAACAGATCCATATTCTTCTTTGAATTCTTCTTTCCCTTCATCAGAAATATAGTTCAATACCTCTTTAAAATCTTTGAGGTCTGTAAGTAGTAAACCTCTATCATCACAATATTTGAAAATTGTAGAAACGATTCCAGATTGCGTATCGTTGAGTTCAAGTATTTTAGAAAACAGTATTGGTCCGAATTCTAAAACAGTTGCTCTTAACCTTGCTCCTTTTTCATCTGAAAGCGTTAATAATTCTACCGGAAAAGCTTCTGCTTTATATTCAAAGCCAATTTTTTCGTGACGTTCTGTTATTTTCGGATGGTCATTACCAGCAACAGCCAATCCAGAAAGATCACCTTTCAAATCCATAAGCATCACCGGAATTCCTTGTTCAGACATAGCTTCTGCAATAACCTGAACGGTCTTGGTTTTCCCGGTTCCGGTTGCACCTGCTATTAAACCATGACGATTCAGCATTTTCAACGGTACTTTAATAAAAGCATCTTTTACTGCTGTGTCTTCATTTAACATTGCCCCACCCAATAAAAAATACTTTCCTTTAGCATCATAACCTTCGTTAATATGCTGCTGAAATTGTTCTATATTGCTCATTATTATGAATTAAAATAACCAAAAGTAGTTTACAGTTTTTCTTTAAAGAAATCACTTATAAAACGTTCAAAATTAGGACGAAATTTTGTTTGATGGTTACTTTAATGGCAGCTTCATATAATTTCATTTAAAATACAAAGTAGGTAAGAGCATATCAATAAAAGTAATTTGCCAAATGTATAAAAAGGAAAAGCCATCCAGAATTACTGAACAGCTCTCCAAAACCCAAATATTTTAAACCTTTTAAGACTTAACCGTACGAATGATCGATGCAGCAACTTTATAAGGATCTGCATTTGAAGCTGGTCTTCTATCTTCTAACCAACCTTTCCAACCACTTTCAACTGCAGCAATTGGAATTCTTATTGATGCACCTCTATCAGAAACGCCATAAGAGAATTTTCTGATAGACTGAGTTTCATGCTTTCCTGTTAAGCGTTGATCATTATAAGCTCCATAAACTGAAATTGCTTCTTTAATACGGTCTTTCGGCTTGAATTTCTGGCAGATTTCATCATAGACCTCTTTCTTTCCGGCTGTTCTTAGAGCTGAATTAGAGAAATTTGCATGCATACCTGAACCATTCCAATCTGTATCGCCTAATGGCTTAGGGTGATAATTTATAGCATAACCATATTTCTCCCCTATTCTTTCCAATAAATAGCGAGCAATCCAGATCTGATCACCTGCACTTGCTGCTCCTTTAGCGAATATCTGGAATTCCCATTGTCCGGCAGCTACTTCAGCATTAATTCCTTCAACATTCAAACCAGCTTCTAAACATTGTTCTAAATGCTCTTCGATCATTTCGCGCCCAAAAGCGTTCCTTGCTCCAACTGAACAGTAATATTGTCCTTGTGGATCAGGCCAACCATCAACAGGGAAACCAGCAGGTTTATTAGTATCGATATCGTATAAGAAATATTCCTGCTCAAAACCAAACCAGAAGTCATTATCATCATCATCGATAGTAGCACGACCATTCGAAGGGTGAGGCGTTCCATCAGAACTTAATACTTCACACATTACAAACCATGCATTCCCTCGTCTAGCAGGATCAGGATATAAGGCAACAGGTTTCAACAAACAATCTGAAGAATTTCCAGGCGCTTGTTGTGTAGAAGAACCATCAAAAGACCACATAGGACAATCTTTCAACTTGCCTTTGAATTTTGAATCATCAAGAATCTTTGTCTTACTTCTTAAGCTTTGTGTTGGTTCATAACCATCTAACCAAATGTACTCTAGTTTATGTTTCGCCATTTTTTAAAAATTGTAATTAATTGAATCAAATTTAAATATAAACATCAAAAAATCAAGCCAAAATATAAAAATTGCCCAAATTTTCTAAAAATTTCATTCAAAAAATCAAAAATCAGCTATTATTTGCAAAATAAAACACATATTTATTTTTTTAATAAATTTACATTTTATCGCATAGTTAATAAAAAAGCCTTCATTCGCTGAGCAAATGAAGGCTTTCAAGTAGTCGGAAGAAGTTTCTTGATAGTTCTACACACCTACTTAAGAAAAGAAATCAATATTGATTATTGCTTTATAATTTTTTTACTAACCTTTTGATTTCCAATATTCAATTCAGCTAAGTAGAAGCCATTAGGAAGATCTGCAATATTAATTGTGCTTTGTTCTGACAACTTCGCAGCTCTAAACACTAGTTGCCCATTAACATTAAATAAATCAATTGAATTAAAAACTCCTATGCTTTCGTCCCAATCGATTTGCAATATGCCTTCGGTTGGATTCGGAGATAAACTTAAATTGATCAAATCGACATGCTCTTCATTGTTAGATGTAACATTACAGTCAAGTCTCATTCCATCGAAAAACTGTTTTCCTTTTACTAAACAGAAAGGAATACAGCCATTATGCCCAAACTGAGGATATTCTGGAAATTCATCGCACCAATCAATTGCCTGAAAGTTCTCCACTCCTTTTTCTTCCATTTTTTCTTTAGTAAAATATAAGTTCTCGATCATAACTTGTTCATCATCACAACAACCCATGATCATTAGAGGTGCATTTGGATGCCAATCGTAATAATCGCCTGCTTCTCTAAAAGCTACTTTTAGCGGATGGTTAGGATTCAATACAAAATCTGATAAAAGATCTTCATCGAACATTTCAAAAGCAAAGCTTGGAATATCAAGTGTATTCATAATTTCAAAGAAATCGTCTGTATCACCATCAAAACCATTCAGAGCTGCCCATTCTTCATTAAAAACTATAGGAAATTGTTCTTTTAATTCTGGATAAACACCCTGGTAGCCAATTAAGGTGTAAGGCAAATAAGAAGGAGTTGCGTAATCAATGAACATTACATTAGCTTGTATTTCACTAATATTGTATGGTCCACTCATGGGCGCAGCGGCTGTAGCTTCAAACTCATCTGCATAGTTTTGTTCTAATTCGTAGAATAATGCCATAGCTCCATGCCCACCTTGACTATAACCAAAAATAAAATTCTGTCCATTTAAAGTGAAGTCAAGTTCTTCTTGTAATTCGCGCGTAGCTCTCATTAAGTCGATAGCTGCCAAAGCTTCTGTAGGGCCATGAACATAAGGGTGCATTCCCGGAGAATCTCCTAATCCCATATAATCGGGCAAGAGCGTTACATAACCAGAAGTAGCCAACATTGAACCAAAATTAATTTCAAGAGAACCATAAGACGGAACACCTGTTCTGCTGAAAGTTGTACCGTGTTGGTAGATAGCTGTCGCCAATCCACATTCATAATCAATTCCACGTGGAATACCAATTGCCCCAGTTGCATCAATTTCACCTAAAACCGGGTGGGTTGTTTTATATACTACCTTGTATAAATCTGCTTCGTATTGTGCATCGATTATCCCAATAACAGAATCGAGTGGAACCGGAAAATTAGGGGCAACCGTTTCTAATAAAGCAGGAATCAAAGTGGTAATTACTTCTGGTGATTCAGTTCTTATTAATTCGTAAGACACCAATTTTTGTGCAGTAAGATTAGCATTCAAGCAAATTAGTGTTAAAAGTAAAAGTAGAAATCTGTGTAACATTTTATTCATATATTCAATTAATTAGAGGATTGCTCGAAAATAGTATTTTTTCTTCTGATAATCTGTTGATTTTCATCAATAGTTGAATAAATGTCCGCTATAATTTACAAAAGATAATTTACCATATAAATTCCATTTAAAGTAAAAATCCTTCTGTAGCTCGTGTAGTCGCCGCCAATATCAGCTCTATAATCTAAAATATCATCTTTGCACTCTTGTGGTTGATAATAACTTGAAATTGGAAGATAACCTAAAACGATACCAGCCCCACCACATAAACTACCTCCACCATCAGCACCTTTTAAGAAACATTCATCAGAATCAACAACTTCATATTTATAAGGATCAAAAGCAATTTGAACACCGAAATGGTTGAGTTCTTGAAGTACGTATAAAGAATTTTCATTTCTATTAGCATCAAAGTATTTCAATTTCATAGAAAAATCGAAGCTATCTCCCCATCTGAAAAGCGTTCTTTTACCACCTGCACATAAATATTCCCATTCACTTTCATTGGGTAAACTAAAGCCTTGTTTTTTGACACGACTCAATAATTGCTCATAAGAACACGGCTTATATAAAAATGCCTCAACAGAATCATTTACCTTTCGAATTTTCATTCTATCGTTAATTGTATAGGAATTATATCCTTTTTCATAAAACTCTTCAATGTACTTTTTGTAAAGAAACAGTTCTTTGTTATCAATACTTACAGGTTCCCAAGAAATTTCATTCAACTCACATTCTACAAGCATTGGTTGAATTAATTCATTTCTCACCTTTGACATATTCTCTTTCAAAAAAGATGTTACATCTTCAATATCAAAATAACTTAACTCATCTTTTAAGGTATCATAAGTTTCTTTGTTCATTCCTTCAGCAAAAGAATCCCAACCAAGTGTTACATGATTTCCCGGAACAAAGACAAACTCCTTACCATCAAATGAAAACAAAGCAGTATTACTGAACATTCCAAATCGCTCAAAACGTTGAAATCTGAGAAATTTGAATTGAGGATATGTTTCAGCAATAGAAAGTAGAAGACGCTGTCTTTCATCAATTTCCAGAAGATCGAATTTCTCTTTTATTAAAAACGTTTTATTCATTTTATTAAAAATAAAAAGCGTAGATATACATAAAATGATACCTACGCTTCTACTATTTAAAGTTTTTAAATTCTATTATCTACCTCCACGAGAATTCATCGTCTTACCGGACTTACTTGGCAATGAAGAACCTCCAGAGCCAGGTCGTGGAACAGTTTGGCTTCCCATATTTCTACCACCACTATTTGAAGTAGTTTTACCCAATGAAAGAAAACGCTGGGCATTTGCAGGATCAACCCTCACCATCATTGTTCCTACTTTAGTTTTTTCTCCATTTGGAACACGGAAGTAGTTGAAGATATCGAAAATCTCGTCGCTTTTAGTATTACTGAATACAGTTATACCCATAGAATTTGGATTATTCTTACTTACCTTTTCAACTTTTTGTAACGAAGATAAGATTTGTGCTCTTCCAAGATCTGCATCTTTGTGCATTACATCCAATCCTTTTCTATGATAATCATAGTAAGCAGCTCGAAGTCCACTGAATTTAGGATCTAATTGATTCTCGATCATCCAGTAGCGATTTCTGGTACCATCAAAAGCTTTCCAACCTTTTCTACCCTGATCGTTGGCATTCTGTACAATTTGTCGCGCTTGAACAAACCAAGGCGAACCACCTTCAGGTGCATAAGAATCATAATCAAATCCAAGAATCATATAGGCATAGAAAGCAAGTACAGAAGTAAGCTCTCCATTATAAGCATTAATATTAAAATTCAGCGGTTGATACTGCGCGTATTCAAAGTCGAAATCTTTATCGTTATGTAAGAATATCACAGATTCATAAGTAGAATTATAAACCGGACGACTTGCCTGTATCGTCAACTCACCTTTGAAACTTGTCTGGCTTATTTCTTCAAGAATAGCGATATTGATATTACACTCAACTCTTTCTTCATCAGAAAAAGCATCGCCTTCTGTCCAGTCTCGGGTATTCATAAACTCATAAATATCAGCTTCCAATGTTTTGAAAATTGCCGGATCGACTAACTGAAGATTTGGCGCTTGAATACGAATTTTACAATCGAGTTCCTGAGCTTGAGCAGCAAACATCCCAAAGGTTAATAAAAGTGTAAGAATATATTTCATTTGCTTATTGTAGTCTGTTAATAAATTTGGAACGACAAAATAAAAAATATATTGAATTGAACACTAAAGTTATTGTTTTTAACTAAGAAATTGGGCTTCAAATAGTTTTACTTTCCCTTTTAATGGCAAAATTCAGAATATCACCAGCAACCTCCCATTTTGTTTTCAATTTATAGGGCGTTTGTTCACCTTCACGATCAATTATTGTTATTTTATTGGTATCATGTCCAAAACCGGCACCTTCATCCTGTAAAGAATTCAGTACAATAAAATCGAGGTTCTTTTTTACTAATTTTTTCTTGGCGTGCTCTATTTCATCGTTGGTTTCCAAGGCAAAACCGATCAACATTTGCTCATCACGCTTCGACTTTCCTAATTCTGCCAAAATATCGGTCGTCTTTTTCATTTCGACCGTAAAGTCTTTTTCTTTCTTTTTAATTTTTGTTTCGCTGTATTGTTGTGGTGTGTAATCACTAACTGCTGCTGCCATTATACACCAATCTGCTTCTTGTGCAAAATGTAAGCTTGCTCTCAACATTCCATGTGCAGAAGTAACATGTTCAACCTTTACGTTTTCGTTTTTAGGTCTTAATCGGGATGGTCCTAAAATCAATTGCACTTCAGCGCCTAATAAAGCCGCATAATCTGCTAAAGCAATACCCATTTTTCCTGAAGAATGATTACCAATAAATCTTACAGGGTCAATCGGCTCATAAGTTGGACCTGCTGTTATCATTATCTTCTTTCCTACCAATGGATGTTGTTTGGCAAAATGAACATTCAATATCCTTTCTATTTGTTCAGGTTCAGCTAAACGACCTTCGCCGATCAGTCCACTCGCAAGTTCGCCGCTTTCAGGAGGAATGATATGAACTTTATCTTCTTTAAGTTGGTGAATATTTCTTTGTGTAGCAGGATGTAACCACATATCGTGATCCATAGCAGGAGCAACAAATACAGGGCAACGTGCAGATAAATAAACAGCTGTTAATAAGTTATCGCATAAACCGTTCGATAACTTAGCGATAGTATTAGCTGATGCAGGAGCAATTAATAAAAGGTCAGCCCATAATCCTAATGCTACATGGTTATTCCACTCACCTGTTTCACTTGCCTGAAAGGAACTAAGTACTGGATTTTTAGAAAGTGTACTTAAACTCAAAGGCGTTATGAATGCTTTTGCATCTTCGGTCATTATGACTCTAACCTCAGCACCATTTTTGACTAAAGTACGTGTAATTAATGCAGCTTTGTAAGCGGAGATACTTCCGCAAACACCAAGAATTATTTTTTTCCCTCGCAAAGTATTAGGAATTTTACGGTTTACTTTCTTCCTTCTTTATCTTTTTTACGATAGTAAAGTTCATTGTCTTCAAACTCAGACATTGCTAAGATAGCAGGGTTTGGTAAGCGTTCGTAATATTTAGAAATCTCGATCTGTTCACGATTTTCCATTACTTCGTCAAGAGTTTCATTTGTATTGGCAAATTCATCAAGTTTAGCATTCAACTCTTCTTTTAGCTGTATAGCGATCTGGTTTGATCTTTTAGATGCGATACTTAAAGTTTCGTAAAGGTTACCAGTTAATGCTGCTACATCTGTTAAGTTTACAGGTTGAGCAGAGCTACTTAATCCTTTTGCCTTGTATTTTCTTAATTGACTCATGTATATAAATTGAAATATAAAATTAAATGCTATGGTGTGTAATGTCAAAAACTATTCCGTAGTTGCTCCTGCCTCGTTTTCTTCTTTTCCAAGTAGATTATTAAGAATGGATCCTTTTTTCTCTAATTTATCTATTTGAACCATACACTGATTGTATAATTTTTCAGCGTCGCGAAGTCTTGAACTTTCAGGATATTTTTCAAGGAAAATCTCATAAGAGCTTATTGCTTCGTCGTAAAAGGTCATCTTATTTTCTCTGAATGCCCTATTACCAGCAGTCAATGCATTCTTAATATCATTGAAATATATATCCTCTATTGCCAGTTTAGATTCTTTGTTCATTCTTTTAGCTTCCTTCAAAGAGTTACTTTCAGGATACTTCTTCTTAAAAGAACGAAATGCATCGATAGTTGTTTCGTATCTTTCTTCCTGTTTAGATCGAATACTATTTTCAGCTAAAAGAAAATTAGATTCTAAAATAGTATATCTGATTCGCTCCTCTTCATCAGTTCCAGGAAAATCGAGTAAAAGATTATTGAATGCTACGCCAGCAGCTTTATAATCTTTCATATCGAAGTAAAGCTGAGCAGAAGCTATTGCTTTTTTCTCCAGCTTCATTCTTAATTCATCGATCAGGCTGTTAGCTTCTGTAACTTTCTGACTCATAGGATAATTATTGATGAATAACTGAAAAGCATCAATGGCATCCTGAGTATAGTCTTGTTCAAGTGATGGAAGCGGGGATAGTTTGTATAAACTATAAGCCGACATGAATCTGGCTTCTTCTGCTCGCAGACTTTTAGGGTAATACTCGACGAATCGTCTAAAGTAATAGGTGCTTAATAAATAATCGCCTGTTCCATAATGACAAAAAGGATAGAAGAAATATAAATCTTCTACATCTTCTGTTCCTTTATAAACGGAGATCAATTCTTCAAACAAAGGAATTGCTTTAGTGTATTTTCCTTCATTATAAAACTCCTTTGATTTACTCAATTTAAGTTTATAATCTGAACTTTTAAGTAGTTTTTGATAGGGATCACAAGAGCTTAAAACTAAAACAATGAAAGTTAAACTCAGAAAGGTATGTATTATATTTTTTCGCAAAGCAGGCGCAAAATTAAGATTTTCCATCACTAATTGCAACAGATTTTCAGATAGTTAATTGTTTGATGGAAAAAATTTTCAGAGAAATTAACGATGTTTATTCTTTTAGCCTGCTTTCAATTGGGTTTGGGAGTAAGAAATGAATGATGATTGATGGGTAATGGGTAATGAATGATGGTTGATAAGTGATGAATGATCGCTTATCAACCATCATTCATCACTTATATAAATACTAGTCTAAAGAAATTTCAAATGTTGTACCTGGATTGAAGTTGAATCCTTCACCAATCTCAACCACTAATACTCTATCTGAATCGATTCTTAAATTAACAGAAGAATTATTAGTAGTAGCACTTGAAACATTCTGATCCGAATTGAAAGTCAAATAGTATCTATCTACTGTACCTGCTTCTAAAGTTCTGAAAAGATCACCATAAGTTTCATCTCCTTCCTGTGCAACAACTTCAAAAGAAATATTATTCTCATCAATATCGATATCATACAATCCTAATAAGTATGCCGGAAACTCTATTCCTTCACTTACATCTGCACTTGCTGCCAAAGAGCCTGCAGGCATCTGAAATAGATCTTCTATAGCCAATTCTGCTCCATCAGTAAAAGCTATTGATTGAAAAGTATTGGTTACAGTTACGCCAGAACCTGAGATTATTGGTGTTGCATCACCATCATCATCGTTATCACACGAGGTTAAAACAAAAAATGAGCATAATAAGCCCAAGAATAAAAAGTTGAATTTAGAGAAATTCATTATTGAATAATATTTAGTTAAATGATGGTGCAAAATTATTCTCAGGTATAGCTGACAAACATTATAAAAGTGATGCTAAAAATGGTAAAAGTGTAACCGAGTGTTATTTCAGGCTCTTCAATTAGGTCAAATTAATTCTTAAATTCATTGAGGCGTTTTCTTCACATTTACTAGAAATACATTCAAGTCCGGTGGTTTAGAAATTTAATGATAGCTTCTTCCTTTAGAAATGTTTGTTTTTATTACAAAAAACCTTCACTTTTCAGGTATCAGTTGGTTTGGAGACACAACAGAGGTAAGTAAATGTATATTAGTATGTTTCTTAACACAAAAAATGAAATGAATACAATACGCATCTGAGCAAACAAAAAGAACATTGCTTCAGCAATTCACTCATACATCTTAAACTTCCCCACCCCCACTCTTTGTAGAAAATGCTTGAAAGAAGTTCCTAAAACACCAAAACCATACTTTACACTTCTTGAGAAATTAATAGACGAGGCTTCTTCAAAATACTTGGCGGGGCAAGTAATTTCCCCTATGCCATACTTTTTATAAATGATCTGAGAAAGCATTTGATTATCGAATACAAAATCGTCTGAATTTTCATTATAAGAAATATTTTCCAAAACTTCTCTACTGAATGCGCGATAACCTGTATGATATTCCGATAACTTCTGATCTACTAAAATATTCTGTACTAATGTTAACATTCGATTGGCAACATATTTATAAAAAGGCATTCCGCCTTGTAAAGCACCATTTCCCAATATTCTAGAACCCAATACGACTGGATACAAATTATTGGCAATCAGCGTTACCATTGCAGGTATTAACTTAGGTGTGTATTGATAATCGGGATGCAGCATAATAACAATATCAGCATTCAATTCGAGTGCTTTATTATATAGTGATTTCTGATTGCCGCCATAGCCTTTATTTTCGTGGTGAATGATAATATGCTCTATACCAAGCGTTTTTGCTTTTTCGATGGTTTTATCATGGCTGGCATCATCACATAAAACTACCTCATCCACTATATCAAACGGAATTTCTTGGTAAGTTTGTGCTAAAGTTTCAGCGGCATTATATGCCGGCATTACGACTACTATTTTTTTCCCATTGAACATTTAAAAGCAAAAGTCGTTGGTTTTGAAGTAAAATTCTGAAAAAGTAATTCATTATGAACAAGGAAAATAAAATAAATACGCAGGAAGCACCAAAATCGGTTGGTGCCTACCCTCATGCAAGAAAGGTTGGTAACTTTTTATTCCTATCGGGAATAGGCCCAAGAGAAAAGGGTGAAAATGCTAATATTATTCCGGGTTTAGGAATTGATGCACGTGGTAATTTCACCGAATTCGACTTTGAAGCTCAGGTACATTCAGTTTTCAAAAATGTGAAAACTGTTTTAGAAGCAAGCAATGCCAAGTGGGAAGACTTAGTTGATATTACCGTTTTCCTTGTTGACATGAAACGGGATTTCAACACCTTCAATAGATTATATGCTGAATATTTTAAAGAGGCTCAACCTTGCAGAACAACCGTTGAAGTTAAAAGCCTCCCTACAGCTATAGCCATAGAGTTGAAATGTGTAGCTTATATTGAATAAAAAAGGCAACAAGTTCACACTTATTGCCTTTTATTTATAATCTAATAATTTGATAATTAATCAGAAATTAATAGTCGTAGCGGTATTTTGTCCGTTAACAATACTTATCTGATCTAAAGTAACTTGTTCAAAACCAGTATCACCTGCTGGTACTGCAATTATAGAATATGTACCAGTTTGTTCTAAATTAAAATAATATTCCCCATTATTGGCAAAAGTAGATAAAGTATCCATATTCTCAGATACAGCGTAAACAACCGTTTTAGTATTGTCAGGCGTTATTTGTCCTCTTAAAATTACTTCACCTGCATTCATGGAAGTTCTTAAAACTGGTTTTAAATTATACTGCCCACTATTACCGGCTTGCACAATTGACTTTGCTGCATCAAAATCAATTGTCAAGTCATAAACTACCCCCTGTACAATATCCTGATGTACAAGAACTTTTAATCCACTTTGCATAGAAGATGGAGTGTCTAATGGAAACACTTCTTCACCAATATGTAAAGAATTATTTTCGCCTAATACTAAACGTATCTGATTAATTCTTCCGGTAGGTAACTGCATTGAGCCTAAAAACTCTGAATTCCCTCCTGTTAATTTCAATAGATCGATCAGTCCCGGATCAAAGTTCTCTAACGATTGCCAGCCCCCAACTGAATCTTCTTCTTCCTCTGTGCTAACATTTACCTGTACATCAATAATATCAACAAGAACTTTATCATAATCTGCTGGTGCATCGATTAAGTTCACCATTAATACAGCAGGAGCATTTTCATCTTCAGGAATTTCCAACAATATTTCTTCTCCGGTAACAACTGTTTCTTGATTTGAACAAGAAGCCAAAAAAGCTAATAGTAGTAAGGTTACAAAATTCTTCATCTGTATTTTATTTAAGCTTCACAAAATTGTGACATATAAAGTAATATTCTAAAAGATACATAAAACACCAAAAAGGTTGGAATAACGATTTACTTGTTTGCAGGTGTACCCTGTCCTGGCTTCATTGATAAAAATTGCATAACGTGTTTTACTCCTATTGAGGTCATGCTCATATTATGCGTTTTTCCATCAAAAGTAACTTTTGCCATAGCACATTCAGGTTTGGTAACAACCGCATCAATAGTAATATGGATCTCGTCGGTTTCAGCACTTCTGATCGCCATACCTACTTCCATATCGCAATCTTGATTTGGCGCTTCTTTATTGGCTACATAATAAACGCAATTACGAACTTGTTTTGGGTCTGCAATTTCCGTTGACATTGAATATCCAGGTAAATAAAATACATATTCACATTTAGAACTTTGTGCTAAAAGCTCGTTAAGCCTTTGCATTACAGCGCCTTCTTCCGGTGAATAAGAAATCGATGTTGGATCATCGTAAATCGTATTTTTAGTTGCTTGTTGTGGTTTTTCAGCCTTTGGTTTGGTTTCGGCTTTTTCGGCAGTTCCACCACCACATGCGTACAAACCAAATAAGCAAACTGAAACCAATAAGTAAATATATTTTTTCACGATATTATCATTTTAACAGAACGAAATTAGCCCATTTAAGCTATAAATTAAGATTTAAGGCTATTAAAATTACAGAATCTATTATCAATGCTTATTGAATTATAAATGCAGAAAGAACCACACTATCTTCGCAGTTCTTTTTGACAAATATCAATAATTAATATTAATGTGGGAATCATTAGCCCGGTTTGTTTTAAAATTTAGATGGGTACTAAGTACGATCATTCTTGTTATTACCTGCTTCATGGCATATATGGCAAGTCAGATAGAAATGACCTACGATTTTCCAAAGATCATACCTCCAGACCAAGCTGAGTACATAGAGTATGAAAAGTTCAAACAACAATATGGTGAAGATGGAAACCTGTTTGTTATTGGCGTAGAAACGGATAAATTTTTCGATCTCGAATTTTTTAATGATTGGAAGCAGTTAGGAGAAGAAATGCAAGCCGCTTCGAGTGTTAAAGCTGTTCTTTCTATTCCAAATGCAGTAGCTATTGAAAAGGATACAAGCAAGAAAAACTTCAAGCCATTAGCTATTTTCGATACGGAAATTAAAAGTCAGGAACAACTGAACAAACTCAAGGCTGATTTTAAAGAATTACCCTTTTATGAGGGCATTCTTTATAACTCTGAAACGAATGCCACTTTCATGGCATTGACAATAGATGAAAAGGTATTGGATGGAGCTGCTAGAATTGAACAAGTTCAACAATTAATGGCTAAAACTGAATGGTTAAGCAAAAAACATAAGGTTGATCTGAAATTTTCAGGACTTCCTTATATCAGAACTTATAAGGTAATTAAAACTTCAAAGGAAATTATCAGTTTTCTTTTGATCTCCGCACTGTTGATCGCCATCGTTCTATCCTTACTTTTTCGTTCGATCTATCCGGTTATCTTCCCATTGATCGTTGTTGGAATTGGCGTAATATGGTCGTTGGGAACAATCGTTTTATTGGGATATAAGATTACTATTTTAACAGGATTGATACCAAGCTTAATGGTGGTAATAGGCATTCCCAACTGTGTTTATTTCATTAACAAATATCAGAACAACTATAAAAAGTCCGGTGATAAAATAGCTTCACTGACCAAGAGCTTAGCCTCGATTGGGCAAATTACTTTTTTCGCTAACCTTACTACCGCCATTGGTTTCGGTGTTTTTGCCTTTATGGAAAGTAATTTATTGTACAGCTTTGGTCAGGTCGCTGGTTTAAACATTGCAGCTACCTACTTCATTTCGATGGTTCTTATCCCTACCATATTCAGTGTTTTACCACCACCACAAGAAAAACATCTGAAGCATTTAGAATATAATTTTCTAGATGGTTTTCTGGAAAGGATCATTGGACTAACCAAAGATTCGTCTGCAATTATCTGGGTGGTATTATTAATAGTAATTTTTGCTATTCCTGGTTTACTGAAGCTCGAAGCTCAAGGATTTTTATTCGATGATGTTCCGGCAAATGCCAAACCTTCAAAAGACCTGCGCTGGTTTGAACAACAGTTTGGTGGTGTAATGCCGGTAGAAATAATTGTAGATACCAAAAAGAAAACCGGAGCGATCAAAAGTAAGAACCTTAAACGTGTAGATAAATTACAAAATATTCTGGCGGAAGATTCTATTTTCAGTAAGCCACTTTCTTTAGTCGAAGGATTAAAATTTGCTAATCAAGCTTTTTTCAGTGGTAAAAGAAAATTCTATGATCTTCCGGGAAGTCAGGAAAGGAATTTCGTTCTTCAATATTTAAAGAATTCTGGTGGAGAAGGTGAACAAGTTCAAGTGCTTGACAGACTTACTGATTCTTTACAACAAACCATACGATTGAGTACACAAATGGCAGACATAGGCTCTAAAGCATTTCCAGAAATAAAGGATTCACTATCAAAGAAAATAGATAAAATCTTCGATCCGGAAAAGTACGATGTAACCATTACCGGAACCAGTTCGATTGCTTATGCAGGTTATAATTATCTAATTCAAAGTTTAATAAGCAGTGTTAGTTTCGCATTTTTGCTTATCGCATTTATCATTGGTTATTTATTCCGCTCTGTACGAATGTTATTGATAGCGCTATTACCCAATTTTATTCCACTTCTTATTACAGCATCTATAATGGGTTGGTCAGATATTTTTCTTAAGCCATCGACAGTGCTTATATTCAGTATTGCCTTTGGAATATCTGTCGATTTTACCATTCATTTTCTGGCAAAATTAAGACAGGAAGCTGAAGGAGGTTTATCAACAGAAGCTGCAATACATGCAACTATTAGGGAAACCGGATTCAGTATGGTTTACACAGCAATTATCTTATTCTGTGGCTTTATTGTATTTGCTTTTTCTGAGTTTCAGGGAACTTTCTATTTAGGAATTCTGACTTCGGTTACTTTAGGCGTTTCTTTGTTCACTAATTTAATTTTACTACCTGCTGTAATATTATGGTGGCGTGGAAATAGTGAAAAGGTGTAAAGGAATTATTAGAGAAAAGCCATAATAAGTGATAAGACTTTTTCCGTTTCAACAGACGAAACATCGTATGACGAACCATTCTGACTGGAAAAGAGCTAAGCGAAATTTGTAACTGATGTTACACACTATGTCAATCGCATCGGCGAACCGACTGAGTAAGTTTTGAAGCAAATTTTGAAAAAATTGTGCTTTAAAACGCATCGAAGTTAAGTTCTTGATAGTCAAATACTTCGCAGGGTCGCCTGGCGATGCACTATGCTTTTTCTGCGTTTTCACTTGAAAAATCTCCGTTTACTCAGTGTGACACGAACTCTGCGTAACATCAGTTTGTAATTAAGAATCCACCCATAATTTCCAGATTCTTCACTTCAAATACGCTAAGCTTCGTTTCGTTCTTAATGACGAGTATTATTATACAATTTTAACTTTATACAACGTACATTTAATGAGCGTGTAAATCACTGTCAAATGAAGCCAAATAATACGAATTATCAAAAAAATAGCGAGGCGTCTATATTTCGGCTTCATTACATTACGCTCAATATGACACGATCATTTATACGTTCTTTATTTTTAAATTTGTATTTGAATTATCTAGACTGAAAACCGATAGACATTGAAAACATGCTAAATTTGATCTATGTCTGAATTGGAAAAATTTGTTCAAGACTACGAACGAGCGCTTGAAACTCAACAATGGAATAAGGTTGAATCTTTAATACATAAAGATGCTTGCATTACTTTTTCAAATGGTAAAATATTGAATGGAATAAGTGCAATTGAAGTGGCGTATAAGCATAATTTTTCAATCATTAAAAATGAAAAATTCTCAATTTTGAATTTGAATTGGTTAAAGATAAGCGAACAATTTGCTATTTATACTTTTGAATTTCATTGGCAAGGTTTAATAAACGGTAATACAGTTGAAGGAAATGGTTTAGGAACAACAACAATTATAAAAGAAAATGGTAATTGGCAAATAATTGCTGAACATCTTGGAAAAGCAAGCTAAAATGACAATACAACTTCCGTTATTAAATACCATTTCACTCAAGAAAGTTGATGGAGAATATTCTTTAGCTTATGCTCCTGAGCATTTCTTTATTAACAACAAACCATTTGATCTGGATATTAATTTTAAAGAATTAAACGAACTATCAATTCAAACTGCTAAGAGAACATTAGAAAACTTAAGTTCAATTCATAAAAAGTGTCGAGAATATATAATGACCGATTATCAATCTAGTACTGAAACTCAATATTACCTTAAAGAATGGAGTCAAGAAATTTTACCACAAATATTCGATGAAGCTGAACTTCAAAATTTTCTTAGTAGAAGCAAGGCAAAAGAAAAGGATCAACAATTATTAGAACTATTAAGTGTAGTAAGAACAGGTATTTACATCGATGATGAAAAAGCTAAAATTGTAAACGATTTTGCCTTTGGATATGATATAGAGTCAGGCTTCAGAGATGATATGCTTGCGGTTTATATCGATGAGCAATTTAATTTAATAACCATTGTCAATGAAGGATAAAAATTCATAGCATGATCAAAAAATTAATTGAACTTCAGCAAGAAATTTATAACTATCATAATAGTAAAGAATTTCCTTATAATAATTATTATTCTCCAAGGATCAGTTTTTTTCAAATTGGCGATTTGTTTGAAATCAATTACTACGGTGAAGGATTTGATGATAATCCTTTAATTCCGGCAACAGATTTTGAGCCTGAAGAAATGAATTTTGGCTTTTGTGCTTTGTTGGATTTTATTTGTAAAAATGCAAATAAAGTTGTTCAGTTAAATTTTATCGGACCAGATGCCGGAGCAAATGGAACTAGGAGTTGGAATTTTGAACGCTTGATAAATTCAACTTCCAATTTTATAAACTTAGAAAGTTTCTCTGTTGCACTTACGGATGCAGGAGATCATAATCAAAGTGTGATTGGTGAATTTGATCAAGAGGATGGAATGATCGCCAAATTGGTCAAAAAGATGCCGAATCTAAAAGAATTGATTCTGCCTTCTGCCCCTGACATTACGTTCTTTGAAATTCCTGATTTAAAGATAGAAAACTTAGCAATTCAGGCAGGATATGATCATCAGGGTTTTATTCAGAACTTAGCAGAGAGTACCGATCTTAAGCATCTTAAAAGTTTAGATTATACAGAACCATTCGATCACTTTGGAGATTTGAATGAAGAAGAATTCACTCCTTATGAAGCTTTTGAAAAACTATTTCAATCCAATATATTTTCCTTTGAACATTTCCATTTCAAATTAAGAGAAAATAGATTTAGTTCAGAACAATTAACAGCGCTTCAAGAAATCAGAAGAGTGCAATTTTTCCACATAAAAACCATTGCTGGTAAGTATATAAGAATTTGATATTATGAAATAAAAAAGCCGACCTTACAAGAATAAGGTCGGCTGTGAAATCTTGATTTTCAGTCGTAATTATTTCTTACTTTCTAATAAATACAACAAGTGAATTAAGTAAGCAAATACAGGTCCTGCAATCGCTACTCCAATAATATCACTAAAGAAAATAGCTCCAAAGCATACTATTGATAATGTATATCCAATAGCTGCAATAACAGCAGTAATTGCAAATGCTTTTCTTAGAATCGCTGCATTAAATGGTAATTGGAAGTTGCTGATCGGTAATTGTACGTTATTAGCTCCGGCTAAAGCACCAGAACCTGCCATTACAATTGAACCATAACTCATCAACATTAATGCTAAAGTAATTAATCCCCACTCAGATAAAGTTGGAATTTCTTCAGTTGCACATTGTCCACATTCTCCGAAAGAATCACCGAAAGTAACCGTTAAGCCAGCTCCGTCAGAGCCTTCAATGCCCATTACTTCAAACCCTTCATCTACTTCATGGTAGAACTCAGCAGTATAAGTACCATCACCATTATCATTAAAGCTCAATACAGCAGGATCACCATTCATGTCCAGAATTCCGGTTTCAGACATTGTTGTAATATTTAAGCCATTCGTTGCAGGTGTTGTACTTATGGTAATAAAATCATAGAAGTATTGTACTTGTAAGAATGGATTTTCAGGATCATCACCAGCTGTAACCATGATATTATTCTCATTTCCACAGAAACAAGGATCTGAAGGATCGCCTTCAATATTTCCGTTAACAACATCAGAACAAGTTGCCGGTGCAGTAGCCATCATACTACCTATACAAGCAGCAGTTTCAGCATCTGTAAAATTAATTGTTACATTTCCACCTGAAATTGGATAAGGACCATAGCTAATCGTTGAACCATAAGTACCCGAATTTCCTTCACTATCAACAAAAGAATTCGAAGCACCAGGGAAAGTACTGTTACCATTTACGGTAATCTCAAAGGTGTAAGTATCATCTAATGGATCGGTATCTGTTCCATTATCATCACAAACGATATTAGCAGCCGGTTCTGCTGTTAGTGTACAAGTTGCACCCGAACAAGTTGCCGGAGCAGCAGCCATCATACTTCCTATACAATCAGGATCATCATTATCTGTGAAGTTAATCGTAATATTACCTCCAGAAATAGGATAAGGACCATAACTGAATGTTGAACCATAAGTTCCGATATTCCCCTCACTATCAGTAAATGAATCTGAAGCAGCAGGATCGGTATTATCACCATTTACCGTAATTTCGAATGTGTAAGTATCATCATCAGGATCACCTGCTGTACCATTATCATCACAAACGATATTAGCAGCCGGTTCTGCTGTTAAAGTACAAGAAGTAGCTGTATTAACTGTAATAGTAACTTCATCAACACAAGTTAATGTTGGGCCGTCGAAATAGTTACATTCTACTACAGCATAGTAAGTAGTTGTAACAGTTGGATTCAAAGTAGGGTCGTTAAATTCAGCACTTACTAAAGAGCCAGGAATATCCATTAAGTCAGTTACCCATCCAATGGTATCACAAGTAGAAGGTACTTGTCTGTTTGGTTCAAATGTAACACAGTTGGTAAATGTTCCACCTGCTGTATATTGACCATCAGTTAAGGTAGAATCAAATTCACCTTCTGTTCCATCACCATTTTCGATTCCTTGCGTTGCAAGATCAGTTCCATTATCAGCAGCACAAGCTAAACAGGTAATGGTAATTGTTTCGTCTTCACATATAATAATTTGACCTGTAACAGTTCCTCCGCCACCTAGGTGACCAACGTTAGTATAAGTTACAACAAAGCAATTCACACCACCGATCACGTCATTGAAATAAGCTACACCTCCCGAAGTTCCTGTTGAAAGATCATCCCAGAATAAAGCAATCATATCATTAGGGTCTTCAGCTGTTGGTATTGGGTCATCACCTAAATCAGTACCATCGGCGCCAAAGGTGATATAACCGTTTGAGCTGATAATTAAGTTAGTGAAACTATTATCATAAAAGTTAAATGTAAATGGTAATGTTACCGGGAAGCCAACATCATCTCCTAAGCTCGCTGTAATATCAACAACGGTTCCAGGATCAGAAGGCGCAACAGCACAACCTGTTGTTGCTTCGTTTATGATATTATATCCTAAAAAGCCGCCCGGAATCACCTGACCAGCATTAACATTCAAAGAAATAGGGTCTCCTGCGTTGATTGTAGCATCTGGAGTGGTAACATTAACCGCATCAGGATCACAAGCACAATCGTTTTCAACAACTTCAGTAATAATACAATCTACTTCCGTTATACCTGTAATATTAATTGAACCTGTACCATTAGGGAAAGGACCAAACTGATAAGTTCCAACTGCTGTGATAGCTGTTCCATTTACATCATAACCCGAAGGATCAGTTCCTAAATCGGTTAAAACGAAATCTGCATAGAAATTAGCTTCATCACCAGGAACACAATAGGTATTGATCGAGTATTCAGGACCACAACAAGAGGCAGCTCCAGAATTAGCAATAATTTCAACATTACACTCTTCACCTGCTACACCATCTATGTAAATATAATATGTTTGTCCGGATACAGGACTTGCAAAATCTAATTCATATAAACCTGCATCATCAATATCATCACACGCATCCTCCGTAAAACCATTAACCGGATCACCTGTGATTAATACTACCTGTAATCCTGAAGTTCCGGCACAAGAAGTTTCTGTTACATCAATATCAATAGGATTTCCATCAGATTCAAATGAAAACCAGACAGTATTTTCAAGAGAACCAATACATGTTGCTAAATAATCATCAGCAACAGTAGTGGCTGAAAAGTTTGATCCAGTTGTAGGAATATCTCCACAAATAGGTGCAGCATCTTCAAAACTATCATTAGCAGGAGGAGGAGGGGGAGTTCCAACACAAGCATTAAAAGTATAGGTTGCACTATCATAAAATTGAATAATTACATCCTGCCCTGCAAATGCTTGTAAGGCAATTGGTGTACTGTCTATAAAAGAATCACAAAATATTTCAGTTCCTCCACAAGCATCATAAATTGCTACACCTGGTGTATCGAATGTTGTTGAACTTGTAAATATTTGTAGAACCCCAGTAGCTGGAACCGTTGCTGTAAAGAACACATCAAAATCGGTAGTATTGAAAGAACAACTTGGTACCAGACCTGAAGGTTCAGCGGAGAAAAAGTCAATAACACCTTCAGCAGCAGGGCATGCGCCTTCTGCTTCAACTGCGATAGGAATAGCAGTAGCACAATCATTATTTGCAGGTGGCGGTGGCGGTGTGCCGATACAAATATCAAAATCAACTAATTGTCCAGCTGTTCCTGTCCACGTATAAACCTGTAAGTAGTAAGTTGTTCCTGGTACCAAACCAGTTGCAATACTGTTATTCGGATCGCTACAAATTAAGTCAGCTCCCCCAACACAGTTATCGGTAACTCTGTGATAAAGGTCGGTAGTTGAACCTGTTACATTCAATAGATCTATGGTGTGTGTAGTATTTGTTGCGACAAAGCTATACCAAACATCATCATCAGATGTTCCGAAACACCCACCATTATCACCAGAATCTGTTGCAAGTGAAATAGTACCTGCTTGAACAGCAGCACATGATTGATCTGGATTTATAGTTAGAGCCACAGCATCTGCACATTCATCATTCGCAGGAGGAATTAAGCATGATCCATCATCTGTAGCGGCACAAGGATTGAAATTAGAAGCAGCAGGATCGGTACATCCGGTTATAGCTGTTGTTCCACAAGCACCTAATGTTACTGTAATAATATCAGTATTAATCCCTACATCACAATCTTCAATTTCATTATCAAGATTTGCAACTGACGCCAAGATACAACCATCTTGAGCACCACATGTGTTTACAGAACCATCTTCTGTATTTGTGATCACAATATCAGTTCCATCCCAGCCATCTCCGAAGGTATCACAACCATCAATTGAAATGGTAGCCGTTTCCGGAACACAAAAAGTAACAACTTGTGGACCATTCAAGGCACCACTTATTGAAACACCATCTGCAAATACTTCCCAATTTTTTTCTGTATCGAAAGCATTGGTTGTTAATTCTATGGTAACTTCAGTTTCTCCAATAGCACACTGTGCTTTTACTGTATCGGAAATCAGTAAACAAGCGAAGAAACAAACTAAAATATATAAAATTCTATTCATTATCTTTTTATTTATTTGGTTAAGTAAGCTTCATCTAAAGTTTTGATCTCTTCACCGATTATCTGGAAATTTCCATCAGTAATAGGCTTAACAGCATTTAAAATACCATCCTGAGTCATCCAAGGTTCAACAATAACAACCATTAATGTATTGTACTGACCTTCAATATAATAGTGCATTACACCATCTTCGCTTTTCAGTCTATCTAGTTTGGAATTTTTTTGAATAGGCGCATTAAACTTCAATTCAAAAACTTTAGCTTTAACACCTTCAATAACAAGAGCATATTCTTCCTCAGGAATAGGATTGTTTGCTCCACCAATAGCCTGTCCCGCTCCAAAGATCAGGAACAAGCACAGGATGAGTAAATGTTTCATAAGTTATGATTTTTTATTACACAGTAAATTCTATACAAATAAACAAACAGAATTTCGTAATTTAATTGACAAAGGACATTTATTACGCTATAAATAAAAAAAAGCCCTGAAATTAACATTCAGAGCTTATAAAATATTGATTTGATAAATTATTAGTTAATTCAAGTTGCGATGTATAATGACATTTTTGTACTTAGACGACTGTTTAACAGACCACAGACCACAAAACCTTACTCTTCACGATTATAATGTTTTTTTGTGGACAGTGGACTATTGTACTGTTGACAGTTGAGATTTATCGCAACTTAGGTTAGTTAGCCTCAGCTTCTTGTCCGGTTTTAAAAATCGCCTGATCTATATAATACAAGGCTTGAGGTCCTTTACCGATCAATTCAATTTTATCGATAATTTTTCTCATCAATACTTCTTCTTCTTGTTGTTCAGCAACATACCATTGAAGAAAATTATAGGTTGCATGATCTTTCTCGGTTAAAGAAAGATCGACTAAGTTATGGATTGCTTTAGTTACTTTCTTTTCACTATTATAAGCCGCATTTATAACAGCTTTGATGTCGGCATATTTCTGTGTTGGTTTCGCTAAAGCAGGAACAACTGAAAGCCCACCACTTTCCTGAATATAATTTATAATTTTCATCATGTGCATACGCTCTTCTTCTGCATGATCGAAAAAGAACTGTGCACTTCCTTCCAAGCCTTCGGCATCGCACCAGATCGCCATTGCAAGATATTTCTGAGAAGCTGCTGCTTCCATACCAACCTGCTCATTCAGGGCTTTTTCCATTTTCTTTGATAACATGATCTTATTTTAAATTGTTATTTTCAAGAATTCTATTCAAGAAAACAGTTGAAATATTCAACATTATATAACAACTAAGTTTGTATTCTTGTTCACCAATTTATGCAGCAAAAGCATTTAACTCCTGACACAAAAGGTTATTGATGTCATCAATATCTCCTTCGCCTTTAATTAATTGTGCTTTACCCTGTGTATTGTAAAAGTCAGCAACCGGAGCAGTTGAGTCGTTGTAAACTTTCAATCGATTTCTGATCGTTCCTTCATTCTGGTCATCTGCTCTGCCTGAATCTTTTCCTCTTTCTAAGAGTCTTTTTACCAATTCTTCTTCTGAAACATCTAACGACAAGACTTTTAGAATAGGTGCATTATGGCTAGCAAGTAATTCATCCAATGCTTCTGCTTGTGCAACCGTGCGAGGGAAACCATCAAAAATTACTCCCTTTAAAGTTCCAGCCTCTCTTTCTAACAATCCTGCGATCATTCCAATAACTACTTTATCAGGAACCAAATTTCCAGCATCCATATATTTTTTAGCTTCTAAGCCTAAAACTGTTTCAGCACCGACTTCCGCCCTAAGAAGATCGCCAGTTGAAACATGTTTTAATTCATATTTTTCTGCAAGAATTTTTGCCTGCGTCCCTTTGCCACTACCCGGAGGTCCGAATAATACAATATTTATCATTTTTTTTGTTGATTTATTAAATTTAAAATTCCAGAATATTCGATTATCCTGATTCAGAAATTTATGACTACCCATAGTTCAAAATTAGTAAAGATTTTATTTGCCGTCTGTTGGAGGAGGAGGTCCACCATGGATAATTGGAGGTGTATCGTTTTTAATAGTTACGTCTTTAATTGCCTGACCTGTTAAAGTTTCGTAACGCTTAATATTATCTCCCAATGCTTTATACAAACGTTTAACATTAGAAGGAGTCATAATTACTCTTGAACGCACTTGTGCTTTAGGAAGTCCGGGCATCATTTGTACAAAGTCTAAAATGAACTCAGTATTGGAGTGATTGATTAATGCTAAGTTAGAATATAAACCAGCGGCGATACTCTCTGGAAGTTCTATATTGATCTGTTTCTTATTTTTATCTTCAGCCATTCAAATAAATTATAAATTACATATTAGGTTCGCAAAGTTAAATCAAAAGACTATGAGATAATTTTTGATTTCAATCGATTTTTAGCTGTTAGTATATCTTCTTCAGAAATAACGCTTAAAGTTTCTATCTGAATTTTAACACTTTGCTGACTTTGGGCTTCCCTACCCTCTACTTCCAACATTCCATCTTTGTTGATCGAGAAGTCTATTTCTATAAAAGAACCAACCGGCAAATTTTCGGGTAAGTCGCCGATAATTGCATCTGCGATCAATTGTCCGTCTTGTATAGGAACAACCGTTTCATCGCTTAAATTTTCGCAAACACTTACTCTTACTCTTTTTTGATTGTGGGCATGTGTTCCAAATCGTTGTCTGACCTTTATCGGAATATTACTCTGACGTTTTATAAGGTTATAAATTTGCATTTCCTTATTCTCATTGTTATAAGCAACCACTCCAAAGCTTTTACTGATAACATTCGATATTTTGATCATACCCTGCTTAATTGCTGCAGGCTGAACACCATTCTGAATGGCTAATTGTTCGCATAAATTATCGATAAGTTTAGGATCTGTTCCCTTAAGGCTAACCATTTTAGCTGGCAAGCCCATAATGGTTGCTACCCTTCTTCTTATTTCTTCAGCGTAAGCAATACTCTGACCATACAAGGCAGCCCCCTTTGCAACAGATTCTTCGGGATCGCTGTAAATAACAGGTACACCAAATTCTGAAGATAGTTTCTCTCGGATCATTGGCATTTTAGTAGCTCCACCTACTAAAAGTATCTGATCGAAATAGGGATATCCTTTAACAGACGCTTGTTTCAGCATATCGCGTGTTAACTGTAAAGCCCTTTCTACCAAAGGAGCGGTTATTTCTTCAAAAGTGCTTCTATCTATATCGTAATTTCTCCTTCCGCGGAAATAAAAACTTGCTGTTGTTTGCTGACGAACAGATAGTGAATGTTTTGCTTTACTGGCAACTTCTTCAAGCTCAATACGTGTAACCAGGTCATTTAAAACTTCTTCATTCGTGATAGACGTATCGGCTTTGACTTTCTCTACCAGATATTGAACTAATTGTTCATCCCAATTCATTCCTCCCATGCCCTGATCTCCTCCGGTAACAATGACTTTCATTCTTGAAGGACCAACTTCCAACATGGTAATATCTAAAGTACCTCCACCTAGATCGAACACAACAAAAACATTACTCTCTGCTTCACTATTTTTGGAAAATTTTGAAGAAAGTGCGGCAGCGGTAGGTTCATTTATTACTGCTCTCACGTTAAGTCCAGCGATTTCGCCTGCTCGTTTCGTTGCTTCTCTTTCATTAATCCCAAAATAAGCAGGGCAGGTAATGACTACATCTTCAATTTTTTCATTCAGTCTGTATTCAGCATCTTTAATTACCTTGGTCAGAATATAAGCAGATATTTCTTCCGGTGAATAAGGCTCATCATTGATAATATAGTCGGCCTCCATTTTACCGATATCTCTTTTAATATGTGTAACTACTTGTTTTGGAAATGCTTTTCGTGTGTTTGCGGCTTCTCTTCCGACTATAACATGACTTTTATTTTCCAGTAAAACTACAGAAGGCGTAACTCTTTCATTTTCATAGTTAGGAATAACGACAGGTTGCCCAAAGCTATCGATATGTGCAATACACGAATTGGTTGTTCCTAAATCTATTCCATATATTTTTTTCATTACTTGGCTCTCTTACTTGTGCAAAAAGAATAAGCGAAATTAAGGTTAAAATATAGCAATTCGTACTAATTATTTATATTAGATATAAAATTGATGTTAAATTTCAAAAATTAATTCAGTTGATACTTCTACTTTACTGAAAATCAATATAAAATACAGCCCTTTAGAATACTTTTGTTCGTTTACTTTACTAATTTATAGATGATTTATAGATGATTTATAGATGATTTATAGATATAGTTTACTCATTTTTCTTTTATCATTGAACTTTATTGTATTAAATGCTCAGTCTGATAAAGCATTAACGAAGTTAGGAATTGCTGTTGAAGATGGGGTTCCATCGGGGTTAAATATTGGAGATAATGCCCCAGACTTTACAGCTTATGATCAAAATGGGAATCAAGTAATGCTGAGTCAACTATTGAAAAAAGGCAAGGTTATTTTAAATTTTTACAGAGGTGCCTGGTGCCCTGTTTGTAACAAATACATGAGTGAATTTCAGGATGCTATGCCAGCATTTATCGCGAAAAATGCACAAGTAATAAGTGTTAGTCCTGAAACTAATGAAGGCATTGAGAAATTCTCTAAAAAAACAAATTTAAGTAATATCATCATTACTGATACGGACAATGCGATTATGGAATTATATGAGGTTCTTTTTTCGGTTACAAAAGGTTATCAAAGAAAGATAAGGACTTTTTTATTTACCGACATTGCTAAGCACAATGAGCAGGAAACAGCTATGTTACCAATACCTGCCACTTATATTATTGAACAAGATGGTACAATTTCTTATGTTCATTTCGATCTGAATTATAAGGAAAGAGCCCCCATTTCTGAAATATTGGAAAACCTTTAGCGTGTATGTCTTAACTTCTATTGATTAATTTCCTGCATCATTCTTTCTAAAATATGAAAAACAGCAGGACAATGTCTTGAATTAATGGGTAATAAATTACTGTGTTCCACAAATTGAAAATTATCGGTATGTGGATATTCGCGACAAGCTCTTGGTCTTACTTCGTATATACTGCACTTATTATCTTCCAACAGAAAAGGACAAGGTGTTGAATTCATCACTTTATCGCCATCTCTATCTACTTTTATATACTTGCCCTCAAACTCAGCAGGTTTAAGATTTAAAGACTTTGCAATTCTTCTAATATCTGCTCTATTGAGAATAGGTGGAATGGTTTTACAGCAGTTGGCACAATCCAAACAATCCAGTTCCCGAAAAACCTGATCGTGTTGTTGTTCTGCTTTTGAATTTATTTCTTTTGCAGGTTTTCTTTTCAGTTTATCAACAAACTTTTTATGAATTTTAGCTTGCTTATTTTTTCGATTGTTCCAATCTTGGATTAAGTTCATCCGCTAAAGGTAAATTTTAAATTACAATTCAAGTTGCAGCATAATGATTTTAGTAAATAGTCAACAAATCACTAAATCATATGACTTACAATTATGCCGATTTCTTTTTTACATTGGGCTACTAAACTGATGACGGTTATGATAAATCTCGAATATAATAAATACTTTTAGAACAAATTATAGAAGTCTAATAATATATCTAAACCACTGTGTTTTATTTTTTCTTGCTGAATAGCTGATTTAGTCAAAGGTGTTGGTAACTGCCTATTTATCGGTTGGTAAAAAACATCTCTGAAATTTCCATTTCCTGCTTCATACTCATAATAAACTACAGAATCATTAAAATCGATAGTAGTTGCTTTTAGTAGCTTTCCATCATCGTCCAATACATAGTTTTTATTATAAAAGTAACTCCATGAATTATTTGTTGGCAAATAACTGTAAGCTATAACATTCAATTCATTTCCAGTGTACTCATAGTGTTCTCTTAATATATTTGTTAAGGTATCTAAAGAATCATCATAGTAAAATGTTGAGTCAATAACTCCGTTATTATAAGTATAAAGCCATTTCTCTACATCGACATAAGTATTAAAAGTGAAGGAGTCTGTACATTCAGTAATTCTACTACTTTCATAAGCGTAATTACTAATTCTCCTTAGTTCTTCGTTTTCATTAACTCTATATTCTTCTACACGAATTGGTAATTCATTTTCATAAGTATAATAAAGTAAATACTCCAGGTCCCATTCTAAAGCGTCATTTAAAATGTATCTTTCTTCTTCATTAACTACATCACCATTTTTTATAATCCTTGTTCTGAATCTGTATAAATTATCGTTCCAATTCCAGAGTTTTTCAATTTCATTACCAACATAAGTAAACGAATAACCTTCATATTCATTTATGGTATTAACACCTTCAAAATGAGCAACATATATATTTGATACACGATTCATTTCATCATAGTTTATCGTTAATGTGCTACCACTAGTTTCAGTTAGGTCATCATAAGTCGTAATGGTTTTAATACGTTCGTTTATATCTGTAATTCTTGTACTGTCATCATCATTATCACATGCTGAACAAAAAACTAACAAAAAAATAAAAATGCAATAACTTTTAACATTCATAATGATTAGATTAATATAAAAGAATTAAATATCTCTTTCAAAGATAAAAGACTAACAAGTTATTTCTTGCAATAATCAAACACTTTTCACAACAAATTGGAAAACAAAAACGTAAATCTAAATAGATATGCTATTTGCTAATTTAGTTGAACAATTTGTAGCTACTGATAAACTAACTGACAAGCTCTATAAAACCAGAGCAGGGATATTGGTTTATATGCTTATTATTTTAAGTATTATTTGTATAATTTTATTTATTCTGAATAATATTATCAATGTTCAGTCTGAATTTCCTTTCGGATTTATCTTCATATCACTTTCAGTAATATTACTCCTCTTCAGATATACGAATTCCTTATTCATTACCGGCAATTTAGTAACCTGTATTTTCGCGCTTAGTTTTTTCTATATGTCTTTAAAAACAGGAGCAATTTTCTCAGAAGATGCTCACGGTGTTTTTCTGATTCCATTATTTGCTTTTTTAATGCTTGGTAACAAAGCAGGTATTTTCTGGAGTATAATCAGTAGTTTATGGATCGTATATTTGTATTATTTATCCTTCAGTCCAGAAGCACAAATCCATTACAGAGCGGTTACACAAGAATTTCCAATTAATTATTATTTCCTCTTACCTTTAATCTTCATCTCTATTGTAGCACTTTCATTATACTTTTTGAATGCTCAGTATCAAAAACTATTCACCCGATTTACTAAAAATGAAGCAATTCTTGAAAAACAGAATAAACATTTGGAAGAAAAAAGGCAAGCTCTTGAGGAACTTCAATTAAAATTACAGAGAAGTAATACTGAACTAGAACAATATGCTTACACTGCTTCGCATGATCTTAAACAACCCATAAGAACGATTAATAGTTTTGCCACCTTATTGAGCAATCACCTTTCAAAGAATAATGTACTTGATGATAAGAGTAAAGAATATCTTGATTTTATAGGCACTTCTACAAAAAGCATGCATGTACTTGTAAAAGATTTACTCTCATATTCCAAACTTAATGCTGAAACAGAACATAGTTTTGAAGTAACCGACATGAATAACCTACTAGAGCGCGTATTGGTCAATTTAAACAAACAGATTTCTGAAAATGAAGTAAAAATAAGCGTATCAGAATTACCTGATTTTAAAGTAATACCTGTAAAGATCAATCAGCTTTTTCAGAATATAATTTCAAACGCAATAAAATTCAGAAAGAAAACAGAAAACCTGAATATCAATATTACACACCAATTGGAGGGAAACGAACTAATTATTTCTATTTCAGATAATGGAATAGGTATAGAAGCGGAACACATAAACAGAATTTTCGAACCTTTTACCAAATTGCACAAAGCAAGTGAATATGCTGGCTCAGGAATAGGACTGGCAAGCTGTAAACGCATAGTTGAATTACATAATGGTAAAATTTGGCTTGAATCGCAGTTTGGTATTGGCACTACGTTTTACTTTTCGTTAAAGAATTAAATAATTCAAGTTGCGATGTATGATGACATTTTTGTACATAGACGACTGTTTAACAGACCACAGACCACAAAACCTTACTCTTCATGATTATAAAATGGTTTTTTTTGGACAGTGGAGACTATTGTACTACAGACAGTTGAGATTTATCGCAACTTAGGTTAAATATATTACTCATCTTAGTTCCCCTCTATTTTACATAATGAAAAAAGCAAACAACACATAATGATAAATCATTTCATCTTAAATCAATTTCTCCTTACTTCTTATTGAGATAAACGTTGTATATTTATTATTCCCCAAATCCCAGAACTATGTTTAGTAAAATTTACAAGTTGTTTGTCTTATCATATTGTTTATTAGCAAATTACAATATTTATGGTCAGAACATAAAGTCTGAAAGTACAGATAACCAAATAAAATATGATGTAACAAATAACGATATTTCAGAACAAAATAATGTCTTATTGGGTGATTGGGATTTACTAGATATTTCTTATTATGGTGGATTTATTCATGGAAGTGATATCCCAGGTGTTGAAGCAAGTTTAAACATTTCAACATCTGAAAATGAAAATGCTTTTGTTATTGATTTTGAAAATATTGTTTATGAAGACGAATATCCTCTTTACAGTTTCTTACAAGAGATATTAAACAATTATAGTGATAGCCTTTTAACCATAAATTATATTGAGGAAATAACGCTGTCTGATAATGGCTTTTATGTTTCCGAAGAAAATTATATTGCAATTGAGTTAATAAATGATCCTGAAACTAACGAAGAAGTATTGAACTTATATCTCGGAGATTGGAGTGTAATTGCTGTTGATGGAAGCATTTCTCTTTATCGTTTTACAAGAAGCTCAAATGAAATAGGAACTTCTGCCAATACTACTTTAAATGGCTGGAAAGCTGAAGTATTCCCAAATCCATTTACAGATAGAATTAACATACAAGTTCCGCCAGAAGAAATTTATTCAATAAAAATTTACGATCAGCAAGGCAAGCTTATAGCACAGTATAGGTCAAATTTTGAAACCCTTTCATTAGGCTATCTTCAAAGTGGTTTATATCTATTGAAAATAAATAATAGTCAAGGGGAATCTCAGACTTTTAAAATTCTGAAAACAGAATAGCTTAATTGAACATTCGATAGAAATCCAATAAAACATCAAGACCATTTTGATTGATCTTTTCTTTATTATATCCCGATTTTGTTATGGGTGTTGGTAAATTACGATCTATTGGTGAGTAGAATATATCTCTAAAATTTCCTTTGCCTTCTTCATATATAAAATTTGTTTCATAAGGGCTATCGTATGGCAAGAAACTCAAAAGGCTTCCTTTATCTGAAATGGTGTATTCATTTGTACCTCTAAATTCTTCTCCAGAATAAGTATTTTCATATTTATCGATAAATATTTTATTAATATCATACGAAAATATTTCTTTATCTGAAAGTATAAACCCTTCTTCTGAACCTGAATTATAATAGTCGTATTCTGCAAGCTCTGTTACAGAATTACCATCATATTGAATTTCGGTTTTACCGATACTTCTACTTAATCCGTCATCGTAATAAATAGTATCATTAACAGTAGTCAATAGTTCATTTTCATACACAAAAGCTATTGCCCTGTTAGCCTCCGAACCAATAAGATTCGTGAATAAGGTTTGAAAACTATATACTAATTTATTATCACTATAACTATATTCACTTATTGATTCTGTAATCCAATTTGAAAAATTCCAAGCATGTATTTCTCTTCTAATTGTTCGATCGTTCTCTAAAGTAACCAATAGTTTTTCATTGAATTCACCCTCATCATAAGCAATTGTCTCTATTACATCATCATAATTTACAGAAAATAAGACTTTATTCTGTGCAGCAATCGAATCATATTCGGTAACTTCTGTCAAACGGTTATTTGCATCATAATTAATCGTAATTCTCGCTACTTCAACACCAGTTTCTTTATTACTTCTTACAATTTCTTTTATTCGATCATCTTCAATACTTCCAGAATCATCATCATCTTTATTACAAGCAATTAATAATAAGATCAATGAAATAAGTAAAGCAAAATGTTTAGTAGTCATAATGATTGATTTAGCACTCAAATATATGTTGTAAAAAAACAAATTAAAAAACATTAAAACTCCCTTGCACAATTAAAGCACTTACATATATATTTGCATCACCGTACTAATACAGTAATACATTGCATTTTTTTTATAAATTATTAAACTCGGCTGAAAACTATGATGAATTCATGGATATGATCAATATCAGCCTTACCGAAAAAGAGCAGGAGATGATCGTTGAACGATGGCGTATCTTATCGTCACTCAGTAAAGGTAATTCTCAAAGGAAAGTAGCAGAAGCAGTTAATTGCAGCATTGTTACCGTAACCAGAGGAGCAAAAGTTTACAGAGAAAAGAAAGATCAGATCAATCATTTTTTAACAACAATCGATAATTAGTAAGATCAATAGAAAATGAGATTTTAAAAGTCTCAAATCTAATAGTCTCAAAATCTCAAAGTCCAATGTCTAAATTCAAACAACAAAGCATAGAAATACCTTACGGCGATGCTTTGAATTATTATAAAAAACTTCATCCCGACAATCCACATCTTTTATTAGAATCCTGTAATGCAACAGATAAATCGAATCGTTTATCGATGATCGGCATTGATCCGGTGGTTGAAATAAAAGCTAAAGATGCTATTTGTGAAATCACACTTTTACAGAAACGTGGCAGTATTTTCACCGATTACTTAGAGAAAAAATTCGGGGTTTTCATTGAAAATAAAACTTCTGAAAAGATCATTTTTAATATTCCTAAAACCGAATTCAACAGACCAGAGAACGAACGGTTCTTACGTCAGAACACCGGACAAATTCTACGTTCTTTATTACTACACTTCCAACAAAACGACCAGTCTTTTCTTGGCATCTATGGTGCGCTCGGCTATCGCTTTATCTATTTGTATGAAGACATAGAAGTCGTTAAACCAAGCAATGAAGCAGATTATCATGTTTTCATATTCGACAACCTTCTTTTCTTCAATCATTTGAATAGAGAAGCTAAATTATATTGTTCAAGAACAAGCCAATCAGCAGCGAAAAAAGCTGTACAAACTATTTCTAAACACTTAATTGAAACAGAAGAACTTGATTTTGAAAGCCCTTTAATAGAAAATATCCAATTCTCGCCAGAGGACGAAACCTTTAAAGCACAAGTTGAGCAAGCGCGCAACTTGTGTGAACAAGGTGAATTAATGGAATTAGTATTAAGTCGGCATATAAGTGCAAAATATAGTGGCGATACTTTGCCATTATATGAATCTTATCGCAAAACCAATCCTTCACCTTACTTATTTCATGTCAACTTCGGAGATGAAGTTTTATTAGGCGCTAGTCCAGAATTAATGATCCGTTACGAAAATGACAGAGTTGTTTTACGTCCTATTTCAGGAAGTATAAACAGAGGGGTTAATGCAATTGAAGACCATCATCTGATGATGCAATTATTGAATGATACTAAAGAAAAATCAGAGTTAGACATGCTTATTGACCTAGGCAGAAATGACCTTTCAAAAGTTTGTAAGCCAGATATTTCTATCGATCATTACCGTACAATAGAAAAGTATTCTCACGTAATGCATACCGTTGCACAAGTATCAGGTGAATTACAAGAAGGTAAAATCGGATTAGATGCCTTAGTAGCAAGTTTAAATGCAGGAACTCTGACAGGTGCCCCTAAAGTAATGGCAATGAATCAGATCGAGAAAATTGAATTACATGAACGTGGTTTCTATGGAGGGTGTGTTGGTTATATGCTATTTAATGGAGATGTAAATACGGGTATCGTTATTCGTTCTGCACATATTAAAAAAGATGAGTTGAATTATTGTAGTGGTGCAACTTTGTTGTATGAAAGCAGCCCTGAAAAGGAATTGTATGAAACACAATTCAAGGCACAAGCATTCCTGAAGTCAATAGAACAATTCAGAAAATAACTTCAACAGCAGTGGCTATCATTCCGCTTCTTTAGGTTTGTAAAGACGCACAAACTCATAAACACTTTAACTCGATAACTCATTAACTAAAAAGAGATGCACAGAAAAATATTAATGATCGATAATTTCGATTCTTTTACTTATAATATCGTTGATTATTTCAAGCAATGTGCCTGCGAAGTAGTCGTTTACCGAAATACAGTTAGTCCGGAACAATTAGATAAAGAAGAATTCGATCTGTTGGTACTTTCACCAGGACCTTCCACTCCGCGCAATGCAGGAAACTTGATGAAGATCATAGCTCATTTTGTTGGCAAAAAACCAATTTTCGGTATTTGCTTAGGTCATCAGGCATTGGTTGAACATTTTGGAGGAACACTTAAACTTGTTGGTCCACAACATGGAAAAGAAGATACCATTATCACAGATGAAAAAACAATTTATAGTGGTTTAGATGCAACTGTTCATGTTGCCAGATACCATTCATTAGCAGCTGACAAAGTACCTTCTTGTTTACAAATTTCTGCACGCTCAGGCGACGGAACGGTTATGTCTGTCCGTCATAAATCTTTACCGATAGAAGGCGTGCAGTATCATCCCGAATCGGTATTAAGTATGCGTGATGGTGCCGGAATGCAGATCATTCGTAATGTAGTTGAAGGAAAAATGGCAAGAGGAAATGCTCAATTCAAAAATATGGTTGAAGGAATGATGGCGAATCAGTTACATGCTGCAGAATTAGCCGATTTTGTTGAAGCATTACAAGATGAACAATTGACCGAAGATCAAAAACTGGTGCTTTTGGTTTCACTTTCTTTTCAATTAAAAACTGCTGAGAATCTTGCTAATTTCATAGAAATTCTACAGAGTAAAAATGGTTATACGAAAAATGGAAATATCAGTACAAAGGGTATAGATATATGCGGTACAGGCGGTTCTGGCTTACCAAGATTCAATACTTCTACTTTAGTTGCAATATTATTATCACATGCAGGTCTTCCGATCATTAAGCATGGAAATAAAGCGGCTTCCGGAAGATTCGGGAGTTTTGACCTCTTAGAAGTTCTTGGCGCAAACATAAACGCTTCACAAGAATTAATAGAACAGGCCTTCAATGAGCAAAAACTAGCCTTTTTGTATGCCCGAAAAACACATCCTTTATTGGGTGGGCTTGCAGGTGCGAGAACTCGTTTAGGCATACCAACGATCTTTAATATGCTCGGACCATTGCTAAACCCTTACAATCCGCAGAAACAGTTTATGGGAACAGCCTTTAAACAATACATGCCATTAATAGCCGATACAGCTCAACTATTAGGTAAGGAGCATTTTGTATTGGTTAGAGCATCAGATGGTTTAGATGATATTTCGATTTCAACGAGCACAGATGTTATCGAGTTAAAAGATGGAAAACAACAGAAGTATCAGCTTGCCCCTTCTGATTTTGGTATTCATAGCGTTTCTTTTGAAAACTTAAAATGCCATAATCAAAACGAAAACATCGCAATTGCCCAAGCAATGTTAGATGGAAAGCCCCTAACAGAACACTACAAATTAGTTGCGGCAAATGCAGCGTTTATTTATGCTAAATTCTATAATAAAATGCCTTTAGCCAATGCTTATTTATTGATGGAAGACACTTTGCTTTCCGGTGCTTTAAAAACCCATTTCGCGGCATATTGTGAAACCGTAAAAGGAGATATTTTAACAGATATAACATGATTGCTGAGCGTAATCGGTACACGAATGCTGAGCGTAGTCGGTACACGAATGCTGAGCGTAGTCGAAGCATGATTGATGGAAAAAGATAAAACGAATTTTGACTCCGAATGAATATCTTACAAAAAATAGTAGCACAAAAACAAGAGGAAGTAAAAAGCCTTTACAAAAGTTACAATATTGAGCAAATAAAAGAAGAAGCCTTAATAAGTAATAAATCATTTTATAAAATCCTGAAAGATCATTCTGACAAAAACACAAAATTCGTAATATCAGAGTTCAAAAGAAAATCACCTTCAGCAGGGATAATTAATAACTCAATTGATATTGATAGTCAGATAAAACAATACATAGATGCAGATTACAATGCGGTTTCTGTATTAACAGATCAACATTTTTTCGGAGGAAGTTATGATGACCTACAAACTGCTGCGACAATTTTACAAACAAGTGATTTACTGTTATTGAATAAAGAATTCATAATCGATCCGATTCAGGTTTATTTGGCTAGGAAATTCGGTGCAAATATCATCCTCTTAATTTCAGCTATTCTTTCAACAGAAAAATTCAGAGAATTAAAAGAACTAGCAGAAAGTCTGGGTATGGGTGTTTTAGCTGAAATACACAATGAGCAAGAGTATGACAATATTGCAGAACTCAACTGTACAGTTATAGGAATAAACAACAGAGATCTTACCCGTTTCAAAACAAGCATTAACAACACAAATTACTTAGTAAAAAAACTGAAATTACAAGATAACTATATTATTGCTGAATCTGGAATGGCTTCTGATCTGGACATAAGAACTGTTCAGCAAAATGCCGATGGATATTTGATCGGTACTTCATTAATGCAACAAGAGAATTTTGATATTAAAAGTCCTAAGCAAACTTTTTTTAAGGCTTGTGGCATTCGACAATTTTCAAAGATTGAACTTGCCACAGTAACGGCAGACTTATTGGGTTTCAATTTTTCACTAGTAAGTAAAAGAAAAATTGAGTTTTCAGAATTGGATAATTCAGACAAATCAATATTCAGCAAAAGCGTAGCTGTTTTCTATCAAAATTCAGAAGCAGAGATCAATGAAATATTAGATCAATATCCGTTTAAATATGTACAGCTGTATTTTGGTGATGTTTCTATGAACTATCTAAAATCATTAAAGCAAAAAGTAATTCTCGCGGTTAAGGTTTCACTATTAAGCAACTGGAAAATATTAGAAGAATACATTCAATATACAGACTTATTAATATTGGATGGGAATGTTCCGGGTTCAGGTGAAGAAATAAACGAAAATGAAATTCCATTAGACTTTCCTTATCCATTTTTATTGGCAGGCGGAATCAATATAAACAACATAGATAAGGTCTTGAAATTTGACAACTGTATTGGTATAGATGTAGCATCTGGCATTGAAACTGAACGAAAGCTAGATATCGATAAAATACAATCCATTTATAAAGCAGTTCAAAATTTAAACAAGTAGATTTATTGGGATAGGGAAAAGAGATAAGGAGCAGGGTATCAATAACCTATTTCCTTATTACTTCTTCCTAATTCCTCAAAGAAAAAAGATGATAGAAACTAACACAAACTATAAAACCCAGATCTTAGAAGCTAAAAGTGGCTACTTCGGAAGATTTGGTGGTGCATATATTCCAGAGGTTTTGAAACCAAACATGGATGCTTTAAGTCAGGTATTTTTTGAGAGTATCGCAGATAAAAACTTTGTAAACTCCTTCAAAAAGGCTTGTAATGATTTTTCTGGTCGTCCTACTCCGGTTACATACTTAGAAAATCTGAGCAAACAAATCGGAGGAGCTAAGATCTACCTGAAAAGAGAGGATCTGAATCAAACTGGAGCTCATAAGATCAATCATTGTATTGGTCAAATTATGTTAGCAAAACGCTTGGGTAAAACGCGTATCATTGCAGAAACCGGAGCTGGTCAGCATGGATATGCAACAGCTTCTGTATGTGCCCGATTTGGTATGGAATGTACCATTTATATGGGGCAAAAAGATTACGATCGTCAACGCCCGAATGTATTCTGGATGGAAACACTAGGTGCTAAGGTAATACCTGTTCAATTTGGTAGTCAGACTTTGAACGATGCTGTTATAGCTGCTTTTAAAGATCTGATCGCTCATCCTGAAGAAACACATTATTTATTGGGATCTGCGGTTGGCCCTCACCCCTACCCTGTTCTGAATACCTGGTTTCAGAAAATGGTAAGCGAAGAAGCAAAAGAACAAGTTTTCAAAATAGAAAACAAATTACCCGATTATGTAACCGCGTGTGTTGGCGGTGGTAGTAATGCACTCGGTATTTTCTTTGATTTCTTAGATGATGAAAGTGTAAAATTAGTGGGTATTGAGGCTGGTGGAAAAGGCAAAACTCCGGGAGAACATGCTGCTAAAGTTTCGTACGGCAAAGAAGGTATTTTTGAAGGATATCATTCTTATTTTTTACAAGCAGAAGAAGGGAATATTTCAGATACACATTCTATTTCTGCAGGCTTGGATTATTGTGGTGTAAGTCCCATACTTGCTTATTTACATAGTGAAGGAAGAATTCAATTTGATGCCGCGAGTGATGTACAAACGCTTGATGCTATGAAAATGATCGCAAAATATGAAGGCATTATACTAGCTTTGGAATCATCACATAGCTTAGCATGGGCAATAGAGAAGGCAAAAGGTCTGAGTAATGAAGAAATTATTTTAGTGAATGGTTCAGGGAGAGGTGAAAAGGATTTATTCATTACTATGAAGCATTTACAACCGGAAAGTTTACAGTTTTTTATGGAAAAGCAGATTAGTGAGCTTAGGGATGAATGATGAATGATGAGTGATGGTTGATGAATGATGAGCTTTGTAGAAGCAAGGTTGATTTAATAATTGAAAAGGAACAAACAGAAATGACACAAAATATGAACTCAATAATGGCTCACCATATTATTGGTTATCCAACTCTTGAAAAAAGCTATGAAGTTGTTCAAACTTATATAGATTCAGGAATAGAAATTTTAGAATTACAGATTCCTTTTTCTCACCCAACAGCCGATGGAATAACGCTGACAGAAGCAAACCAACAAGCTGTAGAAAATGGCATAAGTCTCGAAAATTGTTTTGAGTTTTATGAAGAGATTAAGCGTTATGCCCCGGATACTCCGATTATTGCCATGTCCTATCTGAATCGTTTGTTCAGCTATGGGATTGAAGCGTTTTGTGATAAACTCAGCACTAGTGGCGTAAACCAGATCATCGTTCCCGATCTTCCATTCGACAGTCCGGTTGCAGAGCAGATCAACAAACATCAAGCTGTACAATTAGTGCCTGTTATTGCACCCAATTTGAACGATGAAAGACTATCAGCAATGTTGAATCTTCAACCCGATTATATTTATATGATGTCTGGATTCAACACAACAGGACAACAATTTGAACTTCATCCTAATGCTCAAAAAATAATCGATGCGATCAGGGAAAGAACAAACGCGAAGATCGGAATTGGCTTTGGTATTTCGAGAGGAGAACAAGTAAAAGCAGTTAATGAAATTGCGGACTTTGCTATTATTGGTAGTACATTAAAGATTGCCATTGATGAAAATAAAATAAAAAGTAAACTTGATCAATTACTCTTAAACTCTTAAAATCCTAAACTAAAAAACTAACCAACAACAAAGTGTCCTATAATATCCGGCATTAGAACTTTTATTTCCTCCATAAGTTCAGGTGTGCAACATATTTTGCCTTCCTGACCTCGTTGTTCCATTTTCTGAGCAGTATAAACCGATTTACCCCATATATCATAGGAGGCTTTCATTGTTCCAAGTACACCGGCAGTTAGTTCTCCCATATCAATACCAATTCGGAGTTCTATTGTTTCATGTAGATTTAACTGTTTATTGATCTCTGGTAGTTTTTTAAGGATTTCTAAGGCAAAAAATACCAAATTTTGTAAATGTTTGGGATTGTTAACAGGAACCCCCGAAACTGCAAGGTAACAATCACCTAAGGTTTTGATTCGTTCAACATTGTATTTAAGTGCAATTTCATCGAAAGTTGTGAAAATAAGATTCAGCATATAAATCAACTCCTCAGGACTCAACTTCTCGGTTAGTCCGGTAAACCCTTTAATATCTGCAAATAGAACACTTGCATTTTCAAACTTTTTCGGAGCAATTTTATTATTTTTTCTCAGCTCAGCCAAAGTTTCCTTGGGAAAAATATTTTGAAGTAAGCCTTCTGTCTTTTGCTTTTCAGATTTAAGTTCCTCTCTCAACTCAATTTCTTTGGAAATAAGTTTTTTCATCGAAGAACTGTAATGTTCCGTTCCGTGTAACAAAAAGTGTGTTTGTATATTCGCATTCCTTTGTGCCGAGCTCAAAGCATAATGTTTTTTAAGCCTTTTCTGAATCTTACTCTTTAAGTAATCTGCATCCTCATAATACCCTAATATTTCACAGGTATTATACAACATCATGCATTCTTTCTCATGTAAAAATGTTGTCAGTATATAATCTTTTATAGGAAACAACTGTTTGTAGATCGCTTCATAATCTTTAAGTACAAAAAAAGCATAATGTGCTTTTGTAACCCTTAATAAATATTGTAATGAAATATTACCTTCTAGTTTGTTATCATTGATTTCCTGAATAATGTCTTCAAGTTCTTCTTTAGCGAGGTTGGCAAATTTTAATTTAATACTAATTATGATATCATAAAATCTGATTTGAAAGTACTTTACATCAAGTTTTTTATTTTGCGCTTTTGCATGTTTTTTGAACAAACGCATCGACAATCTGGCAAAATGCAAACACTGATAATACTTATCTTTAAACATATACAGTATTGCCAAATGACGATAATAGTCAGCCTTAATAACTTTATTACCTATTAAGTTAACTTTCACCTTAAGCTTTGGAATAACTCTTTCAGCAACGTTATACTGGGCATTAAAGCTACACTCCATTAAAAAGCTTAACCAAACATTTATGATCTGTGTTTCGGTATCACTATATTTTAAAGCTTCGTTAAGTGCATGAAGTCGCTGTAACGGTGATCGTGCGTTTAAAGAATAGTTTCTATATAACTCTCCAAGTAAATCATTTTTAATACCTAATGCTTTGCATTGCCTTATTCCCCTTAAGGCTATACTCTCTCCTTCCACAAATCTAAAAGAAACGAAATAGGCATAACTCAGGCAAATAATAACAGAAGCACTCGTTTCATCAAAAGCTCCTTCTTTGTACATCGAAATATAGATATTCGATTTTTGTATTACCTGTTCATATTCATTATTATCTATATGCTCCTTTATTTCAGCATATAGCGCATCTTTGTCAAGCCTAATTCCTATATTTTGTGCGTAACTCATACAGTGATCAAATGAAATCTGGTAATCTGAAGAAATGATTTTTAATATAATGAACGGATTAAAAACCAAGTTTCCATCACTCCTTTACCTTTTATATTTACTTTTCCTCTTTTAGTGAAACTATATTTTTCTTTAAGTTTTTCATAAACTTCTTTAGTACATTGAATCTTGCCTTCAAGACTTTGACTATTCATTCTGGAAGCCATATTTACGGTATCTCCCCATATATCATAAGCAAACTTTTTTTGTCCAACAACTCCGGCAATTAATGCGCCTGTGCTAAGTCCAACTTGAAGCTCAAGTTCATATCCCTTAATTGAATTCAGTTTTTTTATCGACTCCATTAATTCCAAAGCAAAGTTTGCAATACGTGGAAGATGATCTTTATTTGGTACAGGCACCCCTGAAACTGCCATATATCCATTTCCTATTGTTTTGATCCTTTCGATCTTATATTGCAATGCTAATTTATCAAAATTGCTGATCACCTCATTCAGTAAGCCTACAACTTCGTCGGTATTCAAACTTTTAGTAAGCTCTTCAAAATTAGTCAACTCAGCAAAAAGAACACTTGCTTCATCATACTTTTTAGGTTGAACAAATTCTTTTTCCTTTAATTCTTTAATTGCCTGAGTGGGTAAAATATTCGCTAATAATTTATCAAAATTCCCTTTTTCGGTTTCGATCCAATTACGGTATTTCTTTTCCTGATTGTATATTTTTTTTGTTTTATCTGCTTCAATTTCAGCATAATCCAATTCTAAGAATGTACTCATCCTAAGATGTCGTTTTGCTCTTTCTTTTTCATAATATCTATTGGTTTTATTAATATATTGATCTGAAAGTCGAATTGCCTCTTCATGCAATCCCACTTTGTGATAACAACTTATTAATACGGAAAACGCATCAAAATGATTTTCAGAGAAAGAAAATTTTATTGTTTTTTGCAAAGCTGATATCGCATTCTCGTATTCTTTCTTAAAATTAAAGTATATACCTAAAGCAAAATGATAATCACGTAAAAACTCATTGTTATTTTCAAAGATATAGCAATCTCTTTCTAGTTCAGACAAGATTATTTTTGCCTTTTTTTCACTATTTGAATAGATGTAATACAAAGGCAATTTTAACTTTTCTGTTAATCGTTCCTCATTTTTAAAATCATAAAAAGACAAACCTGAATTCAAACATTCAATAGCTTTTGAATAATTCCTCAACTTAGCATAACAATCACTCGCTAATAAATGTACATACGCTTTCAGTTTTTCATTTCTATAGTAAGTTTGTTTTAACAACAACTTTAATGTATTCAATGCTTCTTTTATACTTCCTTCAGCATAATACAACGAAGCCATATTAAAAACACTAGATTGATAAATGTGTAAATCTTGTTTATCAGTGGCATACTCAACTGATGTTTTAAAATAAGAGAGCGCCTGATCGTTTACATGAAACTTGGCATATATGTTTCCGATTCTTAAATACTGACTCGCCAGTAAATTGCTTACATTAAAACTCTGAGCGATCTCAATACCTTTCTTAGCATACTTCAAAGCAGTTTTTGCATCTTTATTCAGGAAGTAGAACTTGGTAAGATCATTATAAATAGTAATATGAATTGTTACATTATTCTGATTAATTGGATTTTCTAATAAATAATTTAGTGCAAACTCTGTGCTCTCTTTAAAATCACCGTTTTCAAAAAGTTGATTTATTTTTTTTATAATATCCTTCATTAAAAACTTTCCACTATTCAAACACTAAATATAAAACACAAAATCAGTTTACAAACAAAAGGATAAAGTTACGACGCTCTATCCAAATACTCTTTGCTAGTTGTCATGTTGTAAATCACTTAAAAATAAGGATTCTACAATTTGTTCAAAAAAACGAAGATATTCATTATAAATAGTTCAAACAAGCTTATAAAAACTTAACAAAACTCAAATTCCTACCTTACTTTTGTTATTATTTTCCTCTATTAGAAAAATTGAATTATGGCTGAAGTAATACGCATGCCACGCATGAGCGATACAATGACAGAAGGTGTTCTGGTTTCATGGCAAGTTAAAGTTGGTGACGCAATTGCTCCCGGAGATTTAATTGCTGAAGTTGAAACAGATAAAGCAACAATGGAACTGGAAAGTTACCAGGAAGGAGTATTACTTCATATTGGTGTTCAGGAAGGAGAAGCTGTACCAGTAAATGCATTAATAGCCATTGTTGGAGAACATGGGGAAGATATTTCGACGCTTTTAGCGGCAGAAAAAGATGGTCAATCGGCAACGCCACCTCAGGCAAAACCAGCTGAACAAAAAGTTGTTGAAGAAAAGAAGGTAGTAATAGAAGAAGTGAATGAACGCAGAGCTCAAAAAGCTCAGGGTATTCCTACTGTAAATACAGTTGCTCCATCAAACGAATCTGTTGCACCAAAGCGTATTAAGGCTTCACCTTTGGCAAAGAAATTGGCTTTCGAAAATAATATAGATCTAACAGAACTTATTGGTAGTGGCGAGGAAGGTCGTATTGTTAAAAGAGATATTGAAGCAATACTGAACGGACAGGTTCAGGAAACTGCTCCTGTGTCTGTTGAAAATGAAACGCCCGCTTTACCAAATCTGCCTACAATTACTTCGGGAGAAGCTTTTGAAGATGTTCGTAATTCACAAATGCGTAAAACGATTGCACGCCGATTAGGTGAAAGTAAATTCCAGGCTCCACATTTCTATTTAACCATGACTATCAACATGGATAAAATGTGGAAGTTCAGAAAACAATTGAATGGACAATCGCCTGTAAAAATTTCTTTTAATGATATTATTATCAAAGCTGCTTCACTTGCTTTACGCAAACACCCTGCAGTAAATGCTTCTTGGTTCGACGATTTTATACGTTACAATAAGCATATTCATGTTGGTATGGCAGTAGCAGTTAATGAAGGTTTACTTGTACCGGTAATTAAACATGCCGATAATAAAAGCCTTAGCCATATTGCAACAGAAACAAAAGCCTTTGCAGCTAAAGCAAGAGAAAAGAAATTGCAACCCGATGAAATGAGCGGTAATACTTTCTCGATTTCTAATTTGGGAATGATGGATATTGATGAGTTTACTGCAATAATCAATCCGCCTGATTCATGTATTATGGCAGTGGGTAGAATAGGTGATGTAGCTTTAGTTAAAGATGGTAAAATTGTACCGGGTAAAGAAATGAAGGTTACACTTTCATGCGATCATAGAGTTGTTGATGGTGCCGTTGGTGCTGCTTTCCTTCAAACTTTTAAAAGCTTAATCGAAGAGCCTATTAATCTATTGATATAGTTACAGAAATTTTAAATTCCGTTTTTCAGGTCTTCTATTAATTGCTCAGGCAAACTAACATTTTTAAAACTGACAATTCCTTTCAGGTCATTCTTAGAAAAATCATCTGTGGTTGTTTCTAAAATAAAGTTGACCTGTTGTTTTCCATTTTCCTGAAGTTCAACCTGTATATCAGACAATTGCGATACAGGATATGATTGTAGTTTGTTATCAGCTTCTGAAGTTAATTTGAAAATGTGTTTATTCGTTAATCCATAAACAGTATTGGCTTCCTGTATTGCTTTTTTGGTTTTTTCATGGAAATGATAAGCACCAAGCGGAATAAAAATTCCGAAGATCATAAAATCAAAACTTCTTAGAAATCCAGCAGCTACTATTCCCATTATAATAATTATAAGCCATATCCAGAAAAAAGCCCCACCAATATTCTGAGCTTTAAAGGCAGACCAATATGGTATTTCTTCTTTATTCTCCTGCCACCAAATAATTCGTTCTTTTGGAAAAAAACCGGCTAATTCTGAAGCTGTCATATCTTACATTTAAAATATTGAATAACTCGTATGTATGAATTCAGAACAAAACTACCACATTATAAAATCTTATTAAAGTTGGAAATAAGATATTAAAACTATATTCCCTTTACTTTTACAGTAAATTCATAAAAAACTATGGCAAAATCTGTTTGTGAAGAAAATAATTTCAGAACCATTTTCATGCAGCATGCTGAAGGGTTGAGAAACTTTATTTATTACAAATGTGGTGATTTAAAACAAGCCGAAGATATAAGTCAGGACGCCTTTACCAAACTATGGGAAAATTGTGAAAAAGTGGTTTATGAAAAAGCGAAATCATATTTATTTACCATTGCTAACAACACTTTTCTGAATCAGGTAAAACACAGCAAAGTAGCACTAAAATATCGGCATCAAAATGTAATGTCTAGTAAAACTCATGAATCACCTGAATTTGTTTTAGAAGAAAAAGAATTCAGACAAAAGCTACTTCAGGCAATCAGTGCCTTACCTGAAAAGCAAAGAGTGGTCTTTTTAATGAATAGAATTGATAAGTTAAAATACAGAGAGATAGCAGAAAAATTAGATATAAGTGTAAAGGCTGTCGAAAAAAGAATGCACAATGCGCTGAAAACACTAAAAGAAATTTCAGATAAATTGTAGGGTAATTTAAAGCTGAATTGTTCTATATATTGAATAATTGTATCAAAATAAAAGAAAATGCCTATCGAGAATAAGGATACTTTATACGCACGTTGGTTATCAGAAGAAATAAGTGAAGAAGAACTTGCTGTTCTTAAAAAAAGTGGTGAACTTGAACAGTTAGAGAAGATTGCTGGTTATGCCAATGATCTGATAATGCCCGATTTTGATGCTGAATTATCTTATGAAGCATTAATGCAAAAAACAAATAAAGTTCATAGTCAGCCCGAAACAAAAGTTCGTAATCTGGATTTAAGATTGTGGCTTTCGGTTGCTGCTTGCTTACTTTTGTTTTTCACTATTTATTTCACCATATTCAATAATACCTCAACGCTTATTGTTGCAGATAATAAGCAAACTAAAACCCATCTATACAAAGATTTTGAAACCATATTAAATGATGGTTCTTCGATAGAATACCATGAAAAAAACTGGCAAAAAGAAAGGTTTGTCAGCTTAAACGGTGAAGCTTTTTTCAAAGTAAAAAAAGGTAGCCCATTTACAATAAAAACATCAAATGGTATTGTTAAAGTTTTAGGTACCTCATTTAATGTCCGCTCGTGGGATAAGCAATTACATGTTGAATGTTATGAAGGAAAAGTAGAGGTTCAATATGAAAATGAAAAGCAAATTCTTAATGCACAGGAAACAGTGTTAATAGAAAAGAATAAATTGAAGAAAACCAATTTCAAACATGAAAGACCTTTATGGCAAAATGGTTCTTCAAGATTTTATAATGAAAGCGTTGTTACTGTTTTTAACGAATTAGAACGACAGTATAATATTAAAGTTGAAGGCACTGCTGCCAATAAATTCTTCTCAGGAAGTTTCCCTCACAATGACTTAACAGCAGCACTCAATAATATTTGCAAACCACTCGCGTTAAATTTCAATATTTCAAAAGACAAAAAAACTATTTTTGTAGATCAGTAAAATAGGTATAACAATAAATATTGTAGATAAATATTATTTAAAATTCAAACCCGAAAGTAATTTCGGACTTTTTATTTTGTTATTGTTTTCCCTTCTCAATTACTCAACTGCAAATGCTCAATCTACCACCAAAAGCTTCAGGCAAACACCGATTACAAATATCATAAGTGAACTTGAACAAGAAACTGATTTGATATTTAATTATGAACCACAGTTATTAAAGAAATATACTTTTAGCGGTAATCTCCAAAATAAAAATTTATCTGATCTACTAAAAGATTTGTTTTACAATACACCTTTTGAGTACGAACTCGGAGGCAATAGTGTTACCGTTTACAAACCTGAATTAAAAGAATATACTATTTGTGGAAATGTTACCGATTTAAGCAACAAAGAATCTTTACCCTTAGCGAATATTTACTTAGATAATTTCCGTTATGGCACACAGACCGATAATGATGGCAACTTTGAGCTCAAATTGAAGGCATACAAAAACCAAAAATTAACAGTTAGCTATATTGGTTTTGAATCGAAAGAACTGATGATACAGGAATTGGATAAAATTGGCTGTACTACTTTTGAATTGGATATAGACAAGCAAATGCTTAGCGATGAAATTGTTGTTACTGACTATGTATTGCAAGGTATAGAAGAAGGAAAGTCGTATAACGCAGTAAGCTTTGATTATAATGACTTAGCAAAGAAAAATACAGCTTTAGAACAAGATATACTAAAGACATTACAATATTTACCTGGTATATCGAGTCTTGATGAAAGTGCAACAAACCTACAGATCAGAGGAAGTGCAAGCGATCAAAATCTTATAGTTTGGGAAGATGTTCCTCTTTACGACTCAGGACATTACTTTGGAATGATAAGTTCGGTTAATCCATTTGTAATTGATAAAGTGAATGTTTACAAAGGTGTTTTTTCTCCAAAATATGACAACCGTACTGGCGGAATAATAGATATGTCATTAAGTAATTCCATTCCTCAAAAAGTGAATGCGAGTATTGGCTCAACGCTCACCGAAGCTCACGCGGTTTTAAGTGTACCGATATTAAAAAAAGTAGCTATAACCGGCGCATACAGAACAAGCCTTAATGCTATTTTTAACTCGCCAACTATCGATCAATTTACAAAAAAGGTTTTTCAGAATTCCAAAATATACGATGAGAATGACTTGAATGATAAAGAAGTAGAAACAAGTCAAAACAACAACTTTTGTGATGTAAACACAAAATTACTTTTTAAGGCAACTCCTAAATTAAGTTTTAAAACAAGTTTTTTTACGAGTGCGAACAACTTTCGATATGGAATAGACGCAGAAGAATTTGAACTTGAATCGGTAGATGATGTTTATTCGAGTTCTCTTGCATTGAATACTTCTTTACAATACAAACTGAACAAAAACTGGAATATCGATGCTGCTTATATTCTTTCTTCTTATGAACATACCTATTTATATGACTTTTATGATTTCAAAAGAGGAGACGATATAGAACACACTCGCACAGTATTCAATGACATTGAAGATAAATACTACAAGATAAATCTGAGTTATGATAGCGAAAAAGCTTTCTCAGCAAACTTTGGATATGATTTTAACAGAAAGGTAGCCAACTTCAGTTACGAAGAAGAAGATGTAAATTTTGATGATGCAAATTATAATACTAATGTCGGACATTTTCACAATATCAATACATCGCTTGATTACGACTTATCTAATTTTAAACTAAACTTAGGATTAAAAGGGGCTTATTATAATGAAGCCAATAACTTCACGCTTTCACCAAGACTGAATCTTCAGTATGCGTTCAATAAAAACCTTAAAGTAAGCGCTTCAGGTGGTATTTTCTATCAATATATCAGCCAGCTTAATAGCTTTGGAGAAAATGATCTTGACCTAGATACACCTGTATGGATACTTTCGAGCAGTGAATTTGACAAAGCCTATATTCAGGCAAACAAAATTTCAGCGGGATTGATCTATAGAAAAAAAGCTTGGTTATTAAATGCTGAAATTTATCGTAACAAAACGCTAGGTTTAAATACTATTTCCACCTCTTTTAATTCAGCTCTTGACCTTGAGATTTCATCTGGTGAGTCGAATGCCTATGGTTTGGATCTACTTTTGAAAAAGCAATTCAAATACTACGAAACGTGGGTAAATTACTCATTGAGTAAAGTAGATTTCAATTTTTCGGAAATAAGTAATCAACTATTCCCTTCTACAAATGACCAGCGACACAAACTTAGTTTTATCAATACTTTTCGATATAAACAATTTGCTTTAACCTTCAATTATCAATTCAGAACGGGCTTACCCTACTCCATACCTGATCGGGTTGATTCGGAAGAGGTATTCATAGAAGATGAGGGTAATGTACTCCATCATTATTTGGTTTATGAAGAAATTAACAAAAGGCGGCTGAATAATTATGCACGCCTTGATATGGGCGCAAGTTATACGCCTTCGTTTAAAAGAATAAAAGCGACTTTCTCTTTTTCACTGATAAATTTATTGAACAGGGAAAACATATTTTCAAAAGAATACTTCCTTCAAAACAGAAATGAACCCGAACCTCCACGTATAAGAAATGTAGAGAAATTATTACTAGGAAGAACGCCACAAATATTGATAAGGTTGGAGTATTGATAAAGTCGCCCCTTCAAAGTCTTCAAAAATCAATACTACAAGCTAAATTTGCACCATGGTCAAAATAGGCAATTTAGAATTAGGGGAATGTCCTTTGTTATTAGCACCAATGGAAGATGTGAGTGATCCTCCTTTCAGAGCATTGTGTAAGCAAGAAGGAGCGGATATGATGTACACTGAATTTATTTCGGTTGAAGGCTTGATCCGAGATGCTAAAAAGAGTGTAAAAAAACTCGACATTTACGATGAAGAGCGCCCAATTGGTATTCAGATATTCGGAGCCAATGAAGATTCTATGCGCCGTTCTTGTGAAATAGTTGAAGCTGCAAAACCGGAAGTATTGGATATCAATTATGGTTGCCCAGTGAAAAAGGTAGTTTGTAAAATGGCTGGAGCAGGTATTCTTCAGGACATTGACCGAATGGTAAAACTGACCAAATTGATCGTTGATTCGACAAGCCTACCTGTTACCGTTAAAACCCGACTTGGCTGGGATGACAACACCAAATATATTGTAGATGCCGCTGAGCGTTTACAGGATGTAGGCATACAGGCAATTTCGATACATGGAAGAACACGCAAGCAAATGTATAAGGGTGAGGCCGACTGGACTTTGATCGGAGAGATCAAAAATAATCCAAGAATGCACATTCCGGTTTTTGGAAATGGCGATGTTGACAGTGGACCTAAAGCCGTTGAAATGCTTAATCGTTATGGCGTAGATGGTATTATGATCGGGCGGGCGGCTATTGGCTATCCCTGGATTTTCAGAGAGATCAAACATTACATGAAAACGGGCGAAGTATTGGCTCCACCAAATGTTCATGAACGTGTTGCGGTGGCAAAGCAACACCTGACCAAATCATTAGAATGGAAGGGACCAGTTGTTGGTATTCATGAAATGCGCCGTCATTATACGAACTATTTTAAAGGTTTACCACACATAAAGCCTTACCGCGCAATTCTGGTAACAACTTATGAGCCCGACGAAATTTTCGATACACTCGATTTGATTGCTGAACGCTATGCTGATTTTGAATTCAAACCAAAAACAGAATTCTTTTATCAGGGAAGTACGAGAGGCTAAGAGGATTTATTTCTAATTTGAAGTAGAGATGTTGCATTGCAACGTCTCCATACTTCATTTGAAAAGCTTAATCCCATAAACCAACTATTTCAAAATCAAAGTTCAATATTAATTCTTTCAAGGCATCAATTCCTCCGTAAGGAGCGCTCCAGGTTTTACAAATTAATTTAGCGGAACTTTCACTTATACGTTCACAAGATAAAAATTCATATTCACCGGAAGAATAAGTGTCTATCAACCATTTGTAATAGCTTAGGTCTGTTTCGGTTTTCAACCAATGTTTACTGGAGAAATATGCTTTCCATTTAGGATCTTTATAATCAATATTACCATTCGCTTTATCGGATTTCAGTTCATTGAAAATTTGTTATAACTCCTTTAATTTATCTTCATTATCTACAACGAATTCAAGATAAATATTCCAAGGTTGCCAATCTAAACCAATTCGATCTATCAGCTTAATATTGTGGTTAAAGGTTAAAACTCTTTCAAAAGGCACTATCAAATTATTGAAACCTTGGCGAACATTTGGGTATTGCTTGTTCACAAATTCAGTAATATCCTCAATTTGAACGATCCAATTTTCATTAAATTCTTTAAGCGCATTTCCTTTGATACCGATCTGAATAGCTTTTCTATTTAACTTCTCACCAATCGGATTATGGTCAGGGTCCCATTGTAATCTAACTTCAGAATTATTCAATGCTAACTTCCACTTTTCCCGGCTTTCATATAGCTCTGATTTGAAACTTGATATCACAGCTTTTTCTAATAACTGCTCAAATCCTTTTCTCTTAATTTTAATTGCCAATATTTTTTCCTGATTCTCTTTTTTAGCCCACCCCGACCTGTACATCATCCACATAAAATTTGGCTTGATCCAAGTCATTCGTTCAAATGAATAACTATTTCCTCCAAATTTTTGATGCTCAACAGCATATTCAGCAATTTTTTCATTGAAAGCCTGATAAACTGTAATTGTATCAACATCATAATTTGCTATAATATATTTTCCTTCTTTGGGTAATTTACTTTGTTGATATAGGTATTTTTCTGTTCTCATTCCTAATGGTGAAAGTTAATAAATAATAGATTCATTTCACCCTGACAGCGTGAATGAATTAGGATAATGGTTTTTCAACAGAAAACGTTCCTACTTCGGCGCAGTAATCATTAAATAAATTGCCAGAATACCAAATAAAATATTAGGCGACCATACAGCTAATGCCGGAGAGAATCCGGCATTGGTTGAAAGGGTTGTTGAGAATTGCATAATTAAAACATAAGCCGAACTTATAGCAATACCCAATAACAAGTGCCAGCCCATTCCTCCACGAACTTTACGAGAAGCTAATGAAAAACCTATTAGCGTGAGTATAAATGTAGCTGCCGGAATCGCTGATCTTCTTTGTAATTCGATCTTATAGAAATTAATACCTGAAGACTGTTTTAGTTCTTCCCGCTCAATTCTTTTAATCAGTTCAGGTGTTGGCATTGCATCTTTTAAAATTTCATTCAGATTGAAATCTTCAGGCGTAAAATTCATTATTGTATCTAGCTTTTCTCCTTCGCTAACAGTTTCTTTAAGCCCATTTATTTTTCTAAGTTTCCAGTTTTTGAGTGCCCAGATCTCTTTTTCATCATTCCAGGTAACTTCTTCTACAAGCAATTTCGCTCGCAGTTTTTCATTTTCAAAATGCTCCAGCGTTAATCGTTTCCCTTTATTTTTCTCTATTGAGTAAGAATTCATACCAAGAAAAACACCTTCTTGTAATTGCATTCTGATACCAAACTCTGTACTTTTCAATTTTTTCTTTACAAACTCATTTTCAAAAGCTATCCGCTTTCCATTTGCTGGTGGAACAACATAGTGATTAGCATACAATTGTATGCCTGCAAAAATTGTTGCACCTATCAAATAAGGAACGAATAAAATTCTATAAAAACTAACTCCGCTGCTGAGTATGGCGATTATTTCGCTTCTTCCTGCCAATTTAGAAGTAAAGAATATAACTGAAATAAAAATGAATATCGGGCTCAGTAAAAAAACAATATGAGGAATAAAGTAGCGATAATAAATAAAGATCACATCCTTAAAATCGGCTTCATGTTCTAAGAAATTGTCTACCTTTTCAGAAAGATCGATAACAACTGCAACGATAATGAAGAGAACAACTGTGTATAAAACAGTTCCTAAATATTGCCTTAATATGTACCAGTCTAATTGCTTCAAGCTTCAAATTTACGCTTAGAAAACGCTAATTTCAGAAATGATTATGAGTATTGGCTTATTTTACAATTTTTAACCGAATATCTTAGTTATATATCCAAGAAAACTTAAATAATGCAAAATTATTTCAACGAAGAAATGCTGAATGCTGCTAAAGAATACCTGAATCATATTGTTGGTTTTTCAGGTGAAAGCGGTCAGTTTATACTTAGTGAACATTTAGGCAAATGGCGATTAAAGAATATGGTTTTGGTTTTGAGTAAAGCTCAAAAATGGGTAGAAGATAATGAAATGGAAACCAAAGTAGTCCCTCCTGATATATTCATGCCTTTGATCGAAAATGCCAGCTCAACAGAAAGCGTAATTCTATCGGATATGTATGCCAGCTTGTTAGTTTGTTTACTAGCACCACAGAAGTATGGCAATATTCATCCAAGTTTTCCCAAAATATTATACAATCTGTCTTCTTTTGATGCGCATTTACTTAGCTCTTTATATCAGGGAATAAAATATGGCAATTTCGATTATGCTACTAAATGTTACACGTTAGAAGCTGTTGTAGAATTATTTAAAGTAAAAGAATTTGATGTTTTACTTTCGTTTCAAAACCTTTGGAGACTAGGAATTTGTGATCACAAAACCTTAGGAGCCGTTATAGTAGAAAACAGACAGATCGCTTATACAGGATATGGTTGGAGCTTTGCCAATGCTTCCTTTATTCTTAAGACTTCATAAGTTTTTCGTGCAAATCAGGGAAACCTCTCAAACCTTGTAATCCTCCGGTATGTATTGCAATGATGGTTGAATTTTCTTTGAAATATTTCTTTTTAATAAGATCAAGAATACCAAACATCATTTTTGAAGTATAGATCGGATCGAGTGGAATGTTGGTTTCTTCATAAAATTGAATTATGAAAGCTTTAAGTTCATCAGGAACTTTGCCATATCTTCCGAAATGATAGTCATCAAAAACAAATGGTCTTACAAAAGAATTAGCATACTTCTCCAAAAGCTCCTCAACATTTCTTCCAACAAAACCACCTTTCAATGCGGGAAAACCTAATAATTGTTGAGTTTCCATAATTGCTGTACTCAACCCTGCAATTGTTCCTCCCGTAGCTCCTGAACAACATAAATAATCAAAGTCTATATTAATTAACTGAACAATTTCGGCAGTACCTTTTAAGGCATATTCGTTAGTTCCTCCTTCTGGAATAATGAAGTATTCTTTATTTGCCTCTAAAAACTTTTCTGAATATCCTTTAATACCTTTCTTACGCTTCATTCGATACATAGTTCTTGAAATGTATTTCAATTGCATACCTAAATCAGTAACTTCCTGTAAAGTTGGATTTAATTTTTTGGGCGGATCTCCCCTTATAATAGCTTTCGATTTTAAACCTAATTCATTTGTTGCTTTTGCTGTCGCAAGAATATGATTTGAATATGCGCCTCCAAAAGTGAGTAAACCCGTTTTGCCTTCTGATAAAGCTTGTTTTATATTATATTTTAATTTGAAATATTTATTTCCACTTGGAATAGTTGGTGAAAGATCAAGTCTAAGTATAAACAACTTAACTTTGTTTTCTTTCAAAACGGATAATTCTATTTCCTGTAATAAATTAGTAGATTGTAATTGCGAATGAATAATATTGAATTTGAATTAGAAAGCGAATATATCGAATTATTTAAACTGCTGAAAGCACTAAAAATTTGTTTTTCCGGTGGTGAAGCTAAAATGTGTATTGAAGACGAAATGGTAGATGTAAATGGTGAACTGGAAACGCGTAAAAGATACAAAGTAAGAAAAGGGGATATTATACACTTTGAAGATTATGAAATCACGATACTATGAATGATAAAGTCATATCTGGATTAGCCTGGTTTACTGGAGTAAGTTTAATACTTATTGGGATCGTTCATTTTCTATTTCCTTTCAAATTTGCTCAAATAGTACCTCCTTTCCTGCCTTATCCGGTAATATTAGGCTTATTAGCCGGTTGGGTTGAAATTTTTCTTGGTGCAGGTATCCTTTATAAACCTACCCGACAGCTTTGTGCCTTAGGATATGTGGTATTATTAATTGCCGCTTTTCCAGCTAATATTTACCTTGCATTAGAAAATGGTACACCATTGAATACTAGCCCTGAAATAGCTTGGGGAAGATTACCTGTTCAGGCGGTATTTCTGGCAATTGCATGGGTGTTGAAGAATGAGGAAAAAGCATGAAAGAAATACTACATTTTAAGGATTTGGGGTTTAAGATAGCAGTCATTAATATTTTGATGTACGAACTTGAAATTCTGAAACCGAAGGTAGATGTATATAAATTCATAGAAGCAAAAAGAGGTTTAAAAGAAGGAACGGGGTATCGCGCTTTGGAAATTGAAGGTGATCCTTATGAAATCGTGCCTGAAGTTTTTGCATATTTCAAACAATTAGAAATTACTGCGGAAATGGTTGCCGATATAGAAGAGATCTACATGGATGGTGGTGATGAAATCTATGCGCAAATAATTCCCCTTTGGGACGGAGAATGCGATACCTTCAATATAAAATCTGCTGAAGATGCCAAGCTCTTACCTAAATTAAAACGCGTTACTATTTTCTTCGATAAAGAACAATTGTTAAAAGAATTTGAAGCTTTGGGGATCAGTGCTGAATGGACTTAGATTGAGGCTTGAAATGTCGAGTTCGATCCACAGAAACAAAACTTTTAAACAAATCTATTTTTTTATTTACTACTATTGACATCTCTATTTTTTAGTCATTCTGAGTGAAAAATTTGCAAAGCGAAATTTGGAATGAAGAATCTTACACCTACTAATAGTTTGTAGATTCTTCACTTCAACTACGCTAAGCTTCGTTTCGTTCTGAATGGTTCGTCATACGATGACCAAAACTCTTTTATGTCATTTTCATACGCTATATATTTCCAAAATCGTGATGCTCATTTTGATATACATTTTATTACTTTTTTCTCTGATTGGAAATGTATTTCTACTAAACAATTAGGCAGTGGCTCAAATGTAAGGCTGTGAAGGTTTTGGTCAGTGGACCAAAACAGTTTTTTTCTCTGCTGCGTCTCCCGACCAGCAGATATTTAGCATCTTACCCTTCCTATAATTTAAAGATTCTTCACTTCAACTACGCTAAGCTTCGTTTCGTTCTGAATGGTTCGTCATACGATGACCAAAACTCTTTTATGTCATTTTCATACGCTATATATTTCCAAAATCGTGATGCTCATTTTGATATACATTTTATTACTTTTTCACTGACTAAAGATGTATTTGTATTCATTAATTCATAACAATTACATTAACTGCCTTGCCATCCATGAATCTTTGATCGCTACTAACCAATTTTCGATCATATCTCCTTTTGAGGCAACATTATTATTAAAGATCATCGTTTCAGGAGTCAACTTATTTTCTGACATCAATTCCTCCGCTTTCCTGAAGTCGAATTCTGAAAGAACACCATGTTCATCTAAGTAAATAATATTTAAACGGTTAAACCAATCGATCATAAGTGTTTTGCCTAACTGCTCAACAAAATGTACCGATTTATCAATTGAGCAACCTGTTGCAGCAGCATTATTTTCGTCGATCATAATCACTAAAAAACGATTCAGGATTACCTCTCCTTTGGCATGAAGCTGTTTGCCATGCGCTTCCCACTGAGTCGTAAAATTTGCAAGATTCGCCTCTACAAAATGGATTTCATCTTCACTCAAATCTCTGTCTGCCTGATAAACCCAGGTTCTTGACTTATCCGGAAAGTCTGAAAAGTTTTTAAGCGCTTCTTTTATCATAAAAACAAATGTAATCGAAAAGTTATTAGCAGTTCACTTAGCTTAAGTATTTATTCAGAAAACTTAGGATTGTTTCTGTAAGAGTAGAACAAAATAATTAATCCTAAGAAAAAGAAAGGGATGTTCAATATTTGAGGCAAATTACCAGCTTCTTTAAAAAACTCTAATAAAAACCTTCCACCAAAACCTAAACAAAGAAACATTCCCAACATACGATAAGGAGGGAATTCAGGATACTTTACAGCTATCCGAAGTAATAGCATAAAAATACTAAAGGTAAGTAACGACTCATAAATCTGACTCGGATGTCGTGGTAAAGGCGAACGTGCTTCAAAAATAAATGCCCAGGGAACAGAAGTTACTTTACCATAGATCTCTGCATTCATCAAATTTCCGATTCGCACTAAAGCGCCTCCTAAACAGATAAAAATAGCCATTCTGTCGAGTAACCATGAAATTGGAAATTCTTTATACTTTTTACTGAATATATAAACCGCTAAAACGATTCCTAATACTCCACCATGCGAGGCTAAACCACCCTTCCACACCATAGGAATTTCAGCTAAATGTTTTGAAAAGTAATCCCAATCGTAATAAAAAACATTTAATAGTCGAGCTCCGATAATTCCACCAAGAAAAGTCCATACATACAAATCGGCAATAGGAGCAGTTGGTTTTCCTGCTTTTTCTGCCAAACGAACACTGATTGTATAACTCAACATAATTGTTAAACCGTAAAAGAATCCGTACCAGCTAATACTGAACCAAGAAGTTTCGATTAACATTGGATTTGGGTTCCAACGGATATATGATAAATAATTACCGATTAAATGCACCAATAAGACTTGTTATTGAATTACAAATTAAAACATATTATACCACATATTTCAATTACTTTTACAAAGTGATAAAAGCAAATAATCTACAAAAAGCATACGGTACACTTAAAGTACTGAAAGGGGTTGATGTAAATATCGAAAAATCAGAGGTAGTGGCTATTGTTGGTGCTTCCGGTGCAGGTAAAAGCACTTTATTACACATACTTGGCACCTTAGACAAACCAGATACCGGAGCATTGTTTATCAATAATATAGATGTTCTTTCTTTAAATGATAAAAGACTGGCTCATTTCAGAAACCAACAGATTGGTTTTGTTTTTCAATTTCACCATTTATTACCAGAATTTACAGCTTTAGAAAATATATGTATTCCAGCTTTTATTGCCCGTGTTAATAGTAGAGATGCCAATAAGAAGGCAATGGAATTATTGGAAATGATGGGGTTAAAGGATCGTGCACATCACAAACCGAATGAATTATCGGGTGGTGAACAACAAAGAGTAGCCGTTGCACGAGCTTTGATAAATCAACCTGCTGTTGTTTTTGCCGATGAACCATCGGGCAATCTGGATTCAAAAACCTCAGAAGAACTGCATCAGTTATTTTTCACACTTAGATCGGAAATAGAGCAAACATTCGTTATAGTAACCCATAACGACGATCTGGCAACGCTTGCCGATAGAAAATTAATTATGCAAGATGGCGTAATGGCCAGTTAGGCAACTAAGCCTTCAATATCGCTTACAGCTATCATATTATGAGAAGCATCGTAAATACTTTTTCCCTTCTTGATTAAAAGTACCTGAGGTGATTGATGCTCTACATCGAATTGTTCAGCAATCGCATTAGAAACTTCTCTGAAAGAAATCAAATCTAAATAATAAGGTTTTACAGATGTTTCAGCAATATTCCATGCTCTTTCCAAACGATTCTTTGCCATTGAACTGATAGAACAACGGGTACTGTGTTTGAAAATTAAAATCGCTTGGTTTTCCGATTCTTCTTTAATTTTTTCCAATTGTTGAAGTTCGGTTAGTTCTATCCAGTTAATCATTTTTGAATTTAATAAAAGAAAATTAGCAATCTTCGTCGCTGATCGTTTGTACTGTCGTATTTTGTTCGAGATTGGTATCGGTAATTTGTCCAGGGCAACCATAACGGTGACAAGAACTTAGGGCAAAAAGACCTACTAACACAACTACCATTGAAGCTTTCTGAATTAATTTCATTTTTACTTTTTTTCTAATTTGGGTGCAAAATTAAGCCCATTTTATATGCAGTAAACGGACTTTTTTATACTTTAATTGTTAAATGTTGTTTGTTTTTTACTTTATTTTCAAAAACAAGTTGGTGATTTTAAATGTTCATTATAAACACCAAGCGATAGACCTTAAATTGTTCGATTAGTTTAAGCAGATGAAGAAGATCAATCAGTATTTTAACAAGTGGTTTGTGAAGAAGGAAAATAGCTCTACCACTTTACCAGAAAAAAGACAGGTTCTTAAAAGATCGGATGAAGATAAAATTGCATTTAAGTATTGGCAACAATTAACGGTAAAAGACCAAATGTTAACCGATATGAAAGACGCCTATCAATTGTCTAAATTAGGTAAAAAGAGTGATGCTTACAGATTCCTGCAACAAGACCTAACAAGTGGTATTCTGTTTTACAAAGATCATTCAGATTACAGTAATGATGATTTTATATTTTTCTTCGACTCTATCAAAGACCAGATTCATTCATTAAACTATACTTCTCAGGTTGAAGATATAAGATACTTCAGCCGTAATAAATATAAAGAAGAAATACAGCGATATTATTTAAAACCAAGGATTGCCTTTTTAGATAACAAAAAAGCCAATCAATTATATGGGAATATACATTTAGAGCTTTACTCAAGAAACCAAGAGATCAAACAACTTAAAATACTGGTTACTGCCTATTCCGATGTAAATTATAGTGAAGCTTTAAGTTTCGATCATTTATTAGCTTCGATTTAAGTAGTCGTGTAAAAGTTTTTTAATAATAAAATGTGATTAATTCTTATCTATCTACTTCAAAAAAACACTTAAATAGCTCGCTATTCTTCATATTTTTTTCATTGATAGCTTAGAATTTCTCTTCATTTTCTTTATTAACTTACTTTTCCCCACCTACTTAATATTTTATTTACTTGGCATCTTCCATTCTTTCTGAACCTTAAAGCCAAATTCAGGTTTTTTGTCTGTTTCGTTTTCGACAACCAGAAAAGGAAGTTCTGATTTCATTTCTTTAAAAATTGTTTTATGTACCTTTTTTAGATCACGTTTCTCATAAGGATCATTTTTAAGGTCGTAAAGCTCATTATAAGCTAATTTCCATCTGCCTTTTCGATAACTTTTTTTGGAAAAATACATAATTCTATCCTCATCAGAATTTGCGCTTTGCTCTGTATTTGTTAATATTCCTTTCTTAGAAACTCCATCAAAAACTTCTGGATTATTCAGGTTATTATTTATGTCCAGTAAAGTTGGCAGAATATCTATATAGGAAAATATTTCATTACTCACTTTCTTACTTTTTATCTTTTCGGGCCAGTAAACAAGTGCCGGAACTTTAATTCCACCTTCATAACTTTTTCCTTTTTCTCCTTTTAAAGGAAAGTTCTTACCTCCTTTTTTAATGCTTGCACCATTATCACTAAGAAAAATAACGATAGTGTTTTCTTGAATCCCCTTTTTTTTAACAGTATTCAGTATTTGTCCTATACCTTCATCCATAGCAGTTACCATTGCTGAATAGGTCTGTCTTTTAGTGTTCCCCTGCCCTTGAAGGGCTAAGGCGTTAGAGTCTTGTTTTTCAACAGGATCAAGGCTTGAATATAAAGGTTTGTTACTATCAAAACCATACATCTCTAAAAACCTTTTTTCGGCTTGTAAAGGAGTATGAGGAGCATTGTAGGCAATGTATAAGAAAAACGGTTCTTCCTCATTAATTTCATTACTTATAAAGTTTACAGCTTCATTTGTAATAAGTGAGGTTGTGTATCCAACATCATAAGAAGGATCAAAATTCCTGTGCCAATCAAGCTCTCCCTTTCTTGTATGTGTAAAATAATTAACCTGACCACCATAATGGCCATAAAAGTAGGTAAAACCCTGATTAAGAGGATGAAATTTTTCGTGGCTATGCCCTAGATGCCACTTGCCGATACATGCTCTTTTACTGTATCCGATATCACCTAACAGTTCAGCAATCGTTTGTTCTTCTGTTGGCAAACCATCTTTACGATTTGGCGTAATTACTTTTCCTCCCAAACCAAGTTTACTCGGATACTTTCCGGTTAGCAGCCCTACTCGTGAAGGGGTACAGCTAAAAGAAGTATAAAACTGATTTAACTCTAACCCTTTTAAAGAAATTGAATCTATATTAGGCGTTCTAATATCGCTTCCATGATAACCAACATCTCCCCACCCCAGATCATCCGCAAGAATTAGAATAATATTAGGTCGATCAACATCGGTATTTTCAGCATTTACAATATTTTCCTTTGTATTTTTTTTCGTATTTTCAGATGAGTTAAAACAAGAAGAAAACAAAAGAAGTAATAAGAAAATCTTCAGATAGTAGCAATAACGATTAAGCATTTTAGCACTCGATAATTATAGGTTGGTTTCCAAGATAGGATATTAGAAAATAATTAATTTTCGGCATCACATTTGATTTGTATATCAAAAATAAGGAGCTTTATCTAAAACAAATGAAAACTGTGGCATCATTTGAAACAAAAAGTCTTAATATTCATAGAGTTATATAATAATTCATGGAAATAAACCACAATTCTGGTCTTCAGTATTAGTATGTTTAGAAAACACAGATATAGTTCTATCATTTTCTCTATTTTTGCACCTTAATAAAAAACTCTTTTAAAATGCGTTTCCAAGCTTTATTCGTATTTATCTTAATATTTATTTTAAGTTCTTGTTCTCAACCTTCTGTTTCCAAAAAACAGATTAAAATGCAGAATGGAGTTGCTACGTTGAAAAAGCAACCCTACTCAGGTATAGTCATTGAAAAATACAAAAATGGTATCGTAAAAGAGGAGGTTCCTTATGTAAATGGAAGATTAGAAGGCACCAGACAAGAATGGTATAACTCAGGTAACATCAAGAAAAAATTTGAACTAAGAAATGGTGTTCGTAATGGTAATTACGAGGAGTATTTTGAAAATGGAAATTTAAAATTGGAATGTAATTACATCGACAATATAAAAAATGGAATTGAAACTAAATGGTTCAGTAACGGCTCGAAAGAATATGCGGTTGAATATGCAGATGGTTTAAAACAGGGAAAGCGAGAAGCATGGTATGACACTGGCGAGAAAAAATCCGAAGTTTTCTTTGAAGAAGATAAGAAAACAGGCATAAGAACAGAATGGTATGCTGATGGTCAAATCAAATCGACCGAATTTTATGAATTAGGAAAACTTGTGGGCGAACGTAAACAGTTTCATCCTGATGGTAGTAATAAAATGCTTGAATATTACGCAGATGGTAAGTTAGATAGCCTAAAGAAAGAGTGGTATGAAAATGGGCAAATTGCTCTAGAAGAAGAATATATCAAAGGCATGGCGAATGGAAGTAAGAAAAGATATGCTGAAAACGGACAGCTTTTAGCTTCTGTAAATTTTGATCGAGGTTTAAAAGTTGGATTGAATGAAGCTTGGTTTGAAGATGGTACTTTAAAGGCCAAAAGAAACTATAACGATCTGGGAAAACTACATGGTTTGGTTGAAGAATGGTTCAAAAACGGTAATAAGAAGCTTGAGGCCACCTACTTCAATGGCTTTGTCAGAGGTAAGCTGAACGAATGGTTCGATAATGGACAAAAAGCCAAAGAAGAAGTATATGATCAAGACAAGAATGGCTACATGAAAGTATGGTATAATTCAGGAGCTCAAAAAGTTGAAAAGAATTATAAGAATGGAAAGTTAGATGGCCTACAGATAGAATGGCATCCAAATGGACAGAAAAGTAAAGAAATAAAATATGCAGGAGGTAAAAAAGAAGGATTGACTACCGAATGGTATAATAATGGAGTGGTAAAGTCGGAAGCTACTTTCAAAAATGACAAACTTGTTGGCCAGAAACTTGAGTGGAATAAAAAAGGGGAAAAGGTAAAAAAGAAAACTAATCCTAAAAAGAACAACAACAAGAAAGGAAAAAAACCTAATAAGAAACAGAATAATAAAGGGAAAAAACCTAACCAAAAGAATAATAATGGGAAAAAAACCAATCAGAAAAATAATAAAAAACAGAATAATAAAGGGAAAAAGCCTAATAAAAATAATTGATCGTTTAATAGTAGAATGATATTGTCTCTATATCATTCTACTATCATTTTCCATTCTTCACTCACTTTATGTGAATCATCTATAGTAATCTTTTTATCGATTATTGTATTGAACTTATTTAGTGTATCGCTCATTAAAATGAATTGTTCCTTATTTTTTTCTATAATATTATTTTTCTCTTTAATATCATTAGAAAGATCAAATAGTTTACCTTCATTCAATTTTATATTCTTCTGAATTACACTTGTTTTACTAATATATAAGAATCGTTGATCGTGAATTTCTGATGAATTACTGTTTAGTGTAGGCAAAAAACTTATACCATCTTCATTTTCTTTTATACCTGAAACGAGATCTTTGATCGTTGCATAAATATCAACATAACTAATTACACTTTCAACTTTTTTATAGGACTCGACCTTTTCAGGATAATGAAGAAATGCAGGTACTCTCACACCGCCTTCTTTTGAAGTACCCTTTTTTCCATCAAAAGGCAAATTACTTCCTCCATAATAAGGCGTTCCACCATTATCACTAACGAAAAGGAAAAAAGTATTATCCAATAATTTTTTCTCTTCCAATGTTTTATAAATTTTCCCAATACCAATATCCATTGCTGTTACCATTGCAGCATAGGTTTGTCTTTTGGTATTTCCCTGTCCTATTTGATACGGAAGCAGTTTATCGCTTGGAAGCACATTTATATCTGAGTAAATAGGTTTTGTTTTGTCAAAGTCATACATATTCAAATACTCTTCCGGCGCTTGCAGGGGCGAATGTGGAGCATTATAAGGAACATATAAAAAGAATGGCTCATTTTTCTCAGTATCGTTGATAAACTTAACTGCTTCCTTAGTAATAAGATCAGTTGCATATCCTTGATCATTACAAGTTTCAAAATTCTTATGCCAATCTAATTCATTCGCATTTTTATGCGTAAAATAATCGACTAAACCACCATAACAACCATAAAAGTAAGTGAAGCCCTGATTTAAAGGATGATACTTTATAGAAGAATGTCCTAAATGCCATTTACCAATACATGCTCTTCTATTATATCCATAATTGTCTAAATACTCTGCAAGTGTAACCTCACTTTCGGGAACACCTCCTTTTCTTTGTGGATACAAAACATGATTCAATCCCAACCTACCCGGAAATTTACCTGTCATGAGTCCAACTCGTGTTGGTGTGCAACTATGATAAGCATAAAAACGATTAAATTCGGCACTCTTTTTTACGATATTATCGATATTACTTGTCTTAATATCGCTTCCATGAAATCCAACATCATTCCATCCTAAGTCATCGGCCACAATAATTACTATATTGGGTAATTTTTTAGTGGTTTTAGTACCTGAAGTCGTGTCTGGTTTCTGATCAGCATTATTGATATTCTTAACATTATTACATGAAAAGAATAACAATACAACAACACCTATCAAAAAATAATAATCTGAAATATTCCTAAACATAATACAGCATTCAAATATACTTAGAAGTATGCTTAAATCTTAATAACTGAAAACCTATATTTCATCGATCAGATATAATTCTATTCCGAACAAATTATAATAATCGATTTCAGAAGAAAAAATAATAGTTTGTGTAATACAATTATTTACTATCGAAACACGAACATTTAATGCCAAATTCATCTTTAGTGAAAATGGAAATGACAAAAAAGTAAACAAGTATTGATTACCAGAATTTGATCTTAGTCGCAGCAAAGGCACACATTCTCAATAAAACCAAACCATGACGGAAACGAGAAATATTCGTATCACCATAAGTACGTTCGTGATATCTGATAGGAAGATCGATGATCTTTAAGTTCAGCTTATACGCTCCAAATAACAGATCATAATCACCAAACGGGTCGAACTCACCAAAGAATTTTCGGTTTTTCTGAAGTTTAATATAATCTTCTCTAAACATTACTTTGGTACCACATAATGAATCTTTCAATGGTTGCTCTAATAGCCAAGTAAATACCATACTGAAAAACTTGTTTCCTAAAGTATTCAAAAAGCGCATTGCTTCTTTTTCCATCGGATAAACCAAACGAGATCCATTTATAAACTCACCTTTACCTGATGAAAGTGCATGATAAAATTTAGGTAAATCTTCTGGTGGAACGGTTAGATCGGCATCTAAGATCATCAAGATATCGCCAGTAGCCATATCATATCCTTTACGAACAGCATCACCTTTTCCTTTACCATCTTGTTGTCCGATCTTGATGTTGTGGGTATCTTTATACTTTTCAGCTATTTCCTGAATTTTTTCCCAGGTATCATCGGTCGAATTTCCTTCTATAAAGATCAATTCAACTCCTTTTCCCATTTCCGGGGTACGTAATACTGCAGCTTCTATATTCCCACTTTCATTACGTGCCGGAACACAAACACTAACACTATATTTTTTACTGACATCTTCCTGGTGATTGGGGGCAACCCTTGCACAAACGAAAGAATTCAGACAAAGACTGTTGAACAGCGGTAATCTACCAATAAAACGATTGATAAGCGGAGAAATCAATGGAATATTCATTGGAAACAATACCCGCATATTTTTTCTGTAAGTCTCAAAACCTGCTAGATAAAGCAAGTTTTCAATATCCATGACAGACAACCAGTTTTGTTGAGGTGTTTTTTTCTTTAAACCAAAAAACTCAGCGGTTTTGATCACTGGTTCCCAAACACGACTGTAGTAAGTTACAATTATTCTAGTTTGTGGATTACAGTATTTTTTTACTTGATTAAGAACATCTAATACATTTTCAAAACAGCCTACTACGTTGGTCAGTAGAATTACATCGAAGTCTTGTTCGAATTCTAGTTGTTCAGCATCCATGAGTCTCAGATCCAGGTCTGGATATTGTTGTTTACCTACCTCGATCATCTTAGGACTGAAATCTATACCTGTTTTAGATTTACCCTTTAATTCTTTTAATGTATCACCTGTTCCACAACCAATTTGCAGAACACTATCATCTTCGTGAATAAAATAATTAAAATAACGTAAATGGCTATTCCAGTTGTAGCTAAAACGTTTACGGTATTTAGGATAACCGGGTGCTAATTTATTGAAATGCTCGAGCCATCTAGCTTTTCTATTTCTTTTTCCTTCATTAAAGTCGTGGTCGCTCTGATTAGTTACTGAAGTTACTGTATCCGTCATTTCCATATTCTTTCTTTCGCTAGTTATTGTTAAAGCTGCTTATACTTTCTTTACTTCTATTAGTTGGAACATTGCTATTTGTGAATAAATGGGTGTTAATAGTTTTTCCATAACAGAAACTGCACCAAATGCCCAACCCGGTACAAGTGAACGATAAGACATTCCACCGCTCAACAAGTAACGTAGGGGAGTATGATATTTAACTGTTTCTAATTTTAATTGAGGGAAAAGCTTGTGAAAAGTATCAATATCTCTTTCAAATACGATCCAGGGGATTGCACCATTTGCTCCGCTTAAAGGTCCTGAATACGGTATTTCCCAACTTTCTGCATCAGGCTTAAACGGTTCATGATGATGATTCTGATAGAAATATCGACTCCATGTTGAATTAGCAGGTTCTGACATAATGATCATTCCACCTTTCTTTAGCGTTCTTTCTGCTTCAGCAAAAAATTTCTTGCAGTTCGGAATGTGGTGTAATACATCGATCATAAAAATAGCACTCAAACTATTATCTTCAAAAGGCATTTCTTCTGCCGAAAATGTCATATCGTTACCAGGTAATTCCATAACATCAGAAGTAATTACCTCAGGAAGCAGTTCTTTTAGAAACCCTCCACCGGAACCTAACTCAAGAATTTTACCATCTTTTGGTAAATCTTTAGTGCGGTTTAACAGAAAACCATACCATTCGATATACAATTTTTCCAAAAAGGGTTTGCTTCTGATAATCTCCCCATGATGAACCGTTGTTTGTGGATCATCGAGGTTCTTTTGCTGTTTTTCCTTTAATTTTAACATAGTGCTTGCTTTTAGTTGTTCATACAACTTCAGTAAACAATTCCTTTACCTCTTTATATGTTTTTTCTATACCAGTTTGTAAGTCAATGGAAGCTTTCCAGCCCAAATTACTCAATTTTGATACATCTAATAATTTTCTTGGTGTTCCATCTGGTTTTGAAGTATCGAATTTCAACTCTCCTTCAAATCCAACTACTTTTTTAATGGTCAATGCCAAATCTTTAATTGACACATCTTCCCCGGTTCCAATATTCACTAAAGTAGAATCATTATAATTATGCATCAAAAAGTAGCAGGCATCTGCCAGATCATTTACATGCAGGAATTCTCTTTTAGGAGATCCGGTACCCCAAATTTCTACATGAGGCTTATTCCCGATCTTTGCTTCATGAAACTTACGTAATAAGGCTGGTAATACATGTGAGTTTTTTAGGTCATAATTATCGTTCGTACCATAAAGGTTCGTTGGCATCACTGAAACAAAATTACAACCGTACTGATCTCTGTACGCTTCACACAGTTTTATACCTGCTATTTTAGCAATAGCGTAGGGTTCGTTCGTTGGCTCTAATGTACCGGTCAGTAAATAACTTTCTTTTAAAGGCTGGTCGGCTAACTTAGGATAAATGCAAGAAGACCCTAAAAATAATAACTTCTTTACATCATTCAAATAAGCCTGATGAATCACATTGTATTGAATCATCATATTATCATACAAGAATTCACCTCTATAGGTATTGTTAGCTAAAATTCCTCCTACTTTCGCAGCCGCTAAAAATACATAATCGGGTTTTTCTGACAGAAAAAAGTTCTCCACTTCTTTTTGATCTCTTAGATCTAATTCTTTAGAAGAACGAACAATTATATTTTTAAAGCCTTCACGCTCCAGTTTTCTGACAATAGCGGACCCCACCATTCCATTATGTCCAGCTACGAAAATCTTATCTTGATATTGCATTCTATTAGTTTTCAGTATATCAATAAAAAAGCTGATAAATTATCTTTGATTTTATTCGTAGTAATTCAATATGTCATGTCCAGCTTCTTTCAGATAAACATCTTTCTTAAATAACTTAAGATCACATTCAACCATTTCAGCTACAAGCGCCTTAAGATCATACTGTGGTTTCCAGCCTAATTTCTCTTTAGCTTTTTTAGGATCACCGATCAAAAGTTCAACTTCAGTAGGTCGGAAGTATCTTTCATCGACACAAATCACTTCGCTACCTATTTCAAGCTGATAGTCCGGATTATCACAAGATTTGACTATACCTTTTTCATTAACACCTTCTCCACTGAATTCTATATCTATACCCAATTGTTGAAAGGCCAGGCTTACAAAATCTCTGATACTAGTAGTTTCTCCAGTTGCAATTACAAAATCTTCAGCTTGATCTTGTTGTAACATAAGCCACATAGCATACACATAATCACGGGCATGCCCCCAATCACGTTTTGCATTCAAATTGCCCAAATAACATTTATCCTGTAAACCAAGTGCAATTCTGGCAACTGCACGAGTAATTTTTCTGGTAACAAAAGTTTCGCCACGCAATGGACTTTCGTGATTAAAAAGAATTCCATTACAAGCATACATATTATATGCCTCACGATAATTTACCGTAATCCAATAACCATATAACTTAGCACAAGCATAAGGCGAACGCGGATAAAAAGGTGTTGTTTCTTTTTGAGGTATTTCCTGTACCATTCCATACAATTCAGAAGTAGATGCCTGATATACTCTTGTTTTATGGGTAAGTCCCAATAAGCGTACAGCTTCAAGTATTCTAAGTGTTCCCATTGCATCTACATTGGCTGCATATTCAGGCATTTCAAAGCTTACCTTAACATGCGACATTGCACCTAAGTTATATATTTCATCTGGCTGAACTTCCTGAATAATACGTATAATATTAGATGAATCAGTAAGATCGCCATAATGCAATCTAAAATTGTAGTCTTTTACATGTGGATCCTGATAAAGATGATCTACTCGGTTAGTGTTAAAGAGTGAACTTCTTCGTTTTATACCATGAACTTCATACCCTTTTTCAAGTAATAGTTCTGCAAGATATGCTCCGTCTTGTCCGGTAATTCCAGTAATTAAAGCTTTTTTCATTCAGTTGTTTTTTATACCAGGGTAATTTAACCTTTTCAATAATTGTTCCTAAATCTATTTTTTGAGGAATAATCAAATTCCACATATAGTATTTTTTGTTGATTCTATAATTCGATCAAGCACTTTTAGAAGCAAGAAAATCAGTATAATAACTTTTATCATTGATCTTGTCATCATAATTATTATTCTCTAATGCTTCAAACACCTTAACATCGAAGTTACATTGTTCCAATAAAGTTAGATAAGCTTTATAGTTACTGCCTGCTTTTTCAAGTGCATAGGGCCAAAACTCTCCGAAAATACTAACCTGCTGAGATCTATCAAGTGTATTGGTCATTCCCTGTAAAGCATAATAATCGAACCCTTGAATATCCAATTTAATAAAATTGAACTGTTCTTTCTTAAAAATATCATCTATGGCAATCGCATCTATTTCCATACATTTTCTTCCTTCTCCACTATCGTAAGTTTGATGATCGACATTCAGCTCATCAGAATAATAAAGCTTTATTGTTTCTGTTTTATTGCCAACTGCCTTTTTAAACAGGCTTACATTCTTCAGATTTTTAGTATTCTCACTCAAATGCTTAAAGTTGGTTTCATCTGGTTCGAACGCATAAACTTTCCCATTTTCTCCTACTAACTCTGATAACAATATGGTATAATAACCAATATTAGCACCTATATCTAAGACATGCATGCCTGGCTTTACTATATCTTTTAGAAGTACGATCTTACTTTTGTCACTAAATTTTTTATAAAAAAAGTATAAAGGTTTGTACAACCAATAACTGCTTTTATATAAAGAATTGAATAATGTAAATATTTTCTGCATTGAATAAATTATTAGAAACTTGAACGAACACTATCAAAACTAGCTCCTTTAGAGTAAAAATTTGCATTGATAGTCAGGGCTTTATTATCGATATAATTTGAGGCATAAACGACCTCTGCATTTCGACAATAGAAAATTTTCTTTCCAATTTTATGTAATGATAACTTATCCCCTTTCTTGATATTTCCAACTTTCGTTTGTCTTACTCCTTTTTCAAAGACCAACAAGGTTCCATTGGTAATAACTAAAGCAAAATCCATTTTATCATATAATAAGTTGCTTGGACTTGATGAAAGTCCAAGTGCTTTTGAAGCTTTAATATCTTTAATTTGAAAAGCAAAGAATCCGTTTTTATCAGCTGTTAAAGAATTCCCTGCAAACGCAGCAGAGCTATCCCATCCTGAGCCAGTAGCTTTAATTTCCTGATCATCAATTTTAACCGTCTTATTGTTTTTCCAGTTAACCTTTTTAAGGTTTCCATTATTGTTTGTCTTAGGTTTGAATTTTGATAATTGTCTTTTAAGTACGTTGGTGTTTTTAGCTAGTTCATTCAAATTATTTCCTGCCATTAACAGCTTCCCGTTATATACAAAGTGGCTAAGTTGCTTTGCTGTTACAGCTACATAACTTCCATTCGTATTCAGCATGGTATCATTTTCAAAAACGATAAAACTATGCCTTTCTTTATCTAAAAGATTATAAGCACTGACGAGCGTTTCGCCTGCCTTTGTATCACGAATTTTAGAATTTCGAACATTCGTTTTATTGAAGTACGTTTTATTTAAAATCGGCAAAAAGGTAGGTGTTTTATGCGAAAGTTTTACTGCAAATCCATTATTATTCTTAAAAATGAAAAGTTTATCTTTATTTATCCATTCTGTATTTTCAGAAAGATCATAAAAATCACTATTCAGTTTTTCAATACTTCTTGTACCTAAAAATAATGTACTGATAACGGGTAAAAGCAGCACTAATACTGCAAATACAATTAATAAGTTAGGATTCTTCTGCGACATATTCTTTAATTTTTGAAACCATAAAAGAAGCACCGATAGCAATAATTGAGAAATTAATTGCTATGGTTGCAGCAAAAACCCTGTATCCCCCTGAACCTGATACAAATGGATATGAAGCAATGACACCTAACAAACCAAATAGTAAGAATAAAGAAATTGCAGACTTTTCTGAAAGTTTAAACTTATAAAACTGTAGAAAAAAGAAAACTGCGGGTACAAGGAAAAAGTATTTATTACATAAGAATTGGGATTTCAAATTCCATAAAAAAGCAAATGGATTAGTAATAATAAACCAAATGTCTTTGAAGATACTTTTAACGATCCCAAATGGATTGGCTTTAAATGCCTGACTTGTTAAAGAATAAATATAGTCTGGTCTTTCCTGCATTGGCAGGTCAGATATTTCGGGATGCTTTTTAAGTATATAATCCCATTCTTCACCACCTACGACCATTCCATAAAGTTTATAAGAGAAATTCCCCTGATATACATAACCTTCCTGAGGACCAACGACTTTTAATAATAGCGGTGCCATATTCAAAGCTATAAAAACGAGTACCAGACTTATTGCTCCTAATTTAAAATTCACAAAGTGCTTATCTCTGAAATGATAGGTAGCGTATAGTATAATTGCAGGCACTGCGAAAAATGCGCCTGCCCTTGCACTAATACCAATTGTAAGAACAAATAAGCCTAGTAAGAAAAGGTTGGCTTTTTTCTCATAGAATGCGATCAGGAACAAAGCCATACTAATGTTTCCGTACATTAAACCTATGGGTTCGGTCAATAAAGTACCATTAAAAGGCAGGTAGAAATACGATAACATTATAATACCTACAACAGCAGCTATAACTCCAAAGTAATGATAAAGTGCTTTACCAACGAAAAATATAGATGAGCTGACTAAAACAGCAACGATCATTAAAGTATTGAATAAATTCTGATTGGTTATACTGAGTAGAAAAGAATAACATAGGGCTGCAATAGGTCTTCGGGATGTAGCACTGTTTAAGTTGCCAAATTCTACAAGATCCTTGGCTCCACTGGCGACTCCGTTAGCATCTTTAAATGGTAGAATACCTGCAATTGTATTAAAAGAATGACTGGTAATATCACCACTCGCCCATTTTTCAAACAAACAAGTAAAGTTCACCAGGAAGGTAAAAAAGAGTAGTAAGAAGATTACAACATTATCTGAAAAATAATGATCGATCTTCTTTTTTTGTTCTAATGGAACTTTATGCTCAAAAACTTTATATATCGGTAAGCCGATCAATAAGGCAATAAGCCCTTTTTCCATGAATGAAAAGCTAAAAATCGACAAATAACTTGCCTTGAACAATAATGGGAATATACAAATAAATGCAAGAAAAATTATTGTTTTCAAATAAGGATTGATATTATCAAACATTTAGCTAGCAATTGTGTAGTTGAGGGATTTCGTTTTTTCTGATTTAGAGTGTATAGAAAATTCCCCAAAATTCTATTTTGGGGAATTTTAATTTAGTTAACTGTACAATTCAATAATTTATCCTTTACTTCATCGAGGAAATTACTCTGATTTGAACTGCCTCTGTTTTTCTCTTTTTTCAAAGATTCGTTCAAAGATTCAAAATTTAAAGCTTCAGCTTCTGACAAAGTATAATTATCTGAGAAATCGAGTTCGTAATTTAAACCAACCATAGCTTTAGATGTAAGATGTTCGATTAGCTGAATCTGTTCATCAGACAAACCTTTCTTATACTTTTTAAAGTTATTGTTCATAACCGGTTTACTCAGGTTTTCCCATCTCTTCCCAGCAACAGAACATTTCTGTGCACTTTCTGACTTATAAAATTCCATCATTGATTCTTCGAAAGGCATATCTATTTGCTGGCAGAAATTCCTGATAATTACTTCTGGTTGATCTATCAGATCTTCATATCTGATATTGAACTTATTTTTTTCAGGGATTTTGCTGAAAGTTTCCAAAACGCTTAACTGAGTTTCATTCCATTTTTTAGCAATAGAATATGGATGTTTTTCACCAATATCTGCTTTCATGAACGAGAGGGTAACATCACGAGGATCTCGATACAGGTGTATAAAAACTACATTCGGATCATTCTCAATTAACTCATTCATGTATATGTAATTGTGCGTACTTTTACATATCCAGCCTTCACATCCTTGTTTTTGAGCATGCAAATCCATCATATTCATGAAGTAGTTATAAATATTCATCCCGCTTGCCTGATTATCAAAATCATCAACGGTAAGGTCAAAATTCACCCAATCAATAGGATTTAATCTTACAACTTCTAAAACATCATTATAAATATTTCTTTCGTTTTGACCTTGATAATATTTTTCAAGTGGGACAAAATGCTTTAGAATATTAGGCGGATGAGGAGACCATAATTTAGAATGATTATTCAACATCATTCTAAGTAAATTAGATCCACTTCTTTGAGTTCCAACAATAAATATCCTCTTCATAATTAGTTAATTGAATTATAGAATTATTTTTCCAGCTTATTTTATTAAGAATAAATAGGTCAGAATTTGAGCTATACCTCCAAATAAAATAACAATAAATATGTTCACATTCCACTTTCTGAGACTAAAAAAGCTGATCAGAAAGATCAAGGTTCCGACAATTAATCTTAAAGAATAATTATCGGGTAAAATTTCATGGGTTTTCATCAGTAAAAATATTCCTGCATACAAAATCAAGCCAATTCCACAAAATCTTAAAAATTTTATTGCAGATTTGAATTTTTCATTCTCAGAAACAAAATGAAAAACCTTACCAACCTGTACCATTAAGAATGCCGGAATTCCAAAAATGGCTATTGTAGAAACTATGGCACCAAGCATTCCCGCTGCCTTGTATCCTATATAAGAAACAGTTATTACAATAGGACCAGGTGTTACCTGCCCAATTGCTATTGCATCAATGAATTCTTTTTGGTTAACCCATAAATTCTGGTTCACAACCAGATCTTCAAGCAAAGGAATAAAAACATAACCTCCACCAAAAAGCAGAACACTTAAACTACCGAATGAGGAAAACAAGTTTAGCTCAACTGGTATTTCGGGTATCAATTTAATAAAGAACAGAATTAAAACAAATATTAGTAAAAAAACAATGTTTTTACCAGAGTTAAATAATTCTGTTTTATTTATTTTTCCTACAACCTCAACTTTCGAGCTCAGATAGCCATAGACTCCATAACTGAACATCAATCCTAATATAAGGAAAAGATGTATGCTTTTAGGAGCAGTCAGTAGAATGATCGTTGGTAATAAAATATATAACCAATGTAATTTTTCCTGTACGATCTTTCCTGATAACTTCAGAAATGTATGAATTATAATTGCTGCAAGTACAGGATAGATTCCAAATAAAAACTCTTGAATATAAGGATTGTTATTGATCCAATCGTAGTTAATGGCAAACAAGATTATCAGTATAAATGACGGGGTTAAAATACCTGTAAAACTTGCTAAAGCTCCAAGATTACCCCTCATTTTATACCCTAGATAGGTACACACGTTCACTGCCATCGGTCCCGGTAGTAAATTAGCGATACTTATACCGTCTAAAACTTTTTCACCATCGACCCATTTTTTCTTGTCAACAATAATATTATTGACAACTGCTATTAGTGACATAAAGCCGCCAAAAGCAAAACAACCGATGTAAAAAAAGGTAAGGAAGATATTTAACGAATTAAATTCTTTTTTTTGATCAACTTTATTATCCAATTAAGTGTTTATTAAAAGGTACACGTTTTAGATGAATTTTATCTCCAAAGTAACTACAATCACATGAGTAAAATAAAAAATGAAAAGAGCATTTTTTATTCTAACTATATTTTAGAAAATTGATATAGTTTATTCGTATAAAAATAATTTTTCAAATCGATAGTGTTTTACATCTCTATCGAAAACTGCCTCAAACAATACTTTATCTTTTTTATCAAGTTCTACAAGTAAGGGGGTTTCTTTAGTCGGTGATTGGGACATAAAGCTGATAAGTCTATTCCCAGTTTCAGGAAAATAATCGACATCTCCCCTTGCTTTAGTAAATATTTCTCTTTCTTTCCCATATTGCCATACTAGCTCCACAGACATTTTTTCCTCATCAATTTTGTATTCTACGGCATTACTATATGTTGTTTCTTTAGCATCTCTTTTATTTGAACGATAATTTCCATTATTGAAGAGCATTACATTCCTATTTGGAAGTACTAATGGAGCATGTTGCCCCCAATTAAATTCAGCTTGTCCAAAGTTTTTGGGTTCTAGTAAATATTTTTTAAGATCAGCAGGCCAGTTATGATGAGGACCTAAAATCCATTTTATTTCACTTGTTTCTGCATCTATTTTAACAACAGCATGTTGATGTCTTCCTGAAACAATGATTGAATTATCCACTTCATCATAAAAAACGCAATTAATATGCATCCAATCTAAAGCTTGTTTTTTACCGAAAGGATGAGCTCTTGTTGTATCTAACAAAGCTCTATAGTTCCATTCCTTCACAGTTTCTTTTGTTTTTCTGTCAATTTCGATTACTCTATCTTCGACTCCCGGCCCCCGATCGCTTATTGCAACAAGAAAATTACCACTTGGCATTTCTCTTACATCATGTCTTCCTAAGGAATTGAATGGATATTCTTCAATTATTTCTCCTAATAAGGAAACCACTAAAACCCGTGCAGGCTTATAACCGTGTAAACAAACCAGGTTTTTTCCATCGAGTGTTTTTCTGAATATTTGTATTTTTTCATCTGGGGTTTCAAACACCCATCGAATTTTACCGAATTTATCAAAAGCAACCCTTGAAGTAGCATCTAGGTATAGGCTATTATCTGTAATTTTAATATTATTCTCTATGATTTCAACTTTCTTATCATATTTAGGTCTTAATGCTCTAGTCTGTATTCTAACAATTTCAGAGTCTAACTTCTTGCCTTTTTTGTTGTAGGTAGTTACTTCTACCAAATTCGTATAATCAGGGTACAATCCTAATACAGGAATACTATGTTCTTGTTTTAGTTCTTTGAAATGGTTGAAAATATCAGAGCTATCCCCATCTTGACCTATAACGCGTATACTAACAGAAACTTTTTTTTCTGTATTGAAACTAATAATAGCACTTAAGGGATTCCTTACATGAGGGTTCACCTTTATCTTTTTTTCAGACACATTTGAATTAATCAAAATATTGTTGAATTCATTGGAATTAGCTGACAATGGTGAATGAAGGAATAAACAATAGATTATTGAAATAAATAAAAATCTACACATATTAGTAATTTGTAATATTAATCAAATCGGGTTGAGTTGAATTTTCAATTTGAATATTTTATTTGTATAAATCAATCTTTTCAGCCCTGTATCTTTTATTATCTCTATCAAATACAGCCTCGAAAATCACTTCATCTTTATCATTTAATTCGATAATAAGTGGTGTTGATTTAGTCGGAGATTTAGCCATGAAAGAAACTAACCTATTTCCTGAATCTTCCATAAAATCGACATCTCCTCTAGCTCCTGTGTATAAATCTCGATCTTTACCATATTGCCATACGATTTCTACAGTCATATCATCTGTGTTTATTTTATATTCAACAACAGTTGAATGAGCCTTTCCCTGATATTTTTTCCTCGCATCTCTATAATTTCCATTATTAAATAAGAAAACATTTCCGTTTGGCATTACCAAAGGGGCATGTTGTCCCCAATTAAATTCATCTTGTTTAAAATTAATAGGCTTTAATAAATATTTTTTAAATTCTGGTTTCCAACCATAATGAGGTCCAAGTATCCACTTAATTTCACTAGTAGCTGCATCAATTTTAACAACTGCATTTTGGTGTCTTCCTGAAATAATTATTGAATTGTCAGTATCATCGTAAAAAACACAATTTATATGTAACCAATCCGACTTTCTTCTATCACCATAAATGTGGGCTCTACTTGTATCTAATATTTCACGATAGTCCCATTTTTTGATAATCTCTCTTGAAGTTTTATCAATTTCTAGAACAATATCTTCTGCTCCTGGTGCAGAGTCCCCCGCAGCGACTAAAAAATTACCACTAGGTAGTTCTCTAACATCATGTCTACCAATATAATCATATGGGTACTCTTCAATTATTTCTCCCATTAGCGATAGAATAATGACACTTGCTGGTCTTTTATGCCCTTGCAGACAAAGTAAATTTTTGCCATCAAGTGTTTTTCTGAATATTTGTATTTTTTCTCTTTCAGTATCGTATATCCAACGAATTTTTCCGAATTTATCGAAAGCCACTCTAGAAGTAATATCCAGATATAAACGATTATCTAAAGCAGTAATATCATTCTTAATAATTTCAATTTCTTTATTATATACCTCTTTTAATACATCTGTTTTAATTGTCAAAATTTTGGAATCGATTTTTTTTCCGCTTTTATTATAGGTTGTAATCTGAACCTGATTAGCATAATCGGGGTACAGTCCTAAAATTGGAATACTATGTTCTTTCTTTAATTCTTTGAAATGTTTGTCAATATCAGAGGCTGTACCATCTTGACCTATTATTTTTATTGCTACCGATACTTTTTTAGCACTTGTAAAATCAAGTTGAGCACAAAGCGGATTGGTATTATGTGGATTAACAGTTATCTTAACATCTAAATCACCACTACTTGTATTAGTGGTATTGGCTGCTTTTATATTTTCATTAGCCAATACTGAATAATTTAGTAGTGAAATTGAAAGTAAACCTAAAATGATTAAAACTCTTTTCATCTTAAATATTTAATTGTATCAGGAATATTGTTATTGGATAGTAATATATGTGATAAGTTCAAAGTAATAATAAATTTTAGAACGAAGCCATTGCTTTATCAATAGTAGCACCTTGGTTGAAAAAAGCTACATCTGCTATCAATTTTGATTTTTTCTTAAGCTTTGTTTTATAAAAGGCATTATTATTCTTCTTATAAATAATTTCACCATTCTTCTTTTCAATTGAAACAACATCCGACTTTTTATAATTACAACAATCTTTTACTTTTCTACCATTTTCAAAAATTAAAATCTTGCCTTTTCTACTTAGGTAAATTGCATGGTTAATTTTACCATAGCCCGGATTTATATCTCTTTCGCTGAATCCAAACATTCGGCTCTTGTTATTTTCAAGAATTGTGGTTTGAATAATACCATTTTCGTTTGCATTAAGAATGTTTGTAGAACAAGCACCTGCATACCCCCAAACAGCATCATCTAATTGTTTGGACACTAAAGTTTCTTCATTAACTTCCGATTGTGCCAAGTGCTTCCAATTTATCTTGCCTAGATTGTACTTGGGAGCAACTTTTTCTTTTACTTCACTTGTTTCTTGTTTTTGCTTACCATCAGTATTTACCACTGTTGTTTTTGTACCTTCTGATTGTCCACAACCAATCAAACATATTATTAAAAACAAGTGTAATAAATGTACGTAATTTTTAAACATAATTTTATTTTTATTTGCAACAATTATAGTTTATTAAAATGAAGATCTAACATCGCTTATTTTAATTGAAGGGTTGTAAAAACTAGCTGCAATTAATAGATCGGATGTTACTTCTTTGGGTGACTCAAATATTATTTTATCGTTGACTATATAAACTATTCTGTTATTGATTTTGTCAATCCTGAAAGTGTCTTGAATTGAATATTCACCAAATTCTCCCTGCGATTTACCATTCTCATACACATACAGTTTACCATTAGACCTCAGATGAAAAGAATAGTCAATTCTACCATAATCAATAGACTTATACGGTTGACATAATCCAAGCATAATATTTCCTTCAACTTGTTTGGTATTAAAAGTCAAACTCCCACTAACTAATCGTTCTAAAGTATTCTTTGATTTAATTGTAGCAGAATTCCAACTTCCACCATCTATAGACTCGATAAACTCATCGTCAGTAAATACCTCTTTAATCTCAAGCCACTCTGGTTCATTATAACTTAAACCTTTTAGTTTTCCTTCTTCAAGTTCAACAACCTGTTTAGCCCAATATGGAGGATTCGATTTCTCATAAGCATCAAACATCCTGAATCTAGCATAGGAATTTTCAGTACAAATATTAATGAATTCTTCATCTTTATTGAAAACATTCTCTTCCATTAGTACATAGCTAGCAAGTTTATCATCTTTATTTAAATTAAATGGAGCAAAGAAAAACATGCTCTTTTTAACTCTGTTACTTTTTTGTATTGATGAATGTAAGCGTTCGATATTAGCTAATGGTAAAAAAGTTGACAACTCTTCTGTAATTTCGATATAATTACCTCCAACGTTTCTAATGGTTAACTCATTCTCTCTACAAGGTTCTGCATTACCTTCATTTACAACTCGAATATGCTGAGCAGTGTATTTTATTAATATTGGAGCAATCAAATTAACCGAAACCAATAAAATAGTGAACAGAACAAGACTGTTATTATTAACTACTATGTTACTAGGTTCCTTTTCATCTTTTACAGACTTGTTAAATTGATCTTTAAGCAGGAAGATAATTACTCCAAGTCCTAATGCAATTACAGAACAATTAATTGCCATAGTAGCAGCATAAATTCTATTTCCTACAAGGATTAAAAATGGAGCTGATATCAATATTCCAAAACAACAAGTCAGATAAAACAATAATACCCTAAAATGTTGCTTTTTTCTAAGGGTATATAAACCTATAAATGTGAAAATAAAAATAATCAATAACAAAAAATAAGGTAGTGGCAAATCAAAATCTGCAAAGAATTTAAAGGGATTAATGAGAATACTACCAATGGTTGAAAATATTGATTGAAAGAACGGAAGTGGATCTTTGAAGAATTCATTTTTACTTATTTCATAAGCTTTATCATATATTTCATTCTTATCAAGTGTTCTCAATAAATGTGGGTGATCCGTTCTGAACTGAGTCCAGTCTTTTCCACCTTTAACAATACCATATAAGGTGAAAGCAAAGTTTCCCTGAAAATTATATCCATCTGAAGACCCGATAAAATTTAAAAGAAAAGGACTAACAGAAAGAGCCATGATACAACTAATACAACTTATTGAAAACGTTTTCAATAAGCTTTTCCATCGTTCTGATTTTTTAAAGAAAAACAAAGAAGAAAAAAGCACAAGTGTTGGGATTAAGAACATAGCACCAGAACGAGTACTTAAGGCAAAACTGACCATAAACAAGCCAAATAAAAAAACAGAAAAGTTTTTATTGAACACACCATTCAACAAAAGCGCCATTGCCAAATTACCAAATAAAAATCCAACAGGCTCAGTCATGAATGTACCGTTATAACCAATGAAGTAATAACTGAGTAATAACATTGAGAGCAGCCCTGTCGAAAAGCCAAATATTTTTAATATAGTTCTGCTTAAATAGTAAACAGAAATACCAACTAAAAATGTGCACAGTAGCAGGGTGAGTTGTAAATTTTGCCCTGTAATTTTTAATAAGATCGCATAGAATGCACTCGCAATAGGTCTGTAACAGGATAATTCTAATAACTCACCGTATTCAATTAAATATCTAGCACCATTGAGATAACCAAGCGCATCACTAAAAGGAATCAATCCTCCGATAATATAGAACTTATTTCCTATATCACCACATGACCATACTTCAAATAGAACAGAAACATTTAGAACGACTGAAAGGAATAATATAATTGCGGTGCTATATTTATGATCAACCTGTTTAAATAAGTCAGTTATAATAGCTACTGGTAGTAATATCATTACTCCAATTGAAATAATACTGAAGAAGGATTCTCCAAGCTTAAACATTATTATAATGGTAATAATGGATAATATAAGTGAAATTACATTAAATACAGAAAAATTGCCCTCCTTAAAGTAACGGTTCAAATCCATTTAAATATCGTTTATATCAGCACACAATAAACTAATAGTCTATTGCTTCTTCTTTTTATTATTTTTTTTATTCTTATTGTTTGTATTACTTGTCTTATTCTTCTTTTTAACTAGTTTTTTATCCAGCTCAGCTGCCAGATAGCGGGTTAATATATTTGCCCCTTCTTTAGTTAAATGCGAACCATCATAAATATTTTTATATTTATATAGTTCCGGATAAGTTGCAGCGTTTGTGATCTGTACCTTATTAGCTATGGGTAATTTTTGATATACACTTGCTAAAAGTCGGTATGAGTTAACCTCTATTAAAGGAGGTACCACAAAAATAACTTTTACATTTTTCTCCTTCGCTTCAGTAATCAGGTCTTTAAGGTTTTCGAGATACTTTTCGTTTTTTAATGGAGGAATTTGTTTTTTATCTTTACCAAAGAAATTCTTACTCTTTTTAGCTTTCAAATTACTCAGTTTCCCTTTGGTTTTTACATGTTCTTTGTGCTTCTTCAATAATTCGGGTGATGAATTTTTTTCTACATCTCTGAATCCCCGACTATTCTTATGTCCTTTTCCGAAGTTATCATCTTCAATAAAACCCAATTTGATCTTAAAGAAATCCTGAAACATCCCTGCATTAAAAATATTAGCTACATAAGCAACACAATAGTTTATTCCTAACCTGAATTTCTTAGCATAACTAATATTCGATTGCCCTGCCAGATTATCAAGACTGAATGCAAGATTTTGCCTGTTCATCCAGTAGAGTGTACGGGGTTTATGTAAATTTTTAGGTCCACAGAATTGCCCTCCTATCGCATGTTCCATTGAAGTTAACTCAATCACTACATACTTAAGTTTTGAAAATCTTTTACTGTTAATGAAGTGTCTTGCCAGAGCACAGTTTTCTCCAACTGAAGCACCTGGTATTCCTAAATTAAAAGAACGTATGTGCCGATCATGATTATTTTTCATGTGTTTATCGAATAAACTCGGCTTTACACCATTGGCAATTCTACTTGTTCCAATGAAAAGCATGTTGATTCCCTGAAATTTCTCATCGAGCACTTCTTCGTAATTCACCAATGCTTCTATTGGCCAGAAATAAGGTATAGTTGACCTGATCACCAAAGAAATGACCATAACTAAAACCAATAATATTCCCAATTTTTTTAATAATTTCTTCATTGTTCTAAAATTGAAAATAAATAAACTCGCTTGAGGTGAATACACCAAAGCCAAGTGTCATAAGTACCAGCATCACATAAGTTGTCCATCGAACGTAGGTATTCTCATGATAAAACGGATTTTTTATATTAAGTTCTTCTCCCCATTCTTCCACACCATGATACAGTTCCATAACAAATACTAATAAAAGTGCTAATAGAACTTTATATCGAGCATATCGTGGAATAAGATCTAAACTTAACTGATCGAAACTAATATTGGTCATATTTGAGATCAGCGTAAAGGCATCTCCTACCGAGTTTGCTCTGAAAAATATCCAGGCAAAACTTGCAAGTGCAAATGTGGTTGAAATCTCAAGCATGCGATCAGTGAGCGTACCTTCTTTTAAACCTATTCTTGCTTTAAATTTATCCTTTCCAGGCTTTAGTATAATTGCTAAAACAAGGTATAACCCATGCAAGCCACCCCAAATAACAAAAGTCCAATTGGCTCCATGCCACAATCCTGATACCAAAAATGTGATCATTAGATTGTAGTACCATCTCCATTTTACAACTCTATTTCCACCAAGGGGTATATATACATAGTCTCTGAACCAAGATGAAAGAGAAATATGCCACCTTGTCCAGAACTCTCTGATCGACTGGGAAAAATAAGGTCTTCTGAAATTTTGCATGAGCTCAAAGCCCATAACTTTAGCTGCACCAATAGCAATTAAAGAGTAACCAGCAAAATCACCAAATATCTGAAAAGTAAAACACCATGTACCAAATATTACCTGAAAGCCTTCATATTTATCAGGGTTATTGAATACCATATTCGCAACCTGCGACAATCTATCTGCAATGACGAGTTTCATAAAGAAACCAATCGCCATCATTTTCAAACCACTAACCACCCTTTCATAGTCAAAATCAAACTTCTGGTGAAATTGAGGTAACAAGCGATCAGGACGTTCAATAGGCCCGGCGACTAACTGCGGAAAAAACGAAACATACAAGGCAAAGATACCGAAGTTTTTTTCCGGCTTTACTTTATCGTTGTAAACATCAATACTATAACTTAGTGTTTGAAAGGTATAGAAAGAGATTCCCACCGGAAGCAATAAATCGTACAAAGGCACTTCATGAAAGATATTAAAGCTGTTCAATACCGAATTTACACTTTCACTGAAAAAGTTGAGGTATTTAAATGTGAAAAGAAAGCCAAGGTTGACCAATAGACTTATATAGAGAAACGGACGCCTTTTTTTCTTATCATCAATTTCACTCATCTTAATGGCTACGAAGTAATCTACAACTGTTGAAATAAGAATAAGTAAAGCATATTCTGCTTTCCAACACATATAGAAATAATAACTTGCAATCAATAACAAAATCCATCTATATCTGTGAGGAACCAGAAAATATAGAATAACAATTATTGGAAAGAAAAAAACAAAATGTATCGAGTTGAACAGCATAAGTACCTTTTCCGCTAGTTTTGTGTCTTATGAACCGCGTATAGCTTTTAAACAATAACTTTGACTTTCAGACTAACAAAAGTATCTAAAAAGAATGCCAATTTTACAAATTATTGATACAATTGATCTTGGGGGTGCTCAAACAGTTGTAAAGGGTATTGTTGATAAACAACTACAAGACAATGACTTACACCTGTTTGCGCTTCGTACAAAAGATATAACTATTGATATTGAACATCCTAATTTTTTTGTTCATGAAGGTACTACTAAGTATTCATTTGCAGCTCTTCAGGAGTTACGGGAATTAATAGAGGAAAAGAAAATAAGCTGTATCCATTGTCATTTATTAAAATCGCAGGTATTTGGCTATCTGTTAAAAACGAGATACTTTCCGGATATTAAGCTAATTTTTCATGAACATGGGCAAATATTCGGCACCAATACGGTAGAAGATTTTGTATTTTTCAATTTTCTGAAGAAAGCTAAAAAACATGTTGACCTGTTTATTGCCGTATCTAAAGCCACAAAACAAAAATTAGTTGAAAAAACGAAAGTAGATCCTGATAAAATTGATGTTCTTTACAATTTTGTTGATCTGAACAAATATGATTTTTCTAAAAGTGAAAAACTCAGAAAAGTAAAAAGGGCAGAGTATAATATTCCAGATCAGCAAATAGTTATTGGTTTTGCAGGAAGATTAGATACGATCAAAGGTTTGCGCTATTTGATCAATGCATTGCCTGAATTAAACTTCGACTATAAAGTACTTCTTGCTGGAGATGGTCCGATTCGACAAGAATTAGAAGCAATGGTACTTGAAAAACAGCTTCAGGAGAAAGTGATTTTTATGGGTTTTCAAAGCGATATGCCAAGCATTTATCCTGCATTTGATATTTATGCTATGCCTTCATTAAGTGAAGCAAGTCCGATGACCTTTTATGAAGCACAAGCTTTTGGCAAGCCCGTTGTTGGTTCAAATGTATCTGCAATAGATGAATTTGTTATACCATATAAAAATGGACTGCTTTTTGAGCTGAAGAATGCTGTTGATATGGCAAAAAAACTTAATGAACTTGGTAACAACCGATCAATGATCCAAACGATGTCGGAAAATGGTATTAAAGGAGTTAATAAATATAGTTTAAATGCCTTTATTGATAACCTGAATGAAATATATAGTCAACGTAATATTTCTTAGTGAAGCAATTTAGTTTAAATTTTACAGGCATAGGAGCCCCCAAAGCTGGAACTACCTTAGTTGCCGATTGGTTATCAGAACATCCGGAAATATGTTTCGCTGAACCTAAAGAACCTCATTATTTCAATGAAATAAGTTCTTACATTCACAAACAACCCAATCCAAATTCCCAAAAAGATTTACAGTGGTACTCCAGGCATTTTGCACATGGTTCTACTCGACAGATCAATGGCGAATTTTCTACAGGATACATGTATGATCCGAATGTAGCCCAAAGATTATTCGATCATAATCCTGAAATAAAAATACTTGTTTGTCTTCGTCACCCTGCTGCAAGAGCTTATTCTCAGTATATCATGTTTCGTTATTATTTCGAAAAAGAAACATTACCATTCGATGATGCAGTTCAATTGAGAAAAGAATTTATTGAGAAAAGTAAATATTACACCTTATTAGCACCTTACTTGAAAATTTTCCCAAAAAATCAGCTGAAAATTATCCTGTTGGAAGATATTAAAGAAAATCCGCTAAAAATTTATAGAGAAATATGTGATTTTCTCAAAATAGACAGCAACTTTGAGCCCCGAACCCTGACTGGAAAATCTAATTCTGCCAAAGCTGTGAAAGCTCCTTTTGTTTCTAAGCTTATGGGCTATTTTACTAAAATAATGGTCGGCTTAAGGCTTAGCTTTGTTGTTGAGCAATTGAAAAAAGCAGGTTTTAAAGATTGGGTAATGAAAAGGAACTCAAAATCAATTGAATATCCGCCTATGTCTTCTTTTGCCAGAAACTATATTATTAAAGCAACTATTAAAGATACAGAGGAACTTGAAATTCTATTAAACAGAGATTTATCTGTGTGGAAACAGTAATATGGAAGCACTAAAAAATAATTTGTATAAGTGGTTTATAGCGAGTTTACCCTTGCATATCCTAACCATTTCTTTATTTTTATTCGGCAATAACTTAGTATATGCAGATATAGGATTAATTGTATCTCTTTATACTGGTTTTCTCTTTATTGGTACACTTTCTTTTCCAGTAGCGAGTTCAGGAAAATATGTTAATCTTTTCCATTTTCTTTTTGCTCTTATCATACTCATAAATCTGTTTGCCAGCATTGTTATTGGCTTTGCTTTCTTTAATGAATACAAACTACTTCAAAGTATTACAGAATCTATAGAAAGATTGAGGATCACTTTTATGTATCTCATGGGCCTAACAGCCATTCCGGTTATTCTGCAATCGCTAAATAAAAACGATAATTCTGAAAATATCGTCCAGAAAAAAAATACTTCTAACAAAATAGGCTTAGATATTTTACTATTAATATTAATGGTAGGTATTGCCTTCTATGTCCGTTACTATAATATCGACCATTTACCATCGTACAGAGATGAAGACCATCATATACAAGCAGTTCTACAATTATTAAGTGAACAATGTCATGATTATAAAAGAGGATTACTAGTAACTTATAGTGGCGCTTTACTTGTAAAACTCACAGATGCAATTGGTTATGATGCTTATCTTCATTGTGGTAGATTAGCGAGTACGATCATTGGTAGCCTAGTATGTATTCCAATCTATTTCTTAGGAATGAAAATAAGTAGGTTGACTGGAATATTTGCTGTTCTGTTATGGGTATTTTCACCTTGGGCCGTAGGTATATCTCAGAACTTCAGAGAACATATATACTATGTGTTTCTCATCAGTCTTATGTCTTTACTTTTGATGAATATTTTAGAATGGGTTCTCAACTACAAAAAAGAACTTCTATATAAAATAATTCTCAGTGGTACAGTTATCGGCTTAATCTTCTCTTATGCTGTTTTTATCGATTGGTTCTCAACCTTAAAGATTAGCGGTGTTATTTTATCTGTACTTACTTTTTCGTTTCTGATCGTACATTTCACAGTTAATATAGATCAATTCAAATTGCTAAAAAAGTATTCACCATTTCTAATTATACTAGCCATCCTTTTCTTTATTCCAATTACGCAGATCAAGTTCTTTTCTTTAGTTGAAACACCCGATATGAGATGGGCTAACACCTATTTGTATCCAGCTTCAAATACCCCTATACATTGGTGGACAAATGCTAATTCTGATTTATATTTAGTTTATTTTCTAATAATTTTAACTACTTGTGTAGCAGCATTAAAACGACATAAATACTTTTGGATATTTACTATCACCTTTAATATTCTTTTAGTTGGTTATACCTTCTTCTTCGATCGATATTATGCTCCAAGGTATATTGTTTTTATTTATCCATTCTTTATTATATCCATTGCTTATGCTTTCTCAGGATTGGTTTGGTTATTTTCAAAATTCTTTTTTAATCTTCAGAAAAGAAACAATTTACTACAAATATTCAATGCCTTAGTAGTTATTTTTCTGATCATAATATTGGTAAAACCTTTTAATATTTATGGTAGTATTAAGAAACCAAAGAAATTACCCAATGGTGGAAACGCAAATACAGGAATCGTTCACTACGACAAGCATTTAGCAATAAATTTTATGCGATCATTAAAGCCTGAAAAAAGAAGTGAAGCTACTATACTTACTACTATTTATGGTGAAAGCTTAAGACATGAGATCGATGACTTGGGTTGGGTTGAAAAATTCAATTATAAAGATCCTAACAGAATGGCAAATGCCCGTAACATCATGAATAGTACTAAACATGGATATTTAATAATAGATAGGTTGAGAAATAGAGAATGGGGTAAAAACTTTATGCTGAAAGAAGGTAAATCAATAAAAATCGGCAATAGTAATCTTAAAAAGCTTACCAATACAGACATATTTATTAAAGCTAATAGTTATCTTAAAAGAAATAAGCTACCAAGCTTTAAATTTAATGAGAATCACCAATGTGAGATTTTTGAATGGACAACAAATGTATTAAGTAGTAAAGCAGGTATAGATAATTCAAAACTTAGTGATACAGATCTAATCGTTGATACAGGTTCACCATTTACTATCTCCTTCTTACTCAGAACAACAAATGAAATCAATGATTTCCCTATAAGTATTGGAGATGCTGATGATAATAACATTATTTTCTATCCATCAGTTGATAATAAGCAAATTATGATTAATTATGGTTCTAATTTTGAGGAAGACCTGCTTACTTTCCCTGTTGAAATGAACGATTGGACTAAAATAGATTTTTATCAATATGGTGGATCTAAAGGTTCTTATTTCGGGGTTATTTTGAATGGTAAAGACAAGTATCAGACTAAAATACCCGTTCATAAAAATGACTCTCTTTACATTTACACTAATAAAACCTTTATTGGTGATGTAATGGGAATAGAGGTTATGGAAGGAATTGATAAATCCAAAATCAATTCGGCTAAAACAGTGCAATAAAGATTGGAAAACCGAATTACATACCAAAGTTTCTCCTTTCATTTGTTTGTTTGTGTAGTATTTTTCTTTGCTTGTAATACTCAACAGAAAAACAAACAGGTATATGCAGTTTCTTATGAGGATTTTGAAAAATTCGTAGAAGCTACAAGTTACCAAACCGATGCTGAAAAATATGGTTGGTCGGTTGTGCAGATCAACTTGTATAAATTCATAGTAGTAGAAAATGCGAATTGGCGAAAACCTGATGGTCAGCATATTCCAAAAGATAAAAGTGTGCCGGTTACTCAGGTAAGTTATAATGATGCAATAGCTTATTGTGAATGGGCAAACACCAGACTTCCCGAATACGATGAATACTGGCAATTAACCAAAAATGATGATCGTACCATTGTTTTCGATAATAAATTACCTATTTCTTCTGTAAATGAAGTGAATACTATCGGTAACGTTTGGGATATAACCTTCGCAGGAGCAAAAGATTCGGTGAGATTAGCCGGAGGTTCTTTGTTTTGTGCGCCAAATAGTTGTAATGGCACAAGTAAAGAGGCAGTACTTCATGTTGATAAAGAAACAGGAAATACACATATTGGCTTTAGTGTTATTCGTTGAAATATAATAACTAATGAATAGTAAAGAAAACTTTAAATTAGATTTTATAGGTATAGGTGCCGTCAAAGCAGGAACAAGCTGGATTGCTGATAACCTTGCCAAACATCCGCAAATTTTTATTCCTGAAATAAAAGAAATAACCTATTTCAATCCGACATTAGCACGATTACCAGGAACTACCAATCCCAATCATTTACAAGACTTAAACTGGTATCATGCTTATTTCGAACCATCAGACAAACAAATTAATGGGGAATATTCGGTTCAATATATGACTGAAGCTGGAACGGCTGAAAAAATATATAAATACAATCCCAATATCAAGATCATTGTTTCTCTCAGAGACCTCCCTAAACAAGTTCATTCTTTGTGGTTGTATAATGTACAGCGTGGCGTTGTAAGCTATAAAACGCTAAAAGAAGCTATTAACGGCAGACCCGACCTATTTGCCAATTCCTTTTATTTTCAACAATTAAAACCTTACTTCGACCTTTTTCCGAAGGAAAATATAAAAGTTGTTTTATTTGAAGATATGATGAAAGATAAAAAAGGTATTTATAAAGAACTTACCGATTTTATTGGTGCTTCAACAATTTATCCTGAATCATTAGAAGAAAGATCAAATGCCACTCAAAAGCCACGCTCTATTGCCTTGAATAGAATTATTCAGGGAACTCGCCATTTTATTACCAAAAATGGCATGGAATGGCTAATACCCGCACTCAAGGCTGTAGGTATAGTTCAGTTAGGTGCCTTTATCAGAGATAAAGCCAATGTAACTAAATTAGACAAGAAACCAGATATCGATCCGGAACTTGAAAAGCAAATCAGGGGTTATTATCTGAAAGATATAGAACAGTTAGAGAAACTCATCAACAGAGATCTATCTGCCTGGAAAAATAGTTAATGATTGACAGTGGACTATTAAAACTATTGACCATTCCAATATATCGCAACTCAGGTTAGCTAATCTATTTTTTCTACGTCCCATCCCATATAGCGTGCATTGAAAAAGTGTGCTATTTCAGCAAACTCTACATTCCTTCTGTGTAATTCATCGAAAGTTAACGCTTCATCTTTGGCAATATGCAATTCCCAGGCATCGGAATTGTGTGTATGTTCTAACTTGGTTATTTCGTAATTATAACCTTTCAGTTCTTCAAATATGTTGTATAGTTTTTCTTTGTCGCTTGCATTGAAAACAAATCCCCAGCTTAAATCTTCGCTTGTGTCCCAGCCATTTTGCTGTAATTCTTCAAACGTTTCTTTAATTTTAGCCTGACTCCATTTCATAGAATAATTTTTACATGTAGATTTAGCATAGTGTGAATTTTATTTCTATTAGAGAACATAAATAAAACAAACACTCATCAAATACTTTTAATTACTTCATATAAACGCACATAAGTGATGAACTAATATAAGAAAAGTAAATATTAAAGTAATGAAAGCTAATAAATGATTTATCAACATCAGGTTTCTATTCTTCTTACATCGTGTACGCCTTCAATCGCTTTTACAGCAATAATTAGTTTTTTCAATTCTGAATTATTGGCCACATAAACCTTAATCAAACCTTCAAACACACCATCAACAGTATCAAAGGAAATAGAGCGCATATCGATATTCATCTGATTAGAAACCACATTAGTTAGTCTGTTAATTAATCCTACATCATCTATGCCAGTTATGCGTAAACCAGTTAAAAAAGCAACTTTATCTTGTCTTCCCCAAATAGTGCTGACCACTCTATAAGGATACTTGGTTTTCATATCAAGTGCATTCGGGCAATTATCAAGGTGTACTTTTATTCCTTTATTAATCGTAATGAAGCCAAAAACCTTATCGCCCTGCCTTGGATTACAACATTTTGCCAATGAATATTCTACATTATTCAAGCCACCAAAAAGCATAAGATCGGCACCTTGCGCCATTTCTTCTCCATAGCTTTCTTCCTCAATAGGGCGCGCTTTTCTTTCAACTAAGTTTTCGATCTTATTATTAACGATCGTAACTTTTTTCAACTCATTCAGATCGAATTTTCCAACAGAAATATTATAAAGGAAATTCAACGAATTGCCTTGCTTGAAATGACTTGCCAATTGTTCGGTCAGATCTTTACTCAGCTCAGCTTTTAATTGTCTGAGCTTTCTTTCAAGAATCATTTTGCCATTATCGGCTTCCAATCGCATAGCTTCATTCAAATACGATTTTATGCGTGCTCGTGCTTTTGTGGTCACGGCAAAACTCAGCCAGTCTTCGTTTGGTTTTTGCTTCGTAGAAGTCAACACATGAACCTGATCGCCATTTTTGAGTTTATGACTGATCGGGTAAAGTTTATTATTAATTTTTCCCCCTATACATTTGGCACCCAATTCGGTATGTATTGAAAAAGCAAAATCAAGAATAGTTGATCCTCCTCGCATGTTTTTCAATTCACCTGTTGGCGTAAAAACATAAATATCTGATTCGTACAAATTCTGGCGGAAATCACTTAGAAACTCAAGTGGGTTGGCTGCCGGATCTTGCAAATAATCTCTTACCTGTTCCAACCAAACTTCCAGTAAATCATTACCTCCACCTTTTTGTCCTTTGTATCTCCAATGAGCCGCTACCCCTTTTTCTGCAATCTCATCCATACGCTTAGAACGGATCTGAACTTCAACCCAACGTCCTTTAGGACCTAATACTGTTGTATGTAAAGATTCATAACCATTCGACTTAGGGTTACTGATCCAATCGCGTAAACGATCAGGTTGGGGTTTATAAATGTCGGTAATTATAGAATAGGCTTTCCAACATTCCGACTTTTCCTTATTCTCAGGCGCATCAATAACTATTCTGATTGCAAAAAGGTCGTAAATTTCTTCAAACTCGACCTTTTTCTTTTTCATCTTATTCCAAATAGAATGTATAGATTTCGGACGACCATAAATTTTGAAATCTTTTAACCCACCTTCTTCCAATTTAGCTTTTAAGGGATTGATAAAATCTTTTATATACTTATCTCGATCACGTTTGGTTGCTGCCAGTTTTTTCGCAATATCTCCATATAATTCTCTGTTGGTATATTTCAGCGAAAGGTCTTCGAGTTCTGTTTTGATCTTATATAATCCTAATCGGTGCGCCAAAGGAGCATATAAGTATAATGTTTCCGAAGAAATTCTCACCTGTTTCCTTTCAGGCATAGACTTCATTGTTCGCATATTGTGCAAACGATCGGCAATTTTTATTAAGATCACCCTAACGTCATCGCTTAGGGTTAGTAATATCTTTTTCAGGTTTTCGGCTTGCGCCTTTACCATACTTGTATTGCTGGTTACCCCTTTTATTTTTGTCAATCCATCTATAATTCGAGCGACATCACTATTGAAATTTTTCTCCATCTGATCGAGGGTAAAATCAGAATCTTCGACCACATCGTGCATCAAAGCGCAGGCAATAGAGGTATGATCCAGATTGAATTCTTCAGAAACGATCTGTGCAACAGCAATTGGATGAAGAATGTAAGGTTCACCACTTTTCCTTCTTGTACCATCGTGTGCATCAACAGCTACTTTAAAGGCTTTACGAACCAGTTCGAGTTGCTCAGGGGTTTTAATAACCGCCTCCGACATTCGTAACAGTCGCTTGTATTCGCTTAGAATTTCTTTCTTTTCTTCTTCTGCAGTTTTATGTTCTACCTGGGTGTCAGCCATTGTTTTAATATTTCAGAAATAAAAGGAAGAACCTAATTTAAAGCGAAACGCTTAAACTTGTTAATATTATCAGTTTTTTTAGTTGATGAGTTGGCGAGTTAGTGAGTTGGAGAGTTATATGTAAATATTATCCATAAACTCATAGACCAATCTCCGCTTCAATGGCATGGTGATCGCTCAACCATTTTTCACCATTACTGCCCCACTCAATTTCAGGGATCACTAAATTTTGGCTTATACTTTTATATAGCTTCTTTGAGCCTTTGATGAAAATAAAATCAATCTCATTATCGGTTGCATCAGAACGGCAAGTTGAGCCATTGCTATTCCCAAGCTCATAAGTTTCCACATCAAATATTTCCAACATTTCCTTATATTGCTCAGATTGTTTTTCTGTATTCATATCACCACATATTATCTGAATCGTATTTTCTTGTTGAAACGGAATCAACAATTCATCCCTGATCTGTTCCATTTGTGATTTTCGTATTTCATTTCCATTGGGTGCACCAGCTTGTAAATGTGTTCCAACGATCTGGAATGTTTTGCCCTCCCATTCTCCTTCCATGAGCAAGGCTCCTTTTTTTGCCCATGCATCAACTCCTGCTTTAGCTTCATAAGCAATTTCTTCAAGAAAAACCAAAGGCAATTTACTGTAAATACTTATACCACTATTCGTTCTTGGAAAAATAGCTTTATTTGCCGGTCCATATTGGTATGGAAAAATAGCATCTAAACCCTTTTTTATTTTCCTCCTGGCAAAAGGATTGAATATTTCCTGCCAGACAATTATATCATATTCGTTTTCTTTAAAAAACTGAACAATGCCCTCTGCTCTTTCTAATTTTTGTGTTTTACCAACCTCTTTAGAAAGCGCTGTTACCGCCGGAAGCATATAAATATTCCATGAAATAATCTTCAAAGGTTTCTTTTCTGTTTTATTCTGAGCCTTTACGCTCGTTGTTGAATATGCAAAAACAATAAGAATGAAAAAATAGCTGAATAAGGAATAAGGCTGCATACTTAATATTTATTTTCTAATAGAAACACTGTTTATCCAAAGGTAATCATATAAACTTGGGTCGATTGCAATTTGAGCGTTTGTTTGTTTGAATTCAATAACATTAAAATCGTGATCTTTGAAAAAAGAGTGCTCAATATAATCATGAACATTGATTCCCAAGCAGTGAATTTCAGCAACACAATGCAAAACTTCTAATTCATTGCTACAATTATATTTCTTAATTAGATAACTCAATACAGTTTCAAGCAATACTGCATAACCTATGCAATTGGCTTTGTTAATTTCGTATAATTTATTGGGATTTTTTGTAGATTGTCTGAAAGTGAAACTTAAAAGTTCTGAAGTAATCTTTACTGAAGTATCAACAATGGAATTCAAATCGTTAGCATTGCTATCATCATTGGCATCTATATAAGCTTTCAAGGCTTTATTAGGAGGAATTTTTATGTTTCTATAATCAACTATCTGATAAGTAAAGAATGTATTAAAGAGGATAGTTCTGAAAGTAAAAAGTAGAAGTAGCAGAATTAAGAATCGACTTAATCGCTTGAAGAAAATAGATTTACGCTTGCTCTGAAAAATATTCAAACTCATGTTCTTCACAATCAAACGTTTCCTGAACATTGAATATTTCAGCTTTATGCTTTTCAAATAGCTCTAATAAAGTTTTTTTGTCCTGAACATTCCTATACGCTTCTTTTACTTTCTTAAAACAAGAAAGCCCACCAAACATACCATTTCCGAAAGGATTATATTCAGAAAACCGACAAAAAAGACAGGTTTTCAATTTAACTTCTTTAGGTAATTGCTTTTGTAAGTTTTGGAGTGTCAATTCAAAGAATCCAAATCTTTTTGTATTTTCTGATTGGTAATTATAAACCTCAAGTTTCAAGAAAACACCATAATTTTCGCCACTTAATTGTACATCAGCGTACAATATATTTCTACGATATTTATCATTGATCTGAACTAACACAGGAATTTCAACCAGAAACCTTCCTTCACTCAATTCCGCAGAACCATCTTTATATACTCTATAAGTAAATTTCTCTTTATCGATCAATCCTTCTAATGACTCAAAGCAATCACCTTCAAAATTTATTCCTCTTAATCTGATATATAGCTGACTACCATCAGATAAAAATTCTGCATGATCTGTTCCAGAATTATCTGTGAAGCTGGTTTTAAAAGTCCTCATTTTTATAAAACTCTAAGGCTTAATTCATATTCCAACCTTTCTTCACTCAGGTTTACACCAATGATAATTCCATTTTCATCGATCAGATAGGCTGTAGGAATTTGTTCAAAATTAAACTTGGTAGGAATTGTAGATTTACGCATTCCTACCAGATCAGCAACATGACAAGACCAGTGTGCTATTTTATCTTTTTCCATAGCTTTTAACCAAACATTCTTGTTTTCATCAAGCGAGACATAGTAAATTTCGAAACCATTTTTACCGCCTTTCATGGTTTTATTTTGATATTCTTCTCTGATCTTATCTAACTCAGGATGCTTAACCCGACAAGGCTTGCACCATGATGCCCAGAACTCGACCAAAACGATTTTTCCTTTTAAATCAGAAATTGCTAAAGAATCGTTGTTGGTTAAAGGTAATTTCAAGTCTGGAAATTCATAACCATTATAAAACTTCCCTCGATTATTTTCGCTGCAAGCTGCAAATATCAAAAGCATGATAATAACACTCAAAGAAGTGTAAATAGGACTAGTAAATTGTGAAAATCTTTCTTTCATTATCAGAATTGCAAAGGTTCCACAAAATTAACAAGAATTTAAAGCGATTGTTGCTCAAATTAGGCGTCAACTCACATTATAAATTTCTAACTTTGTACCGTAAATGTCGTACACAGTAAAAGTTGCCGAATTTGAAGGTCCTTTTGATCTGATTCTCTATTTCATAGAAAGAGATGAATTGGATATTTACGATATTCCAATTCACAAATTGACAGAAGATTTCTTAGCCTATATCCGTCAAATGGAACAGCTGAATATAGATCTGGCAAGTGAATTCATATTGGTTGCGGCGACGCTTATGCGCATAAAAGCTAAAATGTTACTTCCACGAAAAGAAGTTAACGAATTAGGTGAAGAGATTGATCCACGTGAAGAATTGATCCAAAAGCTAATAGAGTATAAAAAGTATAAAGCAGTTATTGAAGATTTGCATCTGATGGCAGCACTTCAGGCTCAACGTTTCATAAGAGGAAATCTTAAATCGGAAACCAAACGCATTTACAGCAGTTTTTCCAAAGAATTGGATTTAGAATCGGTTAGCCTTTTTAAGTTGATGCGTGTTTTTCAACGAACACTGTCTAAATTGGAAGAACGCAACGAAAAACTATTGCATGCCATAGAACGTTATGGATATACTATTGAAGATCAAAAAAAGTGGTTAGTAGAAAAGCTACTTACAGTAGATAAATGCGACTTTGAAGCTGCATTTATGGTTTGTAGAGATAAGTTAGAAGCTATTTTCAGATTTTTAGCCATGCTTGAGTTAGTTCAGGAACGTGGTTTGGAAATACAATTAGGATTAGGAATTAATAATTTTTGGATCCAGTCGGGTCCGCGTATTTTAGAAATAAATGCCCAATTCAGCAACATCAACTAAAGACAAAACAAAGCCGGAAGAATTATACAATGAGCCGGATGATCTGTTGAAAGAGTTACGCCCTTCGCGTATTATTCTACCTATACTCATAGGTTTAGGGGTAATTATTTTCCTTATTTACAGAGAATTCGATATAGAAAGTCTTCAGGCTATTGATTGGCGCTGGCAAACAGCCATATTTTTCACCTTGGCAATTGTTTGTGCAATGGCACGACAGTTTGCTTATATGTGGCGAATAAGGATATTAACTGACGGTGAACTAAGCTGGAAAAAGGCCTTCCAGATCATTGCAATATGGGAGTTTAGTTCTTCTGTGACCCCTACAATGGTAGGAGGAACTGCCGTTGGTTTGTATATGTTAACCAAAGAAAAATTCACTTTAGGAAGATCAACAACTATTATTTTATCGACAATTGTAGTTGATAGCACTTTCTTCATAACCACAACGATGTTCTTTTGGTTAATTTATGGAAACTGTTTAATCGTTCCTGAGTTCTGTAATAATACCAGTTATAACTTCTTTACCGATAGTTATTGGACTACACCATTTTTAGCAGCATTTATTTTTATGACCTTTTATACCACCACTTTCATATATGGCTTATTTGTGAACCCACATACTTTTAAGTGGTGGCTGAATAAAATGACTTCGCTTAGTTTCACCAAAAGATGGAATATTGCTGCTAATAAAATAGGCGATGATATTATTCTAGCTTCTGACGGAATTAAAAAAAGCAAATGGACCGATTGGCTGCAATTATACCTTTCAACTGCTTTAGCATGGAGTACTCGTTTTGGAGTCGTAATGTGTTTAATCTTCGCTATCATGAAAGTCAGTGATGTATTCTTACTATATGCACGACAGTTGGTATTGTATATGATCTTAGTATTAACCCCAACACCAGGTGGTTCTGGAATGGCCGAATTTGCATTCGGGCACTTCTATTCTGACATTATTTTAGATACAGGACTGGCGAGAGTGGTTGGTGCTTTCTGGAGGTTACTCACATATTATCCTTACCTGATCTTGGGTGTATTTGTTTTACCTGTATGGGTAGCAAGGGTTTATGGTAAAAAACGGGAGAAGTAGATTATTATCAAAAGAGCTTACAGAAATATTTGTAGTTGTATTTATTGAAGCTCAATATTCTAATTAGTCATAGTTGCGATGTTTAATATAAATGTTAATAGTCAACTGTCCACAGACCACAAAACATTACTTTCAAAGTAAAGTTAGTGTTTTGATTGAAAGTGAACTATTGACTGTTGAATATTGTAATCTATTGCAACTTAGGCTGTTTAATCAAGTTGCCAACTTCTATCAACAATAAAGAAATAACAATTCGCTCTTTCTTAAATCCTAATTTTATTGCATCTTTGAAGAACAATGGGAACACAAGAGATCATTAAACTCATATTTTCATTTAAGGTTAAGTATTTACGCCTTAAAAATGAACTATCCTTAAAAGAGCTTTCCAATAATACTGGTTTATCGGTTTCCTACCTCCACGATATTGAAAAAGCCAAAAAATATCCTAAGGTTGAAAAAATTGAAAATCTAGCCAAAGCTTTAGGTGTAGATTATGATTATCTGGTTTCTATTCATCAGATAGATAAAAAAATAAAGCCCATTGCTGACCTATTACAATCTGATTTTTTTCAACATTTTCCATTAGATCGTTTTGGAATAGACCTTTATAAGATCATTGAGATCTTATCGAATGAACCAGAAAAAGTAAACGCCTTTATCAGCACTATGATGAAGCTTGCAAGGAATTACCACGTTCGCCCTTCAATGTTTTACCTGAATGCGCTGCGCTCGTATCAGGATATGCAGAACAATTACTTTGAAGATCTTGAAATAAATGTAAATGACTTCAGAAAAGAAGTTGGTTTAAAAGCAACAGATTCACTTTCTATAGAAAATTGGGAAAATTTACTGCTCGACTATTTTCAGGTAAGCATCAACAGAGATGGTTTAAGTGAGCATAAAAAATTAAATAATATTCGCTCATACTATGCACAAAATTCAAAAATACTTTTTCTGAATAAAGGCTTGACAAAAGCACAGGAAATTTTTCTTATCTGTAGAGAATTAGGGCTTCAATTCCTGAAAACAGATTTCCGCCCAACGGTAATGCCTATTCAAGATCTGAACTCTTTTGAAAAACTATTGGCAAACTTTAAAGCCTCTTATTTTGCTGCTGCTTTATTAATTCCTGAACAAGAGATCATAAAAGACATTCGTCAATTATCACAATTAGCCGATTGGGATAAGCAGATATTATTAAAGTTTCTGAAAAAATACAATGTAAGCCCTGAAACCTTACTGCAAAGAATGACGAATATCTTACCACATCATTTTGGTATTAATGATCTGTTCTTTATCAGATTACTTGGACATGAAAGTCTTAAGTATTTCAGAATGACCAAAGAACTGCATTTATCTCAAATCCACAATCCTTATGCAAGTGTTGCCGATGAGCATTATTGTAGAAAGTGGGTTTCTATAAATAGTATTAAGAAACTTCGTTCAAGCATTGATGAAACAGAACTCCTTGCAGATGCACAAATTTCTCAATATTACGATACTGATAATGAATACCTGTGTTTAAGCATTGCACGACCAGATACGCAAAATCCTAAAGAAAGTGTAAGTGTAACGATTGGTTTAATGGTAAATGATGAACTCAGAAAATTGATAAGATTCTTGAATGATCCTGATTTAAAGAAGCGAACTGTTAATACCACTTGTGAACGTTGTGCCATGCCCGATTGTGAGGCAAGAGTAGTTGCACCTAGTCAAATTCAGGATGAAAAAAGTAATAAGCAACTTCTGTTACTTTTAGAAACACTCGACCATAAATAAAAAATGCAACCTGTAACATAGCGTATGATCACAGGAAGCATTTTTAGTAGTAGTATATAGAAGTGTCAGAAGCAATCATGATTAAATTACTTCTTTCGTGGAAGTTTTTTTATAATTGAATCATTGAATGTCCTACTTTACTCTTATTCTTATCCCAAAGGTTAAAGTCTAAATTATTAACTATTCCATTTCCGTCGATATCCTGATTCACATATTGAAATACAGCTGAGTTATTAAGGTTCCAAATGTTATAATCTAAGTTATTAATGAGTCCATCTTGATTCAGATCACCTGCGAATAATGCTTCTTCCCCATCAGTAGGGGTTGTTTGTACATTACCTTGCGCCGTTCCTGCCTGAGAAAAATCTGCAAAACCATTGTTTTTGATAAAGCCTGATATTACGGCTAAATGGCTTCTGTGAAAAACTCCGATCCTATAATTCTTACTTCCATCAACGCCCGGAAAAGTTATAGGAGGATTACCGGTAGAAGCGTCTCTGACAATTCCATTCTTAGTCAGAACAGCTGCTCTTTTTCCAAGAATATTTCCCTGACTATCAAAAAGAGCGATCATCACCCAATCTATAACATCAGCAATATTATTATTCAGGCTTTCATTACCATTATAATTCAGTATTGAACTGTTATCATAAGGTTGTGTATCAGGAACTAAATTATCATTATACAAGTCTCTTCTCATTAAAGAAGAGCCAGCATAATAACCTTCTAAGAACATTTTAACCGATATGGTATAATCTCCTGCAGGAATTATAAAAGGTGTTCCGGCACAATTACAATTGCCATCTTCAACATCGTTGATCGTATTAGCATCACCATCATCACATGTAGTTCCCGCAGGAAGACAAGAGATAACTCCACTACAATTACAATTACCATCCTCTATATCATTACTAGTATTAGGATCGCCATCGTTACAGACTGTCCCGGCTGGTGGACAAACGATTGTACCACTACAATTACAATTGCCATCCTCTATATCATTACTAGTATTGGGATTGCCATCGTTACAAGCAGTACCCGCTAGTGGACAACTACCAGCACAATTACAGAAGCCATCTTCTACATCGTTAATTGTATTCGGATCGCCATCGTTACAGGCTGTTCCGGCACTTGGACAAGGTGTTCCTTCGCAATTACAAAAACCATCTTGTATATCATTGTAAGTAGTAGGATCGCCATCGTTACAACTAGAACCTGAACTTGGACAAGGTGTTCCTATACAATTACAAAAACCATCTTCCCGATCATTATAGGTTGCCAGATTACCATCATCACAAGAAGACCCCCATGCTGGACAAGGTATTCCTACACATTCACAATTAGCATTGTATGTATCATTGTAGGTAGCAGCATTTCCATCATTGCAACTATTGCCTACCACTCCACAAACACCTTCACACAAGCAATCGGTATATTTATCATTAATTGTTAAAGGATTGCCATCATTACAACTCTGGTTATCCGGAATACAGCAAGTAGCTGTAAATAAATTAGAGGCTACATCTTTGCAGTTGGGTTCATCAACAAATTGAGCTATGATAGTTACAGATTCTCCATCACCTGGTAACCATAAATATAAATTTTGCTGACTAGCACTTGCACCTGCTTGAACAGGATAAATCGTGCCATTAACATCTAAAGGTCCTGGAGCGTTTTGATAATTAACTATAATTCTATAAAGCACAGTGCCATCATCCTGACATGCACCACCAATAGCCCCAACAATGTCTATATTGCAGGCTGAAAGAGAAAATGAAGCAAAAAAACAGGAAAGTAGTAAAATGTAGAGGGTTTTAAAATACATAAAATCAATTTAGAGACGTGTTTCGATAAGACATCAAATTCTACGCCAACTAAACGATTTCAATATTATTTTTTTTATACTTCTAACTATTTGTAAAATAATTACTTACGTTTATTCGTCTCAATCTCTTCGATTCTTTTTTTAATTAGCTCATTAACCAATAAAACACTGTCTTCTAAAGACTCATCCACAAGCAATAATAAATATTTTTTCTTTTTATAGAAGAAAAATATCTTTTGTCCGATTGCCAAAGAAACTCCACTATTAGACATCGGAGAAAGATTGGGATTCATTACGCCCGGAATCTTTAATGGTATTTTCTTAAGTGAATTGTTCCGTAGTGTAAAAGAAACACTTGTACTAGTTTCTTCAATATTAACTTTGTTCTCAGATAAATGAACATAATTTCCCAAACATAAGCCTGAATTGTAGGTGATGAACAATAAAATTAAAATTGCCTTCTTCATTTTTTTTCTAACAAAACACCCATTTATCTATTTGGTTTTCTTAAAAAATATTAAAGTCTATTAAAAACAATTTTAGTGCAGAGCAAACATAATTTCCAGATATGAATATTAATGATTTTGAGCAACATATAGCAAATGATATTCTTCAAAGAGGAAAAGATTACTTTAGAAAGGGAGCGATACATGAAAATCAGGATAATGGGTATGGAAGCTGGTTAGCATCTGTTAGTGGTAGAGATGGAGCCAATTATACAATTGAAATAGAATTAGATGAGTATAATTCTATAAGTCGCTGCTATTGTGATTGTGCATATAGATGGGGAAGTATTTGTAAACATATAGTTGCTGTACTATATGATATTCGCCAATGTATGAATGGTGAAATTATAGACATAGACGAACCCAAATCATACTTCGATTCATTTAAAGTAAAGCAGGTTTTAGATAATATGGATAAGCATAGCATGAAAATGTTTATCATTGAAAATATTATTCATTTTCCTGAACTAAGAGAAAAATTATTGGTAAAACATAATGAACAAAGAAATATTCTATCAAAAGCAGACTTAGAAAAAGAATTAAAAACCTACTTTAAAAATGCAGGCTTTGACTATTATGGCTATACAGATATAGTCGCTACAAAAAAATTAAAAGATGAACTAAATACTATCTTAAAAAAAACAGAGATGTTTTTAGAGGAAAAAAACTACGCCTCATTCTCCGATTATTTAGAAACACTTTTAGAACAACTTGGAATCAGATTTAATAATGGACTTGGCAATAAAGACCTTCTGAACGAATTAATATTTTCAGGAATAGAATTACTAATTCGACACCCTAAAAATGACCAAACTCCAGATCGTCCTTTTAACTTCTTTGTAAATAGCAAAATATTATTCAACAACGAATTTCATTTTAAAAAAATTGCTGATTTCTTAGTATCAAGAATTACAAATCAGTTAAAAGCTAAGCAATTTTACAGATGGCTGAAAGATTTTCAATTCTATGAATCAAAAACAGCGAAGCTCTTATTTTTTGAAAAACAGGAAGCATTATACAAATTCAAAGTGATTGAATTATTGGAAGGAACGAAGCAAGCAATACTATTTGCCGAACAGGCAAAGTTTCAAAACAATGAATTACTCTTAGAAGTTACTAAATTCAATTATGAAAAGAAAAACCTTGGAGAAGCATTGTATTTAAGCTATCATGGATTAGACAAAAGTGAAGGAACAACTCATAATTCTTTCAAAAAAATAAATAACGAACTACTTGCTGCTTTAGCATATAAAAAGGACATTATTTCAGCGGCCTTATTCAAAGTTCTTATCAATAATAAAAAAAAGAAATATTATAAATTACTGAAGCAATACACTCCTGAAGAAAATTGGGAAAACACCTTAAACAAACTAATTAAGCAACTTTCGGAATTAAAATTCGGTGTACAGGATTTACTGATTCATATTTATATCGAAGAACAAATGTATTATAAGTTATTCGATATAGTTGAAGAAGCCTATAACCCTAAGGCCGCCCTTATCAGTTATGCTCCGTATCTTATAAAGTCTGACATAGATCACACAGGTATATTGTTTACTGTTGTTATAGAAGATCTATTAAAAGATTCGCCCAATAGAGAAAGCTATAAAGAAATAGCACGCTTGCTAAAAATAATGCAAATGCACCACCTTCAGGAAACTATAAACCTAATTATAGAATCTTTTAAAGAAAATCACAAACGAAGACGAGCATTATGGGAGGAACTCAAAAGTGCTGACATCGTTGATCATTGATTGTCGATTGTCGATTGCTAATCGTTTAATACAAAGTTCTTACCCTGATCGTTTGATCTATCTGTCGCAACTGTTCTTCAACTTCTGCAGAAGCTTCTGCTTCTATATCCAACACAACATATCCCGTATCTGCTGAAGTATTCAGATATTGCCCCGAAATATTAATACCCTGATCACTGAAGATTGAGTTTATCTTTCCCAAAACACCAGCTTCATTTTTGTGGATATGTAAAATCCTATGGGTTTGATCATCGTGCTTACGAGGTAAATTCAATACAGGTATCGAATGGTTACCAATAGTAATCCCTTCATCCATATATTTAACCAATTTACTTGCCGCATCTCTACCAATATTTTCCTGAGCTTCACGGGTAGAACCACCAATATGTGGTGTTAAGATCACATTTCGCATTCCCTGCAAAGGACTATGGAACATATCATCAGTTGATTTGGGTTCTTCAGGAAAAACGTCAATCGCAGCTCCTTTAATATCTTCTGCGATCATTCGTTCTTTCAAAGCATCCAGATCAACTACATTCCCTCTACTCAAATTCAAAAGATAGCTTCCCTCTTTCATCTGAAAAATACGCTCTCGATTCATCAGGTTCTCGGTACTTTTATCTGCCGGAACATGAAGTGTAACTATATCCGATTGCTCTATAAGCTCTTTCAACGAATCGGTAGAGTTTGCATTTCCTAAAGGAAGTTTGGGCTCAATATCGTAATACAATACCTGCATCCCCAAAGCTTCAGCCAATATTGAAACCTGAGAGCCAATATGTCCATATCCAATTATACCCAAGGTTTTCCCTCTTAACTCATAGCTATCCTTAGCATCTTTCATCCATTTACCTGCATGAGCCCGATTCGATCTTTCCGGAATTCTTCTTACAAGCATTACACATTCGGCAATTACCAGCTCAGCAACTGAACGCGTATTTGAATAGGGTGAATTAAAGACTGCAACACCTTGCTTACGCGCATAATCCAAATCAACTTGATTCGTTCCTATACAATGGCAACCTACAGCCCATAACTTAGAAGCTGCATCTAAAACTTTCTGGGTAATTTTAGTCTTAGATCGAATACCGATCAAATGAACATCTTTAATTTTTTCACATAATTCTGCTTCATTCAAAGCATGAGGAAGTAATTCTACATTGGTATATCCAAACTTTTCCAATGTTTCTTTGGAAGAATTGTGAATACCTTCTAATAATAATACTTTAATTTCTTCTTTCGGATATGATGTATGTGCCATTCTTTAGCGTTTAGGAGTGGCAAAAATAGTGGGTACTTAAATTAATGACCACTATTTCAATGGTGAAATTTTATTAAAAAAAGTCAATATTTATAAAAAATATTCAACCAATGTCGATTTAGAATAAATATTTTTTACCACATCTCTATTGTGCAAAATATGTATAGTTTTAATTGATTATGGTCTAGGTCTTTTTTCTAAATTTGCCCTCTAAATGGCTCGTAATTCAAAAAGAATAGCAATTTTCGCTTCTGGTAGTGGAACAAATGCAGAGAATTTAATTGCTCATTTCAAACATGTGAAAGATGTGGAAATAAGTCTGATCGTTTGTAATAAAAGTAAAGCTTATGTTGTTCAAAGAGCAAAAAATAAACAAATTCCCTGTTTGATCATAGATAATGGCTATATCGACAATTCAAATAAATTACAAAAAGAATTAGATTTTTGGAGAATTGACTGGATCGTACTTGCTGGTTTTCTGAAAAAGATTCCTTCTGAGTTAATTCTACAATATCCTGATAAAATTGTCAATATTCACCCTGCTTTATTACCTAAATACGGTGGCAAAGGAATGTATGGAAAAAAGGTACATCAAGCAGTTAAAAATAACAAAGACAAGGAAACTGGCATTACCATACATTATGTTAATGAAGCCTACGATGAAGGTCCTGTAATATTTCAGGCAAGTTGCTCTGTTGACGAAAGTGATTCTGTAGAAGATATTGCCAAGAAAGTACACGCTTTAGAATATGAACATTTTCCATTAATATTAGAAAAAATAATTTTGTAAAGCTGAATCGAACATTTTAGCTTTACAACACTTAGAATATACATAAAATATGTTGCAAAACTTTTTAACACCGATCAAGATAAATGAAATAGTCGATCTGAAGAAACTATCTGTAAACCAATGGGGACATCAGGTAGCCATTAACGATGGTAATGAAGAATTGGAATGGCAAGGCTTCAGAGCTGCAATATTAGGCTTAAACTTCGACGATGAGAATGAAGGTGACACTAATTGTGCTTCTGCTCCGGATTTAATTCGTTCAGAATTTTATAAGCTGTTTAACTGGGAACGCAATATGCAGTTAATCGACTTAGGAAATCTGAATCCTGGTTCTGATAAGAAAAACACTTATGACAATCTGGCTACCGTTGTAGAGATGTTGTTGGAACAAAATGTTTTTCCGATCATTATTGGTGGTACACACGATTATACTTATGGTCAGTTTATGGCCTATGAACGACAAGAAATTCCAATAAACTTAGTAGTAGTTGATGAAACAATAGATTTGCAACACCCGGAATTAGGAAAAGATTCTAAATCATTTCTGTATAAGATATTAGCACATCAGCCTAACTTTATAACCAACTTTTTCCATTTATGTCATCAGCACTATCTCGTTGATCCCGAAATGGTAGATACTTTAGAGAAGTTTCACTTCAGTTGCTTCCGATTAGGAGAATTCAAAGAAAATATAAAGCGTTTAGAGCCTTTGGTTAGAAATGCTGACATGGTCTCTATTGATCTTTCTAGTTTAAGATACTCAGATGCTCCAGGGCAACTAAGCACTTCTCCACATGGTTTAACCGGAGAAGAAGCTTGTGCACTTACCCGCTACATTGGCTTTGGTGACAAAGTAAGCTCATTAGGTCTATTTGAATATTTTCCGTCTAACGACAATAACAGACAAACCGCTCGTTTAGCGGCTCAGATGTTGTGGTATTTTATCGATGGTTTTACCGCCAGAAGATATGATTATCCTCAGCTTTTCACTGAAGACTTCCTGAATTATAAAGTTCCATTAGAGGAAACTCAAAAAATCGAATTCGTAAAAAGTAAAAACGATGAAAAGTGGTGGATGAAAGTTCCGGTGATGAATGGTACAGAAGTAGAGCGGATTGAATTAGTTCCTTGTGCTTATGAAGATTACCTGAAAAGCATTCATTATAAAGAAGTGCCAGAACGATGGCTGAAACACTTCATTCGTCTTTCTAAATAAATAGAATATCGATTACAAAACAACAAGACAAAAAAAATACGGAATCTTATAGATTACCGTATTTTTTTTGTTTGTACGCTGCTTTTAAAACTTCAGCTCTTCTTTCTACAGATGGTTTCGTAAAGTGCTTACGACTTCGTAGTTCACGCAAAATTCCTGCGCGTTCAAATTTCTTTTTGTACTTTTTAAGCGCCTTATCTATTGAGTCGCTCTCACGTGCATCAATTACTAACATAAATTATATTTTCTTAATTAAATGATTATTCAAATTATAAAAGTGTGCAAATATACTACAAATTCTTTTTTAATTTGAAAGAAAAGAACATTGAAAACCAGATACTGACTGTTAAAATCACCAATCACCAATCACCAATCACCAATCACCAATCACCAATCACCAATCAC